>CAITJJ010000128.1 GCA_903892675.1 uncultured Hyphomicrobiales bacterium | reverse complement strand
CGATGAGGCATGCCTGCGCGAGGACGACGGACTCCTCTCTTGCCGCCACCCAATCCGGTCTATAATGACGGCCACGAAGTTTCTCAGCTGAGTTCCCAGGAGAAAGTCCCGATGTCGCAGCCGGCCGAAAAGCGCGAAGGCAAGCCCGCAATGCTGAAGGATCGTGACTTCCAGTGGGAGGACCCGCTCGGCATTGAATTCGAACTGACCGAGGAAGAGCGCATGGTGCGCGACACCGCGCGCGGCTTTGCGCAGAGCTATCTGATGCCGCGCATCAAGGAAGCCTACGCCAACGAAACGCACGATCCGCAGAACCTCCCCGAAATGGGCAAGCTTGGCCTGCTCGGGCCGACGATCCCCGAAGAATACGGCGGCGCCGGCCTTGGCTATGTCGCCTATGGCCTGATCGCGCGCGAACTCGAGCGCGTCGATTCCGGCTATCGCTCGACCATGTCGGTGCAGTCGTCGCTGGTGATGCATCCGATCTACGCCTACGGCAACGAAGCGCAGCGCCGCAAATATCTGCCGAAACTGGCGACCGGCGAATGGGTCGGCTGCTTCGGGCTCACCGAGCCGGACCACGGCTCCGATCCCGGTTCGATGGTGACGCGCGCCGAAAAGGTCGCCGGCGGCTTCAAGCTCAACGGCGCCAAGACCTGGATCTCGAACGCGCCTTTCGCCGATGTCGCCGTAGTCTGGGCCAAGCTCGATGGCGTCATTCGCGGCTTCATCGTCGAGCGCGGCACCAAGGGTTTCTCGACGCCGAAGATCGAAGGCAAGCTTTCCTTGCGCGCTTCGACCACCGGCGAAATCGTGCTCACCGATTGCGTCATCCCGGAAGAAAACCTGCTGCCGAATGCGCAGGGCCTCGCCGGTCCGTTCGGCTGTCTCAACAATGCGCGCTACGGCATTGCCTGGGGCGTGATGGGCGCCGCCGAATTCTGCTGGCACGCGGCGCGGCAATACACGCTCGACCGCAAGCAGTTCAACCGGCCGCTCGCCGCCAACCAGCTGGTGCAGAAGAAGCTCGCCGACATGCAGACCGAGATCGCGCTCGGCACCGCCGGCGCGCTGCGCCTCGGCCGCATGCTCGAGCAAGGCAAGGCTGCGCCGCCGTCGATCTCGCTGATGAAGCGCAACAATTGCGGCAAGGCGCTCGACATCGCCCGCGTCGCGCGCGACATGCACGGCGGCAACGGCATCTCCGGCGAGTATCATGTGATGCGCGTGCTCGCCAACCTCGAGACGGTCAACACCTACGAAGGCACACACGACATCCACGCGCTGATCCTCGGCCGCGCGCAGACGGGGATCCAGGCGTTTTTCTAGCTTACTTGTCCCGGACGCAGGGCATCACGAAGTGATGTCCTGCAGAGCCGGGACCGTTTCACCCTCTGTATACGGAACGGTCCCGGCTCTGCGCTTCGCTTGGCCGGGACAAGGCGAACAATGTCCCTCTCCACCATCATCATGCTTTTCATCGCCGGCATTGGCGGCGGCGCGCTCACCTCGCTGGTCGGTGGCGCCGCGGTCGTCACCTTTCCGGCATTGATCGCCGCAGGCATCCAGCCGCTGTCGGCCACCGCCTGCAATCTGTGCGCGTCGTTTCCCGGCGCATTTCTAGCCGCATTGTCGGACCGCGGACAGTTGCCGAAACTCGATCGCGCCTTCATCGGCATGGTGCTGGCCTCGATGCTGGGCGCAGCTCTCGGCGCACTGCTGCTGCTGGCGACGCCGCAGCATGTGTTCGCGATTCTGGTGCCGCTGCTGCTCGGCTTCGGCACCGTGCTGTTTGCGCTTGCGCGGCCGATCGGCGACTGGCTGCGCGCCCGCGCGCACAGCAAAGGCCGCGCCATCGACTTCAGCGTCACCAATCTGAAAATGCTTCTGCCGGTGTCGTTCTACGGCGGCTATTTCGGCGCCGGCGTCGGCGTCTTGCTGCTCGCCGTCATGACATTGGCGACGCGCGGCGACTATCGCTCGGCCAATGTCGCGAAGAATCTCGTCACCAGTCTCAACAGCGGCGTCGCGGCGGCAATTCTCATCTCACAGGGCATCGTCATCTGGCCGGAGACTTTGGCGTTGATGGCCGGCTCCATCGTCGGTGGCCAGCTCGGCGCGTCGATTGCCCGCGTCGCGCCGCGCGAGGTGATGCGCGTCGCGGTCACCGTGGTCGGCGCACTGCTCACCTGCTATTTCGCCTGGCACTACTGGTTCTGATTACAGCGCCAAGTCTTTTTACAGCGAGAGGTTTTGCGTCTGCCTTGCCAATTCGACCACGCGCCTGGTCATCGCGCTGTTAGCGTCGGTCAGCGGATCGAGCACGGTGAAATGGTTGGCGCCGGCGATTTCCTCATAACGGGTTTGCGCGGTGCCCTTCCAGCCGTCGGCGATGATCCGGCTTTGCCGCAGGAATTCCGACGACTCGATGCCGCCGACAACAGCGTCCAGCGTGCGGCCGACCGGCACCTGCCAGTAAAGCGGCGAGACATCGTGCGCGGACTTTTCAGTGAGTTTGAGATCGCCATTCACGGAAATCTGCGTCAGCGGCGCCAGGTCGAACGCGCCGGAAATGGCATAAGCCGCCGGCACCAGATCGTTCGGCGCGCTTGGGTCCAGCGTTGTCCATTCGGTCGCGGCCATGCAGGCGGCGAGGTGTCCGCCGGCCGAATGACCATAGACCATGATGCGCCTTCTATGCGTATGCCAGAGCGCGAGACAGGCGGCGCGCATCTGCCCGATGATGGTGGCGATCGATACGGCCGGGCAAAGATCGTAGCCGACGACGGCAACGCTCACGCCATGCGCATTGGCGCCCTGCGCCATCTGGCTGAACATCGATGGCGCGAGCGCGCGCCACCAGCCGCCGTGGATGAACATGGCGAGCGGTGCATCGGGCTTTGCGTCCTTGCCCGGAAACAGATCGATGGTCTGTCGCGGCGATGGCCCGTAGGCGATGCCGAGTTTCGCGTCCGGCGAGGCGGCGCGATAGGCGTCTGTTTCGCGCTGCCATCGCTCGAAAATCGCCGGATGCTCCGGCACGCGGGCGCGGTTGTCGTATTCCTTTTCGTAGTCGATCGGCATCGGGAGACCTCGCGGGAACTTGAAAGCACGCGAGAGTGGCGCATGCGTCGTGCCGGAGCAAGTCAGGTGCGCGCCGTGCCGGAATGCGTTAAACTCCGGCGGCATGCTTCCGGTCAGCAAACCGCTTCTCGTGCCCATCGACGGCCGCCAGTCGGAGACCGCGCTTGCGGTCGCGCGCGGCACGGCGCGGCTGTTGCATGCGCACGGGTTTTCCGTGGTCGGCGAATTGCCGCTGCCGTCTGGCCGCAGAGCCGATCTGGTGGCGCTTGATTCGGGCGGCACGATCTGGATCGTCGAGATCAAATCCTCGGTCGCCGATTTTCGCGCCGACCAGAAGTGGCAGGACTACCGCGCCCATTGCGACCGGCTGTTCTTCGCCACCGCGCAGGACGTGCCGTGCGAGATTTTCCCGCCGGACACCGGGCTGATTGTCGCCGACGCCTTCGGTGCGGAATTTCATTGCGAAGCGCCCGAGCATCGGCTGGCGGCGGCGACGCGCAAATCGATGTTGCTGTTGTTCGCTCGCGCCGCGGCGCGGCGGCTGCAGTCGCTGGTCGATCCGACCGGGCCTTACGAGGCGATGGATTAGCGCGGCGCCCTTTTGGCCAGAATCCGCTGCAAGGTGCGCCGGTGCATGTTCAGCCGTCGCGCCGTCTCCGAAACATTGCGGCCGCACAGTTCATAGATGCGCTGAATATGCTCCCAGCGCACGCGGTCGGCCGACATCGGATTTTCCGGCGGCTCGATCTTGGTGTTTTCGTGCGCCAGCAGCGCGGCCAGAACGTCGTCAGCGTCGACCGGCTTAGCCAGATAGTCGACGGCGCCGAGTTTCACCGCGTTGACCGCGGTGGCGATGTTGCCATAGCCGGTGAGAATAATGCCACGTGCGTCAGGGCGACGGCGCTTGAGCGCGGAAATGACATCGAGCCCGTTGCCGTCGCCGAGCCGCATGTCGACGACCGCGAAAGCCGGTGCAGCGCGCTCGACCTGCAACAGCCCATCGGCGACTGATTCGGCGGTGGTCACTGTAAAACCGCGCTGCTCCATCGCCTTGGCCAGCCGCTGCAAAAACGAGCGGTCGTCCTCGACAACCAGCACGGTTCGCTCGCCGGCATAATCGATCGTAACCGGCGCACCGGCGATGTCGTTCATGGCAAGGTTCACGGTTTCATCCCACATTTGGCCGCTTTGGGCCGTTCTGGACGCGATCACACCCCTTATACCGCGTAAATTTCGTATAAACAAATGGCTATGGCGGTCGCCTGGTCAAGTCGGCGCGAAACTCAGCAACCGCTCGAATTCGCTACGATTCCAGCGCAAGGTGACGATGGCGCCCCGGTTGGGCAGCGCGCGGTTGGCAAAGGTCAATGTCGCGCCGGACCGCTCGAGCAGCGTCTTGGCGATAAAAAAGCCGAGCCCCAGCCCGGTCGGCGCGTCGTCGTCGTCCAATCCAGCGCCTTTGCCCGGCTTGCGGCGCCGGCTGGTCACGTAGGGCTCGCCGATGCGGTCGAGAATATCGGGCGCGAAGCCGGGACCGTCGTCGCTGATGGCGACCTCGATGGTTTCGCTGTCCCACCGCGCCACGACGTCGACGCGCTCGTGCGCGAAGTCGACGGCGTTTTCCAGAAGATTGCCGAGCCCGTATAAAATCGCCGGATTGCGCGCGCCGACCGGTTCTGCCGCGCGGTCGTCGGGGACACTGACGCCGATGGCGACGCCAAAATCGCGGTGCGGCGCGACCACTTCCTCGATCAGCGAGGTCAGCGGCGTGCGGTCGAACGGCTCGCCGCTCGACGACAATTCGGTCAGCTTGGCGAGGATGTCGCGGCAGCGCGTCGCCTGCGAACGCAACAGCCGCACGTCCTCGCCATGCGGCGCGTCGGCGGGAATTGCGTTTTCCAGCTCCTTGGCGATCACCGAAATGGTCGAGAGCGGCGTGCCGAGTTCGTGCGCGGCGGCGGCGGCCAGCCCGTCGAGCTGCGACAGATGCTGCTCGCGCGTCAGCACCAGTTCGGTGGCGGCAAGCGCGTCGGCGAGCTGCCGCGATTCCTCGGTGATCTGCCAGGCGTAGACGCCGATGAAACCGATCGCCAGCAGGATCGAGAGCCAGACCCCCATCATGTAGATCGGTGGCAGCTTCAGCGGATCGTCATCGTCCCAGGGCAACGGATAATGCACGAACACCAGCACGGTGGCGCAGGCGACGGCGAAGGCGCCCAGCATGATGGTGAAGCGTGGCGGCAGCGCCGTCGCCGATAACAGGACCGGGCCGAGAAACAGGAAGACGAACGGGTTCTGCAAGCCGCCGGTGAGAAAGATCAGCACCGCCAGTTCGGCGATATCGAAGGCGAGCAGCCAGGCGGCGCGGTCGGGCTCGAGGCGCTGGGTGAGATGAAAGCGCAGCCGCAACGCGATGTTGAGCCAGGCCGACAGCGCGATCACGGCGAGGCAGGCCCAGATCGGCAACTCGAAATCGAGCCCGACATAGACCACCAGCACGGCGGTGCTCTGGCCGATCACCGCGAGCCAGCGCAGCCGCACCAAGGTGTCGAGGCGCACATTGCGACGCGGGTGATTATCGGCAAGGCCAAAGGCGGGCATGGCGGCGAGTGTAGCGGGTTGCGCGCCGCCGCACCAATTGCGCACAAGGTCGCGCTACACCGGGCCTTGCGTTTGGGCCGCCGGAGCGTCACATCTGGGCGGTCATGGATGTAAAGTCTGCGCCCGCCATCGCCGTCGAAAATCTGGTCAAACGCTACAAGACCGCGACCGCCGTCGACGGCATTTCGTTTCAGTTGGCTTCCGGCACGGTCACCGGCCTCTTGGGCGGCAATGGCGCCGGCAAGACGACGACCATTGCCATGATCATTGGGCTCGTGACCCCTACCGCCGGCACCGTCGCGGTGCTGGGAGCGCAGATGCCCCGGCAACGCTACCGCGTCTTGCACCGGATGAATTTCGAGAGCCCTTACGTCAATATGCCGATGCGGCTGACCGTGCGGCAGAACCTGTCGGTGTTCGCGCAGCTTTACGCGGTGCCCGACGAGGCCGCCCGTATCGCCAGCCTCGCCGCCGATCTCGACCTTGCCGAGTTTCTCGATCGCCCGGCTGGCAAGCTGTCGGCGGGCCAGAAGACGCGGGTGTCGCTCGCCAAGTCGCTTTTGAACAAACCTGACGTTCTGTTGCTCGACGAGCCGACCGCCTCGCTCGATCCCGACACCGCCGACTGGGTGCGCAGCCATCTCGAACGTTATCGCGCCGAGACCGGCGCCACCATTCTGCTCGCCTCGCACAATATGAATGAGGTCGAACGGCTGTGCGAGCGCGTCATCATCATGAAAAGGGGCCGTGTCGAGGACGACGACACGCCGGCGCGGCTGCTCGCGCGCTACAGCCGCGAGACGCTGGAAGAGGTGTTCCTTGATGTCGCGCGCGGGCGTGATCGGCAGAGCGAGGCGACGCGATGAACGCCACCGGCCTCGAATTCTCGCTTAACCGCGTCGCCGCCATGGTGCGCCGCTATTGGTATCTGCTGATTTCGTCCTGGCCGCGTTTGCTCGATCTGGTTTATTGGCCGACCGTGCAGATGCTGATGTGGGGCTTCCTGCAAGTCTACGTCTCGCAGAATTCCGGCTACTTCGCCAATGCCGCCGGCGTCTTCATCGGCGCGGTGCTGTTGTGGGACATTCTGTTTCGTGGCCAGCTCGGCTTCTCGATTTCGTTTCTCGAGGAAATGTGGGCGCGCAATCTCGGCAATCTGATGATGTCGCCGTTGCGGCCGGCGGAATTCATCGCGGCGCTGATGGTGATGAGCATCGTGCGGCTGTTGATTGGCATGATCCCGGTGACGTTTCTCGCCATCGCCTTCTTTGGCTTCAATCTGTGGTCGATGGGCCTGGCGCTGGTTGCCTTTTTCATCAATCTCATTTTGACGAGCTGGGCGATCGGCATCTTTGTCGCCGGGCTTCTGCTCCGGAACGGCATGGGCGCCGAGAGCATGGCCTGGACCATCATGTTCCTGTTTTTGCCGCTGACCTGCGTCTATTACCCGGTCGCGGTGCTGCCGCATTGGCTGCAATACGTCGCCTGGAGCCTGCCGCCGACCTATGTGTTCGAGGGTATGCGGGCGCTGCTGATCGACCACGTCTTCCGCGTCGACCTGATGCTTGAGGCCTTCGCCTTCAATGTCGTGCTGTTCGGCGGCGCGGTGTTCGCGTTTTTGAAGCTGCTGGATAGCGCCCGCACCCAAGGATCGCTGCTGCAGGGCGCGGACTAGGTATTTAAGTATATGTTTATACAGATTATTCTCAAACGTAACACGTTTCAAAGGAGTTAGGCGTTAAGTTGACGGTATGAAGGAAAAACGACACTCTGCCGCAGTGCAGCACGAGCCGGGACCTAAGCCAATGCCGATCGGGGAATTCGACGGGGCGGCGACGCTTTCCGGCGAGCACAGCGCGTTCATGACAACGCCGATGTACTGGCTTTACGAGATGGGCCACGCCGCCCTCGATCCGTCGCGCGCCTTTGCCGACGCCACCCGTTTATTCTTTAAAAATCCGGTCAACCCGCTGGCGCACACCACCTACGGCAAGTCGGTCGCGGCGGCGATGGAGTTGTTCGAACGAACCACGCGCCGCTACGGCCGCCCGGAATGGCTGATCGAGGACACCATCGTCGGCGGCGAGCGTGTGCCGGTCAACATCAAGACGGTGTGGGAGCGGCCGTTCTGCCGCCTTTTACATTTCGAACGCGCTTTCACGCATGTGCCGCGCCGGCCGCAGCCAAAAATCCTGATCGTCGCGCCGATGTCGGGCCATTACGCGACGCTGCTGCGTGGCACGGTCGAAGCCTTCCTGCCCAATCACGACGTTTACATCACAGACTGGCGCAATGCGCGTTCGGTGCCGGTGGCCGAGGGCCGCTTCGATCTCGACGACTATATCGATTACGTCATTTCGATTCTGCACATGATGGAAGGCGATGCGCATATCGTCGCCGTTTGCCAGCCGTCGGTGCCTGTGCTGGCCGCCGTCGCCTTGATGGAAGCCGATAACGATCCTTACGTGCCGCATTCCATGACCTTGATGGGCGGGCCGATCGACACGCGCGTCAAGTCGACCGCGGTCAACAAGCTGGCCGAATCGAAAGGCATCGAGTGGTTTCGCAGCCATGTCATCACCAAGGTGCCGTTCCCGCATCCCGGCGTCATGCGCGATGTCTATCCCGGCTTTCTGCAACTGACCGGCTTTATGTCGATGAACCTCGACCGGCATCTCGAGGCGCACCGCGACCTGTTTCGCAATCTGGTCAAGGGCGACGGCGATTCGGCGACCAAACACCGCGAGTTCTACGACGAGTATATGGCGGTCATGGATCTGTCGGCCGAGTTCTATCTGCAGACGGTCGACACTGTGTTCATCAAGCACTCCTTGCCGAAGGGCGAGATGATGCATCGCGGCCGCCGCGTCGATCCGGGCAAGATCCGGCGCGTCGCGCTGATGACGGTGGAAGGCGAACACGACGACATTTCCGGCATCGGCCAGACCGAGGCGACCCACAAGCTCTGCCCGAACATTCCGGCCGAAGACAAGGTACATTACCTTCAGTTGGGCGTCGGCCATTACGGCGTGTTCAACGGCTCCCGCTTCCGCTCCGAGATTCAGCCGCGCATCGCCGATTTCGCGCTGTCGCACAATGGCGGGCACGGCGGCGGCAAGAAGCGCTGAGCCTGGGCTTTCATTTCTGAACATTGCCGGCGCCGGCTTTTGTGGCACACTCGCCGCGGTTTCGCCCCTTTGAGTCGGTTGAGGTTCCGCCGATGTCCCTAGCCCTGCGCGCCTTGTTTTCCAGCCGCATCAGCGAGCCGTCGATCATCACGGTCGCATTGGATGGCGAAGTCATTCCCGTGCAATTGCGCCGCAACCGGCTGGCGCGCCGCTATACGTTGCGCATTCACACCGCCACGCGCGAAGTTGTGCTGACCATGCCGCCGCGCGGCAGCGTGAAGCAGGCGCGCGACTTCGCCCAGAGGCATAGCGCATGGATCGCCGCGCGGCTGCGCCGTCTGCCGCTGCCGCTGCCCTTTGCCGACGGCGCGGTGTTGCCGCTGCGCGGTGTCGATCACCGCATCGCGCACCGGCCCGGTGCACGCGGGACAGTGTGGATCGAAGCCGAAAGCGCCGGCGTCCGGCTCCTTTGCGTCGCCGGTGCCGCGCCGCATATTCCGCGCCGGGTCCGCGATTATCTCAAGCGCGAAGCCAAACGCGATTTGGAGGCCGCCAGCAAACTGGCGGCGCTGGCACTCGGTGTCACGCTCAAACGGGTGTCAATTCGCGATCAATCCAGTCGTTGGGGCTCGTGCTCGACCACCGGCGTATTGTCTTATTCCTGGCGGCTCATACTCGCGCCAGACTTCGTGCTGAATTATCTCGCCGCCCACGAGGCCGCCCATCTGGTCGAAATGAATCACTCGCGAGCGTTCTGGCGCCAGGTCGAGCGTATTTGTCCCGAGTTCAAAAAGGCGAAGGCCTGGCTCGATGCCCATGGTGCAGACTTGCATCGCTATGGGATGAGCTAGCGCCCTGGTCTGCCATGCGCTAGGCACTCGTCATCGCCCGGCTTCCGCCGGGGAATGACACGCGGAAACCCTTCCATGCTGCGTCCCGGCACCTTCGCGCTGACCGCTTTGTTGGCGGCGTTGACCGCGATCGGGCCGCTCTCGACCGATATGTATCTGCCGTCGTTGCCGGATATTGCGCGGGCGTTGACGGCGTCGACCGCGCAGGTCCAGCTCACCATCTCGGCCTATCTGATCGGCTTTGCTGTCGGCCAAATCATCTACGGCCCGATTTCAGACCGGCATGGACGCAAGCCGGTGCTGCTCGCCGCGCTCGGACTTTATTCGGCGGCGACCTTCATCTGCGCGCTGTCGCCGTCGATCGATGTGCTGATAGCCGCGCGCGCCTTGCAGGCGCTCGGCGGTTCCGGCTGCATCATGGTGGCGCGCGCTATCGTGCGCGATCTTTATTCAGGTCCGCGCGCCGGCCGCGAATTGTCGGTCATGGGATCGGTGATGGCGCTCGCGCCGGTGGTTGCGCCGATCGTCGGAGGCGTATTGCAGACAGCCTTCGGCTGGCGCTCGGTCTTTGTCACGCTGGTCATCGCAGGCGTCGGCGGCGCGATTGTGATCTGGCTGGTGCTGCCGGAGACACTCAGGCAAAAGGCGAGCGAGCCGGTGTCGCCCGCCTCGATGCTGCGCTCCTATGGCATCGTCGTGCGCCATCCGGCCTATCTTTCCTATATGGCTCTGGCCACCGGCAGCTATGCCGGGCTGTTCGCCTGGATTTCCGGCGCATCCTTCGTGCTGCAAAATCTCTACGGCCTGTCGCCGCTCGATTTCGGCATTGCCTTCGCGCTGAGCGCGGTCGGCTATCTGACCGGCACCAATCTGGCAACGCGCTTCGTCATGCGGCTCGGCCTCGACCGCACCATCGGCTTCGGTTGCGGTGCACTGGCCGCCGGCGGTCTCGGCATGGTCGCCTCCGTTGCGCTCGGCTTTACCTCCGCGTTCGCGCTCGTGCTGCCGGTCGCGGTCTATCTCGCCGGCATGGGCATGGTGCTGCCGCAGTCGGTCGCCGGTGCGATGACGCCCTTTCCGGAACGCGCCGGCGCGGCTTCGGCGCTGTTCGGTTTCGTGCAGCAGAGTATCGCGGCGATATGCGGCGCGACCGTCGGTGCGCTGCTCGGGCATGATGCCTGGCCGGTGGCCGGCGCGGTCGCCCTCATGGGGGTTGCGACCTTATTGCTTTGGGCAGCCACGCGCGGCATTCGCGGCCGCGCTGTAAGGCACTCTTAGTTCCGACCGCGGCCGAACAGATTGTTGAGCATCCAGCCGTCGATGCCGGTGGTTTGCTGCTGCGCAGTGACCTGTCGCGCCGGCGCCTGCGGGGCAGGTGGTTGTGAGCCGCCGAACAAGGTCGTGAATACGCCGCCGCCCGGCGCACTCGGCAGCGCAGCCACCGGCACGCCCTGATGCCCGTCGCGCATGAAGCGGCTCCAGACATCGACCGGCAGGCCGCCGCCGGTCACCTTTTTCGTCGGCGAGCCGTCGTCATTGCCCAGCCAGACGCCAGTGACGAGATGCGCTGTGTAGCCGATGAACCAGGCGTCGCGGAAATCCTGACTGGTGCCGGTCTTGCCGGCTGCCGGCCAGCCCGGCAGCGCGGCCTTGTGCGCGGTGCCGATGGTGAGGGTTTCCTGCATCATCGAATTCATCATGCCGACATAGCGCGCCTCGACGACGCGGCCGAGCGGTTGCGGGTTGCGCGCATAAAGTTGCTGACCCTTGGCGCCGAGGACGCGCTCGATGATATGCGGCATGACCGCGTAGCCGCCATTGGCAAACGTCGCGAAGGCGCCGACCAGTTCGAGCGGCGAGACCTCCGACGTCCCGAGCGCGATCGAGGCGTTCGGCTCCAGTTTCGACGAGATGCCGAGACGATGCGCCGTCCGGATCACCGCCATCGGCGAGACTTCCATCGTCAAGCGGACCGACACCGTATTGAGCGACATCGCCAAAGCCTTGGTCAACGTCACCGGTCCGAAATATTCGTGGCTGTAATTCTCCGGCTGCCAGCCTTTGATCTTGACCGGACCGTCGAGTCGCACCGTGTCGGGCGTCAGGCCGTGCTCAAGCGCAGTCAGATAGACGAATGGCTTGAACGCCGAGCCCGGCTGACGCTTGGCGGCGACGGCGCGATTGAACTGGCTTTCGGCATAATCAAGGCCGCCGACCATGGCGCGCACCGCGCCGTCTGGCGTCATCGCCACCAGCGCGCCCTGCGAGACGCCGAATTTGTTGCCTTTGGCGGTGAGTTCGTCGGCCAGCGATATCTCGGCGCTTGCCTGTAATCTGGCGTCGATCGACGTCTCGACAATCAGGTCTTCATCGATATGGCCGAGCGTGTCGTTGAGCGCGTCCATGATCCAGTCGGCGACATAATTGACCGCGCCGTTGGCGGCTTGCGCGACGATGCGTGGCGGCTTGCCGAGCGCGATCTTCTGGTTGACGGCGCTGATGAAGCCGAGTTCGGTCATCGACGCCAACACCATCCTGGCGCGCTTTTCGGCGGCGTCGAAATTGCGCGTCGGCGCCAGCCGCGACGGCGATTTGACCAGGCCGGCCAGCATGGCCGCTTCGGCGATGCTCATTTGCCGCGCCGACTTGCCGAAATAGCGCAGCGACGCCTGCTCGATGCCGTAGGCGCCGGAGCCGAAATAGACGCGGTTGAGATAGAGTTCGAGAATCTGTGTCTTGGAGAATTTGCGTTCCAGCCACACCGCCAGCATCGCTTCCTGCAGCTTGCGGGTGAGCGTGCGCTCTTGCGTCAGAAACAGATTTTTGGCGAGTTGCTGCGTCAGCGTCGAGCCGCCCTGGGCGACGCCGCGATGCATGACATTGGCAATCGTCGCGCGCGCGATGCCCATCGGGTCGACGCCGTAATGCTCGTAGAACCGCCGGTCCTCGATGGCGACGAAGGCCTTCGGCACGTAAGGCGGTAATTCTTTCAAGGCCAGCACTTCGCCGGCGAGGTCGCCGCGCCGCGCCAGCGCGCGGCCGTCCATGTCGACGATCTGGATCGAGGGCGGGCGCTTGGGGATTTCCAGCGACTGGATCGGCGGCAGATGCGCGCCGACATAGGCGACCGTGCCGACGCCGCCAATGACGATCCACAGGCCGGCAACCAGCGTCCAATAGGTCATGCGGCCGATCAGCGAACGTTTGGCGCCTCGCTTCTTGCGGCCCTTCGATTTCTGCTTGCGCGGGGCGGGCTTGTTGGCGCCGCCCGGCGCGCCGCGATCGGCGGCGGCGGCGCGCACTTCGGGCGCGGTGTCGAACGTCGGCTCCTTGCGGCCGCCCGATTGTCCGCGTCCCTGCGCCATTACGCGACCCACAATTGTCCGCGGCCACACACGCCGCCTGTCCCCGCCGGACAAGCTACGGCGACGGGTTTAAGGCCTCGTTAAGAGGTCGCATGGCGGGCTGGCCTTTGACCTCGGTCAACCGAGGCCGACCTGCTAATGCTAGGTTCTTCCACGATTTTGCCAGGAAGCCGCCGGATGACTGTCGCCAGATCTTCGCGTCCGCAACTCAAAATTCGCCGGATCAAACTCGATACCGGCCGCGAGAATGTCGTGGTGATTTCGAGCCGCTCGAAGGCATTGCGGGCCGAGGTGTTTCGCGGCTTCAGCCGCGTTGAACTTCGCACAGGCGCCAAATCATTGCTGGCGACATTGCTGCTGACCGATGACGGCCTGGTCGGTGTCGACGAAATCGGCATGGCCGAGCCGGCCTTCCGGCGCTTTGCCGAAAGTGCGGGAACGCTGGTGACAGTCGCGCCGGCGGCGCGGCCCGCCAGCCTCGATGCAGTGCGCGCCAAGATTCAGGGCCGCTCGTTCTCCGCGTCTGAGATCGGCGCCATCATCGACGACGTGACCCACTACCGGTATTCCGACATGGAAATCGCCGCCTTCCTGGTCGGTTCGGCGAGCTTCATGACCAGTGACGAACTGCTGGCGCTGTCGCACGCCATGGCACAAGCCGGCACGCAATTGACCTGGGACCGAGACGTCGTCGTCGACAAGCATTGCATCGGCGGTATTCCAGGCAATCGCACGTCGATGATCGTGGTGCCGATCGTTGCCGCGCACGGTCTGACAATTCCGAAGACATCGTCGCGCGCCATCACCTCGCCGGCCGGCACCGCCGACACCATGGAAGTCCTGGCGCGCGTCGATCTTGGCGTCGACGAGATGAAGCAGGTCGTGCAAACCTGCAATGGATGTCTGGTCTGGGGCGGGCATGTGAACCTGTCGCCGGCCGACGATATTCTTATTTCGGTCGAACGGCCGCTTAGTCTCGATACGCGCGAGCAGATGGTGGCCTCGATCATGTCGAAGAAAATAGCGGCCGGCGCCACCCATCTCTTGATCGACCTGCCGGTCGGGCCGTCGGCGAAACTGGCCACGGCGATGGAAGCGATGCGGCTGCGCAAATTGTTCGAATTCGTCGGCGATCACTTCGGCATCGCGGTCGAAGTGATTACCACGGATGGCCGCCAGCCCATCGGCAACGGCATAGGTCCGGTGCTGGAGGCCCAGGATGTCATGGCGGTATTGCGCAACGAGCCCGATGCGCCGCGGGATCTGCGCGAGAAGTCGCTGCGGCTGGCCGCGCACCTCATCGATTGCGACCCGCAATTGCGCGGCGGCACTGGCTACGCCCGTGCCCGCGAGCTGCTCGACAGCGGCGCCGCGCTCAAACAGATGCACAAGATCATCGATGCGCAGGGCCCGTCGGGATGCAATACCGATCTCGGCACCTTGACTGCGGATATCAAGGCACCGCGCGACGGCGTCGTCGAAGCCATCGACTGCCTCTGCCTCAATCGGCTGGCGCGCAGCGCCGGGGCGCCGATCGATAAGGGGGCGGGCATCAAGCTGTTCAAGAAGATAGGCGACAGCGTCGTGCAAGGCGAGCCGCTCTATCGCATCCACGCCTTCGACGATTCGCAATTCGATCTCGCGGTCGCTTCGGCTGCGACAAGCAGTGGTTATGCAATCGGCTTGCGCTCGGCCGCCGGCGGACCGGAATTGTGAGCGTACCCGTCCTTCAGTATCTGCCATCGTCGGCCCGCGATGCTGCGCGGCTGGCGGCGCGCCTTGGGCTGGCCGCGCACGCCATCGACGTTCATTGCTTTCCGGATGGCGAATTGCGGGTCACAATCGGCCCCGCGGCGGCAACGACGATCGTCTATGCGACGCTCGATCAGCCCAATGACAAACTGCTGGCTTTGCTGTTCGCGGCCGAGGCCCTGCGGCGTACTGGCGCCAGCCGGCTCGTGCTCGTGGCGCCTTACCTTTGCTACATGAGGCAGGATACGGCCTTTCACGCGGGCGAGGCGATCAGTCAGAAAGTCGTCGGCCGCCTGATCGCTGAGGCGTTCGACCGGGTTATTACCGTAGACGCTCATCTGCATCGCACCAGGAACATCAAGGATGTCTTCCCCGGCATTGAGGCGGAAAATCTGTCGGCGATGCCGGCCATTGCCGATTTTCTGATGGTCGACACGATAGACGCCGGCACGATCATCGCCGGTCCCGACGCGGAATCCGAGCCGTGGGCGCGCGATCTCGCGGATAGTCTCGGCGCCGATTTCGCAATTGCGCGAAAGATCCGCCACGGCGATCGCTCCGTCGAGATGACATTTGCCGACCCAAGAATATTCGCCGGCCGCCCGGTCGTGCTTGTCGACGATATCGTCTCGTCAGGCGGCACGGTGCTGGCCTGCGCCAAAGCGCTCCTGTCCGCCGGCGCGAAGTCAGTCGATGCCATCGTGACGCATGCATTGTTCCCACCGGAGATGATAGCCCTCTTCAAGGCAGCCGGGCTTCGGTCAGTTCGTTCGACCCATTGCGTGCCACATCCGACCAATGCGATTGAGCTCGACGCACTTCTTGCCGACGCGCTGCGCCGGGAATTCACGGAATCGGGCAAACAAGGACCGGCGTCATGAGCGTGACCATTCGATTCTGCGGCGCGGCGCGCACCGTAACCGGTTCATGCTACCTGTTCGAGACGCCGTCCGGCCGTCTATTGATCGATTGCGGCATGTTCCAGGGGTCGAAGACATTGAAGGCGCTGAACTACGGCGCCTTTCCCTTCAATCCGGCCGACATCCGCGTCGTGCTGTTGACGCACGCGCATATCGACCACGGCGGCCTGTTGCCGAAATTAATCGCTGACGGCTTCCATGGGTCAATCCTGGCGACGCGCGGCACAATCGATCTGTGCTCCTATATGCTGCCCGATGCCGGCAGCATCCAGGAATCGGAGGTCGCTGCACTCAACCGGCGCAATGTGGCGCGCGGCCGTCCCGAGGTCATGCCGATCTATACGCAAGCCGACGCACTTGCTTCGCTCACGGCATTTCAGCCCGTCGATTATGACAAATGGGTCGACGTCATGCCGGGCGTTCGTGCCCGCTATTGGAACGCCGGCCATCTGCTCGGCTCGGCGTCGATCGAAATCGAATTCGCCGGGCAGGGCGCATCCGGCCAGCCGTTGCGGGTGCTGATGTCGGGCGATGTCGGTCCCGACGCCAAACTGTTGCAGCCGTTGCCCGACGCACCGGCCGGCCTGGACTATGTCGTTTCGGAATCGACCTATGGCCATATCGATCGTCCACCGATCGCGAACGCGACGCGGCGCGCGCATCTCGCCGAGCAGGTGCGCGCCGCGCACGCCGTCGATGGGCCGCTGCTGATTCCGGCCTTCGCGGTCGAACGCACGCAGGAGCTGATCGTCGACCTCGTCGATCTGATGGAACGCGGCGATGTCCCGGCGGCGCCGATCTTTCTCGATTCGCCTTTGGCCATACGGGCCACCGAAGTGTTCCGGCAACACGCATCGGCGCTCAATGCCGACATTGACGTCGCGCGCGTGCTGGCGTCGCCGCATCTGCGCTTCACCGAAACGGTGCCGGAAAGCAAGGCGATCGAGAGGTTGACCGGTTTTCACATCATCATCGCCGGCAGCGGCATGTGCGACGCGGGCCGCATCCGGCATCACCTCAAGCGCTGGCTCTGGCACAAGAACGCGAGCGTTCTGTTGTCCGGCTTTCAATCGCAGGGCACGCTCGGGCGCTTTCTCGAGGAAGGCGCCAAGGCGGTGCGCATCCAGGGCGATGAGGTGAAGGTGGCGGCGCGGATTGCCTCGTTCGACGAATATTCGGGCCACGCCGATGGCCCTGAGCTGGCGCGCTGGATCGCGTCGCGCCGGCCCATCGCGCGGGGCGTATTCCTGGTGCATGGCGAGGAGCCGTCCATAGCCGGGCTTGCCGAGCGGATCGGCGAACGTATCGTGCCGGCCGCGCAGGTTTTTCGGCCGATCCTCGACGATATCTATGAGCTGACGACCGCGGCGCCCACATTGCTCGACGGCAAGCAGCGCCGTCGCCTTGCGCCGGAAGCGGTGGTCGCGCTCGACTGGCACAATGACATGTCGGAACTTGTGCTCGACATTAACGAACGGATCGAGGCAGCCGCCGACGATCGCGCCCGAGGCGTCATTATCCGGCGGCTGCGTCGTGCGCTCAACGCCGGGGATTGACCGAAAATGCGCGCTCCTGCCGGCGCTCGCTCGATTTTCGGCAAGAAAACCTGCCAATTCCGGTGGCTTTTGCCTGGCTAGTTTTTCTTAACTATCCCTTAGCGTAATCCTCGCGAATCCGCGCCGCCGTCGTCACGTTTCGGCAATTGTTATGTTTTGCACGTTACCGATGGAGGAACATAAACAGGCGCCTTCCGCGTCTGGTCGACTGGAGTCGGCATGGGAGAAGCGCTTCTCAGGGATATGGCGGCTGCGCTTACGACCGGCGCGATCCAGCCGGGCGCGCTTATGGCGGCGACCGGATTGTCGTTCCTGGCGATCTGCGCCATTGCGTTCCTCATCGCCAGGCTGACCGGCCGCAACACCTCTTCGATTGGCGCCGATGGCGAGCGGCTACGCGCCATCGCGCTCAACAGCATGGCGCAGGGTATCGTCATGTTCGACGCGGCCGAGCGGGCCGTGGTCTGGAACAAGCGCTATCTCGAACTGTCGGGGTTGAGCGCCGATTTCATGCAGCCAGGCCGGACGTTCAGTGAAATCCTGCAGGCGCGTCAGAGCATCCAAACATTTAAACTCGATATCGACGCCTATCGCCGCGACCTTCTCGCCGATATCGGCGCTGGCAAGACCAAAAGCGTCACCCTCGACGGGCCCGATGGTCGCTCTTGCCACGTTGTCGTCGCTCCGATGGCGGCCGGTGGCTGGATTACCACCCACGAGGATATCACCGAGCAGGTCGCCGCCAAACGGATCATCGAAGATCAGAAGATGCACCTCGACGCGGCCATTTCGAATATGCCGCAAGGTCTCTGCATGTTCGACAAAGAGCAGCGGTTGATCGTCTGCAACAGACAATATGCCGACCTGTACAAGCTGTCCGACGAACTGTCCAAGCCGGGCACGCCGCTGCGTTCGATATTGAAATATTGGGCGCGGGAAATATGCGGGCCGGATGAACTGGACGCCTATGTCGAGGATCGCCTGAGCAAAGTCGGCAAGGGCGACGACTACCAGATCGTCAATCGTCTGCCTGACGGCCGCTACATCGCGGTCGTCCATCAATCCATGCCGGATGGCGGCTGGGTATCCACGCACGAAGACGTCACCGACGCCAAGCGCCGCGAAGAATCGTTCCGGCTGTTGTTCGAGAACAGTCCGATGCCGATGTGGGTGATGGATCGCCACAGCCTGAAGTTCTTGGCGGTCAATGACGCCGTCGTCGCCCGTTACGGCTACAGCCGCGACCAATTCATGGCGATGACGGTGCCCGATATGCGCGCGCCGGAAGAGCGGGCGGCATTCGCTGAATACCTGAAGGCCTTGCCCGATATCCAGCTGGACGCCCGCGTCGGCAAGCATCGCAAAGCCGACGGCACCGCGATCGACGTCGAGGTCTATTCCAGGGTCCTGACCTATAACGGGCAGGAGGCGCGTATTACCGTCGTGCACGATATCACCGAGGCCAAACATGCGGCGGACGAACTCGGCCGCACCAAGAAGTTTCTCGACGCGGTGATCGAGCATGTCCCGGTTCCTATCGTGGTGCGTGACGTCGCGGGGCTGGAAGGCGATACGCGCGGCGCGCGTTTCCACCTTTTCAACAGGGCCTACGAAATGCTGACCGGCGATTCGCGAACGGACCTGGTTGGCAAGACCGCAGCCGAGATCTATCCACCCGAACGCGCGGCGCTTGTCGCCAACGCCGATAACGAGGCGATCCAATCGGACCGCGTGATCGACGTTGCCGAACACACGATTCAGACTGTCGGCAAGGGCATCCGGCTGGTGACCGGCAAGAAGACCGTCATCAGAAACGTCGACGGCAAGCCGCAATATCTGCTCACCGTACTTGATGACGTCACCGAGCGCCGCCAGGCGCAGCAGCGCATCGCCTATCTGGCGCATAACGATTCGCTGACCGATCTGCCGAACCGGGCGACCTTCGTCGAATATCTCGACACGACGCTGGCCAATGCCGCCGCGAGCGGCGAGCCATTTGCCATCCTGTGCGTCGACCTGGATCGCTTCAAGGAAGCCAACGACATTTACGGCCACCTGGTCGGCGACCGCTTGCTGCGCGATGCCGCGCGGCGGCTTCACGCGGCGGCCGGCGGCCAGTTTCTTGCCCGTGTCGGCGGCGACGAGTTCACGCTCGTGCTGACGCAGAATGCGCAGCCGGAAGGCGCTTTGGCGCTCGGCGAGCGCTTGCTGGCAGCGTTCAAACCCGCGTTTGACATTGACGGTCAGCAACTTCAGATCGATCTGACCATTGGCGGCGCGATCTACCCGGCCGACGGCGACAACGCCACCACCCTGATCGCCAATGCCGACGCGGCGCTGTACCGGGCCAAGGCGGAAGCGCGCGGATCGCTGCGCCTTTTCGACGCCAGACTGGGCGCGCAATTGCACGAGCGCCGCGATCTGCAGGCCGATCTGCAAGGCGCCATCGCCCGCGAGGAATTCTTCCTGCACTACCAGCCGCAACTGAAAGTCGCGACCGGCGAGATCACCGGCTTTGAATCGCTGGTGCGATGGCAATGCCCCAAGCGCGGCCTGGTGCCGCCGGGCAGCTTCATTTCGATCGCCGAGGAGACCGGGCTGATCGGTCCGCTCGGCGACTGGATCCTGCGCGAGGCTTGTCGCGAGGCGGCCTCGTGGCCGGCGCCGCTCAAAGTCGCGGTCAACATCTCGCCGGTCCAGTTTCATGCCGGCGATCTGGCGGCTCAGGTTCACATGGTCCTGCTGGAGACGGGTCTGGCCCCGCACCGGTTGGAGCTGGAAATCACCGAAGGCGTGCTGATCGACGACTTCCAGCGCGCGATCGCGATATTGCGCAAGCTGAAATCGCTCGGCGTCAGCATCGCCATGGACGACTTCGGCAAGGGCTATTCCTCCTTGTCCTATTTGCACTCGTTCGGCTTCGACAAGATCAAGATCGACCGCAGCTTTATCGGCGATCTCGAGCAGAACCATCATTCGATGGCGATCGTGCGAGCGATCATCACGCTCGGTCACAGTCTCGACGTGCCGGTGCTCGCCGAAGGCGTCGAAACCGAAAGCCAGCGGCTTTTCCTCGAACGGGAGGGTTGCGACGACGTGCAGGGCTACTTGACCGGGCGGCCGCTGCCGATTGAAGCCTATGCCGCTGCGACGGGGAGGCCTGCGCCGCTCAAGGCCCGCGCCAGCGGGAATTAGCCCCTGTTTTACCGCCTGCATCTAGCGCCAGAGGCAGACAATCCCCATATGTCGTGAAGTGACGTTGTTTATTGGGCCGATTCCGCCTCAATCACTACGATATATTGATCTTTCAGGTGCGTTTCGTTCGATTTTGCAGAGGAACTCGATAATGGCCACAGATTCCCGCACTCCGGAAAGTGCCGAAGCGCGCCAAAAGAAAAAGGCGCTGCAGGCGGTCGAAGGCCAGAAGGCCATGGTCGAGTACGAGGCGGGACTCCGCCAAATGCGCGAAAAGACCGAGCGTTTGCGCGCCCTGAGGCTGGCGCGCGACGAAGCCGAGGCCAAATTGGCCGCCGAGGCGCCCCCGGCCGCGAAAAAGAAGACCGCCAAGAAAAAGACCGCGAAAGCCGCGAAGGTCGACGAAGCGGATGAGGAAGCCGGCGCCGAGTCCGTCTCGTAACGCCTGGCCGATCAATTCGGTGCGGCGCTCGCGGTTGGCGGCGGCAGAGGAGCTCCCGGCGTTACCGCCGGAACCATGGACTTGATCGCCGTCGCTTCGAAACGGTCGGCGGCGATCTCGAGAGTGCCGATCAAGGTCGGCATCACCAGCCGCGCCGGCGCGATCATATTGCTACCGACGATCGGCGCGAACCAGATTTCCATGTCGCGCTGCCCGCCGACATATTTCACCAGCATGCTGTCGGCACGATAGCCAGCAATTGGCTTGAGCATGACCGCGCAGACCAACACCGGTCCGGCATAACCGATGTCGATCTTCATGCGATCGAGACGCTTGAAAGACAGCGCCAGATCGTAACGCCGTTGGCCGTCGAAAATAGGCAGCACCCGGTCGCAATCGGCCGGCACCAGCACCGATTTCTCGCCTGGCGATGCAACGACCAGCATGGCCGTCAGCGGATCGATGACGTCGCGGCGATGGGCTTCGGTGATCGGGATACGGTCGTCTTTCTTCGGCGGCGTATCCAGGCGCAATGCTTTCACGTTGCCGTTCTCGAATGTCATCTGCAGGCCGGCGACTTCGCCGTCTTCAGTCACGTTTGACGAGAAAAAAGTTGGCCGCAGCCGGTCGGCCTCGATGATGCCGCGCGTTGCCACCCTGCCTTCGCCGTTGACCAGCACGCTGAGCGCGCCGCTGGCCTTGCCGTTGGCCGACGTCGTGTAGATGCCGGGATTGAGGTCGATCGTCCACGACAATTGGCCGATCGAAACGCCGACCATTGTGATCGAAAAATGTGCGTTGAGCCGTGCGTCGGCGCGCACGGTTGCGGCCGAACCCAACAGCGCAAGACATGCCGCAAGACTTGCCGCAAGACATGCGATCAGAATGGCAGGCGGGCGGCCAGGTCGGGCAAACATGGAACAATTATAGGCAGATTACTGCTGAGTCGTCAGGCACAAGCCGGCCGGCCTATCCGATTTCCCGGCGGTCAGGCGGCCCGACCGGGCTTTTCCGGCTTGGCGAACAGCGCAATCAGGGCCCGCTTGATGGCGGCTTGGCGGGTCGGCGAGGTGATTTGCGCACCCATCAGGTCGGTCACATAGAACACATCGACCACCCGCTCGCCGAAAGTCGCGACATGAGCCGAGGCAATGTTGAGGTTGAGTTTCGACAATGTCGCGGTCAGCTCGAAAAGCAGGCCGGTGCGGTCCAGCCCGGTGACTTCCACCATCGTGTAGCGATGGGACCACTGGTTGTTGATGGCAACCGATGGCTCCAGCGCGAAGGCCTTGATGCGGCCCTTGGGCGCGACGCGCTTGGCAACAACGTCAGGAAGCCGCAATTCGCCGCGCAGCGCCTTCTGGATCGAGTCGGCGATGCGGCTGCCGCGCCGCTCCTCGTCCTCGGTGCGCTCGAATTCGCGCGACAGCGAAATGGTGTCGAGCGCGCGGCCGTCGGTGGTGGTGTAGATCTGCGCATCGACGATGTTGCCGCCGGCCACCGAACAGGCTCCGGCGATGATCGACAGCAGCCACGGATGATCGGGCGCCAGCACGGTCAGTTCGATCACCGCGCGCGCGGCGTCGAAGCGGATGGCCGTGGCAAGGTTCTTGCCGTCGTCCTCGGCGGTGCGCACGAATTGCGCGTGTTCGACCTTGTGATCGAGGTCGACCTTGAGCCAATAGGCCGGATAGAGACGTGCGATGTAAGCTTCGATCCGCTCCGGCGGCCAATCCGTCGTCTTCATGGAAGCGCGGAATTCGTTCTGGGCGGCGGCGACGCGCTGCGCGCGATTGACTTCGGAGAAACCGCCGGTCAGCACCGGCTCGGTCTCGAAATATAAAGTGCGGATAAGTTGCGCCTTCCAGCCGTTCCAGACGCCGGGGCCGACGGCGCGGATGTCGGCGGTGGTGAGAATGGTCAGCAGTTTGAGCCGCTCGACCGATTGAACGACCGCTGCGAAATTCTCGATGGTCTTGCGGTCGGACAGATCGCGCGATTGCGCCACGCTCGACATCACCAGATGCTGCTCGATCAGCCAGGCGATCGTCTCGGTGTCGGCGGCGGAAAATCCAAGCCGCGGACAGAATCGCCGCGCAATACGCGCGCCGGCGATCGAATGATCCTCCGGCCGGCCCTTGGCGATGTCGTGCAGGAACATCGTCACGAACAATATCTTGCGGCTGGCCGGTGTGATCTTGTGGATCAATTCGTTGGCGAGCGAGGTTTCCTTATTGGTGCCGCGCTCTATCTCGGTCAGCACGCCGATGCAGCGCAGCAGATGCTCGTCCACCGTATAGTGGTGGTACATGTTGAACTGCATCATCGCGACGACCTTGCCGAAGGCCGGCACGAAACGGCCGAGCACGCCGGCTTCGTTCATGCGCCGCAGCACCGTTTCCGGGTCGTTCTTGGAGGTGACGATGTCGAGGAAAAGCCGATTGGCTTCCTCGTTGTCGCGCAGCTTGGCGTCGATCAGCTTGAGCGAGCGCGTCATCGCCCGCATCGCGTCCGGGTGCAGGGCGAAATTGTGTTTCTGCGCCAGATCGAAAATGCGGATCAGGTTGACCGGATCGCGCCGGAACACGCTGCCATTGACGATGCGGATACGGTTGTTTTCGGCGATGAAGTCCTCGGTGCCGGCGATCGCCTTGCGTTTGACCGGACGCAGCTTGGCCATCACGCGCGACAGCACCGGCACGGACTTGGCTTCGCTCTCTTCCAGCTCGGCGCAGACGATGGCGGTCAAATCGCCGACGTCCTTGGCGTTGAGGAAGTAGTGCTTCATGAAGCGCTCGACATCCTGCTGGCCGGGATGTTCGGTGTAGCCGAGGCGCACCGCGATTTCGCGCTGGATGTCGAAGGACAGGCGTTCCTCCGCGCGGCCGGTGACGAAATGCAGATGACAGCGCACCGACCAGAGGAAGTCCTCGCAGCGGCGGAACAGTTCATATTCATGCTTGTCGAAAACGCCGCGTTTGATCAATTCGTCCGGCTCGCGCACCCGATAGACATACTTTGCGATCCAGAACAATGTGTGCAGGTCGCGTAAGCCCCCTTTGCCGTCCTTGACGTTCGGCTCGACCAGATAGCGCGACTGACCGCCGCGACGGTGACGGTCCTCGCGTTCGCCGAGCTTGGCGGCGACGAATTCATTACCAGTACCGCGCACCACGTCCTGGTCGAAGCGCGTCACCAGTTCATCGAACAGTTTCTTGTCGCCGAGCAGAAAGCGCGCTTCGAGAATGGCGGTGCGGATCGTCATGTCCGCCTTCGCCTGGCGGATGCATTCGTCGACCGAGCGCGTCGCGTGGCCGACCTTCAGTCCGGTGTCCCACAGCGCATAGAGGATCGCCTCGGCGACCGACTCGCCCCAGGCGGTCTGTTTGTAAGGCAGCAGGAACAACAGATCGATGTCGGATCCCGGCGCCTGCAGTCCGCGGCCATAGCCGCCGGTGGCGACCACCGCCATATGCTCGGTCTCGGACGGGTTCTCTGACGGATAGAGATGCTTTCGCACGAACTCGAACAGGATACGGATAATCTCGTCTTCCATCTGGCACAGCCGCTCGGCGCAGCGACGGCCATGGCGATCCGTGAGCAGAAGTTTTTCGGCCTTGGCGCGGCCCTCGATCAGCGCCGTCTTGAGCCGCTGCGCCAGCGCCGAGCGCAATTCGACGTCGTTGCCGGTCTTGCTCTTGGCGAGCTTTTCGAGGTCGGCGACGATGGCACGGCTGTCGATCAGCTCGGCTGGCGCCCTGGCGGGGGCGCCAGTGGCTTTGGGCGAATCGCGGTCGATGACGAGAGAGGCCATGGGGCCATCGGGATAGCGGAGGCGGGGCGTTAAGTCACCTGCGATGCGACAGGTCCCAAGGCTTCAGCTTGGGTTTTCGATTGGCCAAAGCCATCCGGGCGTGTGCAGTGCGGAAAAGTGCCTGAAAACGCGGCATGGCAGTTCCCGCCGGGCAGCAGTGGTGGCAGGCCGGGCGGCGCGTTATGGTCGATTCAAGCACATACAGTCCGGGGGAGGCCTTCGCGCTATGCGTATGTTTCAAGTCTGCCGTTGTGGCGAGCCGCTGCAGCTCAACGAAAAGCCCACCCCGCAGCCGGCCGGCACCGAAGTCTTGCTCAAGGTCATGGCCGCCGGCGTTTGCCACAGCGATCTGCACATATGGGATGGCTACTATGAATTGGGCGGCGGCAAGCGTCTCCAGTTGCTCGAGCGCGGCATCAAGCTGCCGCTGACCATGGGTCACGAAAATGTCGGCGAAGTCGTCGCGGTTGGCCCGGATGCGAAGGGCGTCAGGATCGGCGACGTGCGGCTCGCCAATCCCTGGATCGGCTGCGGCGAATGCATGGTGTGCAAGCGCGGCGAGGAGAACCTGTGCAAGACGCCGCGCAATCTCGGTGTCTTCACCGATGGTGGCTATGCCAGCCACGTCATGGTGCCGCATCCGCGCCACCTGTTCGACATCGGCACGTTGACGCCGGTGCAGGCGGCGCCATTGGCATGCTCAGGCATCACCGCGTTCAGCGCGCTGAAAAAAGTCGGACCGGCGATCAAGGACGAACCGGTCGTCATCATGGGCGCCGGTGGGCTCGGCCTGATGGCAATCGCGCTGCATCGCGCCATGGGCGGCAAGAGCGTCGTCATGGTCGACATAGACCCCGCCAAGCGCGTGGCAGCGCTGAAGGCCGGCGCGATTGCCGCGATCGACGGCCGCGCGGCCGACGCGGCGAAGCAGATTCAGGCGGCGACCAATGGCGGCGCCTGGTCGGTGGTCGACTTCGTCGGCTCGTCGGATACCGTGAAGCTCGCCATCGACTCGCTGGTAGTGAAGGGCGGCAGGATCATCATCGTCGGCCTGTTCGGCGGCGACGTCACCGTATCGACTCCGTTCTTTCCGATGCGGGCGATGACCATTCAGGGCTCCTATGTCGGCTCGCTGCCGGAGTTGAAGGAATTGCTTGACCTCGTCAGCCGCACCGGCGTGCCGCCAGTGCCGTTGCGCGAGCGGCCGCTCGACGAGGTCAACGATGCGCTCAACGATCTGCGCGCCGGCAAGGTCATCGGCCGCGTCGTGTTGACGCCGGCTTCTTGATCCCTCCCCGAATAGGGAAGGAATAAGAAAAGCCAAATGTCGCCCGACCACTATTTCATTCTGACGCTGATCGTGCGCATGGCGGTCACCGCCGCTTTCCTGCTGGCGGCGACGATTACCGCCGAGCGGGCCGGTCCGCTGGTCGGCGGACTCGTGGCGACGCTGCCGATCAGCGCCGGTCCGGTTTACATTTTTCTGGCGCTCGATCATGGCGCACATTTCGTCGGCGTCAGCGCGCTCGGCAGCCTGGTGACGAACGGCATCAATATTGTGTTTGCGCTCACTTATGCGCTCTTGGCACAGAAGCGTTCGCTGGCGGTCAGCCTGTCCGGGGCCTTTGCCATCTGGATCGTGCTGAACTGGCTGACCAGTTTCGTGCCCTGGACCTTGCCGGCCGCTATCGTCTTCAATGTCGCGGTACTGGCGGTGTCGCTGGGACTGTCGGCCACGCTGCGTCATGTCCGCTCGCCGCAGGTGAAGGCGCGCTGGCACGATCTGCTCATGCGCGCCGCCATGGTGGCGCTGCTGGTCGGCATTGTCGTGACGCTGAGCTATCACATCGGCCCGACAGCGAGCGGCAATCTGGCCGTGTTCCCGATCGTGTTGACCAGCATTATTCTGATCCTGCACCGCCGCGTCGGCGGCCCGGCGACGGCGGCAGTAATGGCGAACGCGGTCATCGGGCTTGGCGGCTTCGGCATCGCCTGCATCACCCTTAATCTCGCCGCCGATCCGCTCGGCGCAGCCATCGCCTTGAGCCTGACGCTCGCCGTTTCGGTCGGCTGTAATTTGTTGGTGTTCTTCGCGCGCCGCCGGCTGGCCGCTCCATGAGCGCGCTGCTTTCCGATCCGGTGTTCTGGTCTTCGCTTGCGTTGAAGATTGCAATTACCGTGAGCATTACGGTCGCGGCATCGGTGCTGGTCGAGCGCAGCGGACCCTTCATCGGCGCGCTGATCGCCTCCTTGCCGACCGCCGGCGGCGCGGCGCTCATCATCCTGGCGATGGAGCATACGCCGGCCTTCATCGCGCAGAGCATGATCGGCAGCATGGTGGTCGACGCCGTCTGCGCCGTTTACGCGCTGACCTACGCGGCGCTGGCGCAGCGGCATGGCTTGCTGGTGAGCCTGTGCGGCGCCATGGCCGTTTGGTTTGCCGGCGCGCTCGGCTCGCGGCTGATTGGCAGGACCGCGAACACGGCGCTGCTGTTCGACATCGTCGTCTTTTCCATCACTATTCTGGCCGCGCGGCGCTTTCTCGGCGACGGCAAGATCAAGCCGCATGTCGATCTGACCGGGCGCGACGTCGTCTGGCGCATGGCCGTGGTGACGCTATGCGTTCTCATCGTCACCGGCTTGAGCACATCGATCGGCTCGTATTTCTCCGGCGTTTTCGCGTTCTTCCCGGTAGCGATGAGTTCGTTCTTCATCATCTTGCATACGCGCCTTGGCGGGCCAGCGGCGGCGAGCGTTGCCGCGCATGTGCAGGCGCCGTTGGTCGGGCTGTTTCTCAGCCTGTACGCCGTGCATCATCTCGCCGAACCCATCGGCGTCTGGTGGTCCTACGGGGTGGGGCTTGCCATCGGCATTTCATGGAACGGCGCGCTGTGGCTGTGGAAGAGGCAGCGGACGCCCGGCGCGCAACAAGCGTAGCGCTACGTTTTCCCGCTCTCGCCCAATTTGGCCTTGAGCGCATAGATCGCTTCCATCGCCTCGCGCGGCGACATCTCGTCAGGATTGAGCGCGGCGACCGCGGCCACCAGCAATTCATGCGCGACCTCCTGCACCGCCGGCGCCTTGTACGGCGTTGCGAAGAGCGGCAGGTCTTCGAAGCCTTTGGGCGCGGCGCGGTCTTCCTGCTCCAGCTTCGCCAGCACCAGCCTCGCGCGCTCGATTACGCTCGACGGCAATCCGGCGAGCTTGGCGACTTGAATGCCGTAGGAGCGGTCGGCGGCGCCCGGCGCGACTTCGTGCAAAAACACGACGTCGCCCTTCCACTCCTTCACCTTGACGGTGACATTGTGCAGGCGATTGAGCCGCGCCGACAGCGCGGTCAGTTCGTGGAAATGTGTGGCGAACAGCGATCGGCATTTGTTGACGTCGTGCAGATGCTCGACGGTCGCCCAGGCAATCGACAGGCCATCGAAGGTCGCGGTGCCGCGGCCGATTTCGTCAAGAATGACCAGCGAGCGCGCACCCGCCTGATTGAGAATGGCGGCGGTCTCGACCATCTCGACCATGAAGGTCGAGCGGCCGCGCGCCAGATCGTCGGCCGCGCCGACGCGCGAGAACAGCCGGTCGACAACGCCTATATGCGCGGACTTCGCCGGCACGAATGAGCCCATTTGCGCCATGATGGCGATCAAGGCGTTCTGCCGCAGGAAGGTCGATTTGCCGGCCATGTTCGGACCGGTGATCAACCAGATGCGGCCGGCCTCCATTTCCGGCGGCGGCGACAGGTCGCTGTCGTTCGCCACGAAAGGCGTGCCGTCGCGCGCCAGCGCCTGCTCGACAACGGGATGACGTCCGCCTTCGATTGCAAAGGCAAGCGATTCATCGATCAGCGGCCGCGCGTAATTGCGCTCGGCGGCGAGCGCACCGAGCGCGGCGGCGGCATCGAGCCGCGCCAGCGCCCCGGCGCATTGCTTGATCGCCGCACCTTGCGCGATCACCGCGCCTGAAAGTCTCTCGAATATCTCCAGCTCAAGCCCGAGCGAGCGGTCGGCGGCGCTGGCGATCTTCGCTTCAAGTTCGCCGAGTTCGGTCGAGGTGAAGCGCACCTGGCCGGCCAATGACTGGCGATGAATGAAGGTGGCGTTCAAGGGCGGCGCGGTGAGCTTGTCGGCGTGTTGCGCGGTCACTTCGACGAAATAGCCGAGTACGTTGTTGTGCCGGATCTTCAGGCCTTTGATGCCGGTTTCGTCGGCGTAGCGCGCCTGCAAGGCGGCGACGACGCGGCGTGACTCGTCGCGCAGGGCGCGGGTCTCGTCGAGCGTCGCGTCATAGCCTTCGCGGACAAAGCCGCCGTCACGCTTGATCAGCGGCAGTTCATCGGCCAGCGCCCGCGCCAACTCGGTGGCGGGCGTCGTATCCGGCCTGCGGCACAGTCTTGATGCTTCGGCGATCTCCGCCGGAATATCCTTCAATGCGCCGAGCGCCACGTCCAGCATTTTGGCGATATCGCTTGCCGCGCGCACGCCATCACGAATGGCGGCAAGGTCGCGTGGGCCGCCGCGCTGCAGGGCAATGCGCGACAGCGCCCGCGCCAGATCGGGTGCCGCGGCGAGCCGCGAGCGCGTATCAGCGCGCGTCGTGACATCATCGACGAAGCAGGCGACCGCGTCGAGCCGCTGGCCGATGGCTTTCACGTCGGTCAGCGGCGCCGCCAGCCGCTGCGCCAGCAGGCGCGAGCCTGCCGAGGTCACCGTGCGGTCGACGCAGTCGAGGAGCGAGCCGCGCCGTTCGCCTGACAATGTACGCATCAATTCGAGATTGCCGCGCGTTGCCTGGTCGATCGCCATTGTCGCCGACGCCGCTTCGCGCAAAGGCGGCGACAGCGGCGGGCGCTGGCCGATCTGCGTGCGTTCGACGTAAGTGACGCAAGCCGCGGCGGCGGTAATTTCCAGCCGCGACAAAGCACCGAAAGCCTCACTGGTGGCTACCGCGAAAAACGACGTCAGCCGCCGCTCGGCGGTGGCGCCGTCGAACACGTCGCGGGTCAATGGCGTCACCGCCGGCAATTCGCGCCAGGTCGGCACCAGTTCGGCATCGGCATAGAGCGCGTCCGAAACGAGAATTTCACTTGGTTCGAGGCGTGCGATCTCGGCCGAGAGCATCAACCGGTCGCATTCGGTGATCCGAAATTCGCCGGTGGAGATGTCGATCCAGGCGAGGCCGAAACGTGCCTCGCTATCGACCGACGACAGCCGTGCTCGCGCGATAGCGAGGAGATAGTTGTTGCGCCGGGCGTCGAGCAAAGTGTCTTCGGTCAGCGTGCCGGGCGTCACAAGACGGACAACGTCGCGCCGCACCACGCTCTTGGAGCCGCGCTTTTTTGCTTCGGCCGGGTCCTCGAGCTGTTCGCAGACCGCGACGCGGTGGCCGAGCGCGATCAGCCGGTGCAGATATTCGTCCGAGCGCACCACCGGCACGCCGCACATCGGGATGTCCTGGCCCTGATGCTTGCCGCGCTTGGTCAAGACGATGCCGAGCGCGCGGCTCGCCACCTCGGCGTCCTCGAAGAACAACTCGTAGAAATCGCCCATCCGGTAGAACAGCAGCGAGCCGGGATTGGCGGTCTTGATCTCGATATATTGCTCGAGCATCGGCGACAGCTTGCCGTTGCCATCATGGGTCGGCGTCGGCCCGCCGCTTTCGGGCGAGAGCTCCGGTTCGTCGACGCCGATGGGATGGATCAGGGACATAAGCGGAGGTTAGCAGACCCGGGCAGGAAAGGTCACGCCACCTCGTTCGCCCGCTTGAGCCCCGAAATCATCGACGTATTGAGCAGGTGCTCGCGCGCCCGGACCGGATCGGCGGCAATCGCCATCAATTCCTCGAGCCGCGCCCGCTGCACGGCGGGGTCGCGTTCTTCCATTGTCTGCTTGTTGCGGATCGACATGGCCTGCACCTGCTCGATCGTGGCGGCGCGCCGCTGCCGCGCATAAAGGTCGAGCAGGGCCTCGCCCTCGCCGTGCCAATGACGGCTGAGCTTGTCACAAAGATGGATGGCGTCATGAATGCCGCTGTTGAGGCCGAAGCCACCGAGCGGATTATTGAGATGGGCGGCATCGCCGGCCAGCAGAACGCGGCCCGACCGGAACGACGACGCGACGCGTTGGTGGACGCGGTAGGTGCTCTTGTAGCGAATGTCGTAAGGCTTGCCGGTTGGCACCAGCCGTTGCAACGTATCCTCTATCCGCTCCGGCGCCAGCAACGTCTCTTCGCCTTCGTCCGGATTGACCGGATAGGCCAGCCGCCACAGACCGGGCGCGCCATCGTCCGGCACCTTGAACAGCGCGCCCCATTCGATCGGGTCGGCGATATAGCAGTTGAGCGCGAAGCCGTGCTGCGCGAAATCGTAGGGCGTGCTCACCACCACGAACAGCTCCGGCCAGGTGAAACCCTCGAATTCGACGTCGAGACCCTTGCGCACCGCGCTGCGGCCGCCGTCGGCGCCAATCAGCCATGATCCCTTGACTGTGCGGTCCGTGGCGCCAGTGCCGAAGGTCACCGTGACGCCATCGGCATCCTGCGTGAAGCTTTTGAGCGAGTGGCCGAAGTTGATTTCCACATCCGGGTCGCGGCGCAGGATATCGAGCTGGATCGGCGTCAGCCGGTGCTGTTCGAGATGCAGACGGTACGGGTAGGGCGTCACGTCCTTGAGCAGATCGAGATTGAATTCGGCAACCAGATCGCCGGGCCGGTTGCGGATCTGCCAACGCTGCACCTTCAGGCCGGTCTCGTGCATCTTCGCGGTGATGCCGTAGGGCGCCATCATCTCCAGGGTCGGCGGATGAAACGAGCCGGCGCGCAGGTCATGCGTCAGCGCCGGCTCCGCTTCAAACAGAACGACAGGGATGCCTTGCTTGCGCAAGGCGAGCGCGCACATCAGGCCGGTCGGACCTGCGCCGGCGATAACAACAGGTAGGCGGTCTGGCATTATCTCTTCTTACTTGACGAGCTTCGTACCGGTGATGCGCTCGAGGTTGCCGTGCGCGATCGCTTCTCTCTCGGCCTTGGAGATATTGGCGGCTTCCAGGAAACGGATGGCGTCGCGCGTATACATCGTGCCCTTTTCGGGATCGAACGGGCAGTCCGAGGCGAACACGATCTTGTCGTGGTCGTAGAAGGAAAGGCCCATCGTCATGCCGGCTTCCGACGAGAACGTTGCGGTGTCGGTGTAGAACGAATGCTTGAAGTAATCGAGCGGGCGCTTCTTGAGCTGCTTCAACAGCACCGTGAGGTCTTCGCCCGAGGTGCGCGAGCCGAGCTGGTCCCAGCCGGGGCCGATGCGGCCTTCCAGCATCGGCACGATGCCGCCGAAATGGTGCGTGATGATCTTGATGTTCGGGTATTTGTCCATCAGCCGCGAGAACACCAACCGCGCCATCGCCGCGGCGGTCTCATAGGACCAGCCGAAAGCCCACCAGATTTCGAACTTTGACGTCTTCTCGCTGGCATAGTCGGCAACGCCAGCATTGCGCGCCGGATGAAGCCAGATCGGCTTGTTGAGTTTTTCCATCGCGGCGAAGAACGGCTCGAACTTCGGATCGTCGAGTGGCTGGCCTGCGACATTGGTATAAATCTGTACGCCGAGCGCGCCGTTCTTGATCGCGCGGGTGGCTTCCGCGACGCCGGCATCGGCGGCGCCGAGCGCGCCCTGCGCCACCCAGCCGGGGAAATGGTCGCTGTCCTTGGCGCAAATCTCGGCCAATTCGTCGTTGATCAGCCGGGCATACTCCTCGACCTTGGCGCCGTCGCTTTTGGCAAAGACTTCCAGCGGCGGCATGGCGTAGGAAATAATCTGCGCGTAGTCGGGAAATGTATCGATCACTTTGCGGCGCGCATCGAGATCGTGAATGCAGGGCACTTCGCGCATGCGCTTGCCGATGTCCGGATAGCCGCTGTCGACCAGCAACTGGAACATCCGGCTCGGCATGAAATGAGTATAGGCGTCGATGCGCATGGAACTCTCCGTGACTGAATTTCGTGTCTTGTTATCGTGCTGAATGCGACCCGGCTAGCGTTTAATAGGGCGTAATGACGTTGAGCAGCGCCTGGCGCTTGTCGTTCATGACAGCATCGCGGGCGCGGGCCAGCGCGCCGGGCAGATCGGCCGGCTTTTCCACGCGCTCGGCGTGTGCGCCCTGTGCCTTCGCCATCTCGTCATAAGGTGGCGCCGGATCGAGGTCCGCGAGTTCGCGGCCGTCGGTCTCGCCGGAAACGCCGTCCTTGAACATTGACAGCGTCGAATTGCGCACTGCGCCATAGCGGCTGTTGTTGAAGATGATGGTGAGGATCGGCAGGTTGTGCTTATGCGACACCCAGTGGCCGACCGTCGGGTTGGAGAACATGTAGGCGCCATCGCCGAGGGTGGCGACGATCAATTTATCGGGCGCGGCGAGTTTGGCACCCAGCGCGGCCCCCAGGCCCCAGCCCAGTCCGCCGGCCGGCCCAAGCGCGTAAAGCGTGCCGGGCTTTTCGCGCGGACAATGGTCGGCGCGCAGCGGGTATTCGTTGAAGATGACGGCGTCCTCGCCGACAGCTTCGCCAATGGCGCGCGACAGATAGGCTGGGGAAATGCGTTCGCCGGCAACCGAATCCTTGGCTAGTTGTGCGCGGCGCGTACGCATGCGCTCGGCCAGCCGCGTGCGGCGCGCCGAGATGCGCGCCTCGGCCATTTGCAGGCGTGGTCCGACGGCTTCGAGCAGGGCCTCGAGCGAATTGGTCACGCCTGCCTGCACGGCGAGATCGCTCGGAAACGAGCGCATCGGGTAGCGCACGAAGAATGGATCCTCGCCCATATGGACGATGCGGGCGCCTGCCGGCGGATGCTGCAGATGCGGAATCCACGGCACGTCGGATTCAAGCGAGATCACCAGATCGGCATCGGCCAGTAACGCGCCCGGCTCATAGCCGAAATGCATCGGATGGCTCGACGGCAGGCAGACGCTGCGCGGGTTATGCGTAATGACGGGAATAGCGCACTTCTCCGCCAGGGCGCCCAGCGTCCGTACCGCGTCCGCCGGCAGGACGGAGGTAATGATCAGCGGCCGTTCGGCGGCGGCGATCCATTCGGCCAAAGTGGCGATGGTCTTGGGATCGGGATGTGCGCGCGGCGCCGCCGTGCGCGGCTTGATCGGCGCGATCGGCTCCGTCACCGGCGCCGACAAAGGCTCGCGCGGCAGCACCAGATAGATCGGCCCGCGCGGATGCGCCATCGCGACTTCGACCGAGCGCGCGACGACATCACCAACCTGGCCCGGTGTTCGCAGTTCGTAATCCCACTTCACCAGTTCGCGCACCATGCCGGCCTGGTCGAACATTTCCTGCGCCCAGTGGATCGGCCGCGAGCGCGAACCGAACGAGCCCTTCTCGGTGATCGGCGTGCGGCCGGCAGCGAGAATGAGCGGCACGCGGTCGCGCGACAGGTTGGTGAGATTGTTGATGGTGTTGGCGGTGCCGACATTGACGTGCACCATCACGGCCTGCGGCCGGCCATTCATCAGATAGGCGCCATGCGCCATGGCGACCGCCAGATTCTCGTGCGGCACCAGAACCGGCATCGGCACCTTGGCGTTGGTCTTCTTGGCGCGGCTGAAGGCTTCTACGACGGGCGGAAAGTCGGTGCCGGGATTGGCGAAGAGATAATCGGTGCCGTGATCGGCGAGCGCACGCAGGAAGGCCTCGGCGGCGATTGCCGGCCGGGGTCCAGGTGTCGTTGCTGCGGCCATGTGTTTCGTCCCCGGACCATAAACCCGCGCTGTTCAAGCGTCGGATATTGATTTTCCGGCGTGTTCTACTCGACGCGAGTAAGGCTTACAAGCAAAGGCTCGCCGTGCCATGCGGGCGCGGCGAGCCTGATCTGCGTGTGGGCGAGCGCCGGTAAGGGCGGCGCAATAGTCTTTCGCTCAGAACGGGTAGTGCTGGTGGCTTTCGATGGTGACCCAGCGCAGTTCGGTGAATTCGGCGATCGCGCCGACGCCGCCGAAACGGCCATAGCCGGAATCCTTGGTGCCACCGAACGGCATTTGTGGCTCGTCGTTCACCGTCGGGCCGTTGATGTGGCAAATTCCGGACTGAATGCGCTTGGCAACCGCCATGGCGCGCTGGATGTTCTGGCTGAACACCGCCGAGGACAACCCATACTCGGTGTCGTTGGCGATGCTGACCGCCTCGTCGTCGCCGTCGACGCGGATGATGCTCTTGACCGGGCCGAACGATTCCTCGCGGTAGATTTTCATCTGCGGGTTGACGTGGTCGAGCAAGGTCGCCGACCAGGCGGTGCCGTTGCGCTTGCCGCCGGCGACCAGCTTGGCGCCCTTGCTGACGGCGTCATCGAGCAGCTCCTGCATGCGGTTGGCCGCATGTTCGCTCACCAGCGAGCCGAGCACGACCTTGCCGCGCGGATCGCCGAAAGGCAGGCCGTTCGCCTTGGCGGCGAGCTTGCCGACGAAGGCGTCGGCGATCTTGTTGTCGACGACGATGCGCTCGGTCGACATGCAGATCTGGCCCATGTGCATGAAGGCGCCGAAGGCCGCGCCGTTCACCGCGTCGTCGATATTGGCGTCGTCGAGCACCAGCAGCGGCGCCTTGCCGCCGAGTTCGAGCAGCACGGGCTTGAGATATTTCGCCGCTATCTGCGCAACGATGCGGCCGACATGGCTCGAGCCGGTGAAGTTGATTCGGCGTACCGCCGGATGCGCGATCAGCGCCTCGACCACCTGCGGCGCGTCCTCGCGCGAATGGGTGACGACATTGATGGCGCCTTTCGGAATGCCGGCTTCCTGCAACACCTTGCCGATCAGCATATGGGTGGCGGGGCAGGTCTCCGACGCTTTCATCACCACGGTGTTGCCGCAGGCCAAAGCCATCGCCACCGAGCGCACGCCGAGAATGACCGGCGCGTTCCACGGCGCCATGCCGACGCAGACGCCGGCCGGCTGGCGGATCGCCATCGAAAAGCAGCCCGGCTTGTCGGATGGAATAACCTCGCCATGAATCATGGTGGTCATGCAGGCCGCTTCGCGCAAAATCTTGGCGCCGAACATGACATTGAAGCCGGACCACGGCCCGGTCGCGCCGGTCTCTTCCATGGTCAGCTTGATGAACTCGGGCGTCTTGGCTTCCAGCAGGTCAGCCGCCTTCAGCAGCAGCTTGCGGCGTTCGTTCGGGCCGGTTTCCGACCAGGCGGGAAACGCGGCGGCCGCGGCGGCGCAGGCGGCGTTGACGTCGGCAACCTTGCCGGCCGGCGACGTACTCGCGACGCTGCCGGTGAACGGGTCGAGACGGTCGAATGTCTTGTTGTCGATCGCGGCGACATCGGCGCCGTTGATCAGAAGCGATACGTTCATGTCATCCTCCCCAAAATTTCATTCACTCTACCGTTGTCCTCTCGCCGCCGGACTGCGGCGCAAAGTCTCATGTCGGGCCCTAAAGATGCGGTACTCGCACATCGAGTACCGCGCAGCGCTTCTCCTCGCGCACAACTCGTAGCGCCTCAGCGATGGCCGCTTCGACTTCGTCCGGCCGTTCCAGCTTTCGGGCGAAGGCGCCGCCGGCGGCGGCGGCGATCGCGGCGTGATCGGGCGCCGGGTCGAATTCGACGCCGATCGCATTGGCCCGGCTGGCATAGCCGTCGGGATGCACCGCCAAAGTCGACATCTTCGGCGAACGCCAGCCGCCATTGTTGTAGATCACCTGCAGGAACGGCGTTTCGTATTTGCGCGCCATCCAGTGCACCGAAGACGGCACCGAGAACATGTAGGAGCCATCGCCGGACAGCGCGATGACAGTCTTGTCCGGGTGCGCCAGCTTGGCGCCGATAGCGGCGCCGCCATGCCAGCCCAGCGACGAGCCGCCGCTGAGGAAATAAGATCCGGGCCGCGATGGCCGCAGATGATTGGCGATGGTTGGGTAGTTGGTGATCGTCTCCGACAGAATGATGGTGTTGTCGTCGATGTGCTTGCGAAGACAGGCGGTGAAATATTCCGGCGTGATCATGACGCCATTCGGCTGTTCGCGTTTGAGCCACTGCGCGGCGAGCGCCAGATGCATCTTGCCGTAATGCGCCTTGCGCTCGCTCACTTTGGCGGCATCGATGGTCATGCCGTCGAGCGCGCCGTTCACTTGCGCCAGCGCTGTGGCGCAATCGGCCTGGAACACACGCTGCGCCTTGAAGTACCAGAGTGGAATGTCCTGCTTGAGCGGGTCGACGTCGATATGAAATATTTTGGCGCCCGGCGACGGCTTGCTGACCGACGGCACCCAGGGCGTATCTGAATCGAGCACGAGGATAACATCGGCTTCCGCCAGCACCGGTTCCTGATACGGCTCGCTCCAGCGGTTACCCATATAGAGCGCGTCATCGGCCGGGTAGTTCATATTGACCGGCGATTGCTCGAGCACGGCGATGCCGAGGCGATGACATAGCTTGATCAGTTCGGGAACGGCAGCCGGATTGCGGCCGACCGCGCTGGTCACCACCAGCGGGCGCTTGGCGTGGACGAGCGCCTGCGCCAGTTCGGTGGCATCGTTGGCCCGCAGCGGCAGCGGCGCAATCGCCGGCCATTCGGCCATGTCGATCGCGACTTGGGTGGCGTCTTCTTCCATCACTTCGCGCGCGCCGACCAGATAGACCGGACCTTTCGGCTCGCTCTTGGCCAGTTGCATGGCGCGGTGCGTCACCTGCTTGATATTGCGGCCGGTGCGGAATTCATAATCGAACTTCACATAGTTGCGGACGATACCGCGCTGGTCGGCAATATCCTGGATCCACTGGATCCATTCGTTGCGCGACCCCTTTAGTTCGCCTTCCTGCGTATAGGGCGTTGCGCCGGCGAAAATCAAAACCGGCACGCGGCCGCGCAATGCGTTATGCACGGCGCCGCCGAGCGCCTGGGTGCCGCATTCGACGTGCACGATGACGGCCTGCGCTTGCCCGGTGACCTGGGCGTAACCATGCGCGGCGGAGAGCGCCACCATCTCGTTCGGGCAGGTCAGCATCGCCGGGAAGCCGCGCGCGCTCGCCTTGCCCTCGGCGACCGACTCGACAATGGCCGGATGGTCGCTGCCGAGATTGGCGAAAATATAGGAGACGCCGGCCTCCTTGAGCGCTTCGAGAAAAGCCGTACCTGCTGTGTACACGCGGGAATCCTATCTGCCGTGACAAGTAAAGAAAAAATGGGTCGGCACGAGAAGCTCACATATGCGAGGGCAGCCAGAGAGCCAATATCGGAAAGGCGATCAGGATGGCGAGCCGAAGCAGATCGGTGATGATGAACGGCATCACGCCGTAAAAGATGGTCGATATCTTGACGTCCTCGACGACGCTCTTGATGACGAAGATGTTCATCCCGACCGGCGGGTGGATGAGACCGAGTTCGACAGTCATTACGATGACGACGCCGAACCAGATAGGATTGAAGCCGAGCGCGATGATGACTGGGAAGATGATCGGGATGGTCAGGATGATCATCGCCAGTGCATCCATGAGACAACCGAGCACCAGATACATCAGCATGATAATGCCGAGGATGCCGTACGCGCCAAGCCCGAGTGAGCCCAGGAATTCGGACACCTTTTGCGGCGTCTGCGTGATCGTCAGGAAATAGCCGAACAGCAGCGCCCCGATCAACACGGTGAACACGGCGGCGGTGGTGCGGGTCGCTTCCAGCAGCGAGCGCAGGATATCGGCGCGCGACAGCCGGCCGCGCGCGATGCCGATCAGGAAAGCGCCGCCGGCGCCCATGCCAGCCGCCTCGGTGGCGGTGAACATGCCGCCATATATGCCGCCGATGACGAACGCGAACAGCAGGATCGTCGCCCAGACATCGCGCAGGCCTTCAATCCGCTCTCTCCAGGAGCTGCGCACGCCGGCGGGAAGAAAGCCCGGCCGCACCGCGCCGATGATGGTAATGGTTGCCATATACATCAGCACGGCGAGAATGCCCGGCACGATGCCGGCGACAAACAGCTTGCCGACATCCTGTTCGGTGATCAGGCCATAGACGGCGAAGACGGTAGACGGCGGGATCATGATGCCGAGCGTGCCGCCGGCGGCGATCACGCCGGTGGCGAAGCTTTGCGGATAGCCGTAGCGGCGCATCTCCGGATAGGCGACCCGTGAGAACGTCGCAGCGGTGGCGACCGACGAGCCACAGATGGCGGCGAATCCGCCGCAGGCCGCGATGGTGGCGATGCCCAGACCGCCGCGCAGATGGCCGACAAAGCCGTTGGCGGCGCGGAATAGTTCACGGCTCATGCCGGACGTGGTGGCGAACGAGCCCATCAGCAGGAACAACGGAATGACCGCGAAATTGAAATCGGTCACCGTCCGCATGGTGGTGTGGCCGACGATCTTGAGCGCCGGCCCGCTGCCGGACAGATAGGCGAAGCCGCCGACGCCAACCAGGCCCATCGCCATGCCGATCGGCACGCGCAGCAGCATCAGCGCGAACAGCACAACGAACCCGGTAATTGCGACGGCGTCGGTACTCATAAGAGGTTACTCACTCGACCGTCTTGATGATATTTTGATTGGCCGCGATCAAATCCGGACGGAAGATCAGCCGATAGGTGCGCACGGCGATCAGCAGCACCGCGGCGGCGTCGCCGATCCATGCGATTAGAAAGAACGGCCAGACCGGCAGCCGCAGATCGAATGTCTGAAGATTGGCGTCGCGCGTGCTGATGACCTTGTCGAACAGGGTATAGGTCTGCACCGACACCACGAACAAAAGAACCAGGGTGGCAAATACGTCGATGGCGCGCTGCCAGCGCGGTCCGACATTGGCCCAGATCAGATCGACGGTAATGTGGGTGCCGCGATATGAGGTCGCGGCGATGCCCCAGAAGATCAGAATGCCGAGCAATTGCTGGCCGAAATCATAGGCGTCGGGGATGGCGATGTTGAAGAAGTATCGCAGCATCACCGTGATGAATACGTCGGCGGCGACGATGCCGATGAACAAAGCGGCGATCCACTCGATCGAATCGATGAAGCGGTCCATTAGATTGCCGGACATGGCACGCCTTGATTAAGCACGAGCAACAGGGTGATTGCGCCGTCAGGCGCGCAGATGAAGAAAGCGGCGGCGGATGGCTCCGCCGCCGTTCAATTCATTAATAGGCTGCCTTGAACTTTGCCAGTTCGGCCTTGAGTTCTTTCATGATGGCGTCGCCGTCGCCGCCGGACTTCTTGACGTTGTCGGCCCAGGTCTTTTCCAGCGGCTGCGCCGCGGTCTTCCATTCCGTCAGTTGCGCCGGTGTGATGGTGTAGACCTCATGGGCCGGATCGGCCTTGAGCTTGCCGATGCCGGCGTGTTCGAAGTCGGCCCAGTTCGACGCCACCTTCAGCGCCCAATCGTTGGTGCAGTGATTGTCGATCACTTTCTTTTGCGCCGCCGACATCTGGGCGTATTTGTCCTTGTTGAAGACGAAGGCGAAAGTGGTGACGTAGAGCGGCACTTCCATGTGATACTTGGTCACCTTGTCGATGCCGAACAGCGGGATCGAGCCCCATGGGAAAGTCACCGCGTCGGCGACGCCCTTCTCAAGAATGTCGCGTACTTCCGGCGCGCTCGACTGCACATTGGTGCCGCCTAGCTGCGTGACGAAGGTCGCCATGGTGGCGTGCGCGGGACGGATCTTCATGCCCTTAATGTCAGCCGGCACCACGATCTTCTTGGCCTTGGAGTGGAGCGTGCCCGGATCGTGCACGAAGGCGAGGCAGAACTTGACGTCCTTCATCTCCTTGTCGGCGTATTTGCGGTACCAGGCGTCGAGCGCCTGCGAGCCGGTCTTGCCGTTGGCGATCAGGAACGGCAGTTCGCCGGCGCCGATAATCGGGAAGCGGCCGGGTTGATAGCCGGGATTGATGTAAGTGAGGTCGGCGATGCCGTCGCGCGCCATGTCGTAATGGTCGAAGGCCTTGCCGAGCTGCTGGGCCGGATAAACTTTGGACTTGATGGTCCCGCCGGAATCCTTCTCGACAGAAGCGCCCCATTCTTCAAGCGCCTTCTGCAGCGGGTGGGAAGGCGGCACCCAATGCGACAACTTGAGCTCGAACGTCTTGTCCTGGGCAATGCCGGCGGTGGTTGCGCCAAGCAGGCCGGCAAAGGCAAGCGCGGCGGCGATACGGATTTTCATCGGTTTTCTCCCTCGGTTGATGCCGTTGGTTACAAAGCCAACTTTTTTATTATTCAGCCGCATGTTGTCGCGCTTGTAAAGGGAAGTATATGGTTTGATATCAAACTATAAGCTTGACCGCCGTGGGCGGCGGGCCAGGGAGCGACGACGTGAGCGTAAAGAACGGAAAAGGCGGCAGCCGTGTGCGGCGCGGCAAGAACGGGGTATCGAGCGTCGAATCGATCAATTTCGGCCCACTGGCGACGTGGGTCGGTTTCAATCTGCGCATGGCGCAGGAGTCGGCCTTCCAGGCTTTCTCGCGTCAGTCGCAGGAGATTGGCGAAAGTCCGGGCCGGTTTGCAACGCTGACCCTCATCGCGCGCAATCCGGGCATCAGCCAGACGGAATTGAGCCAGGCCGCCGGCCGCGACAAATCGAGCCTGACCCCGGTGATCGAGGACCTGGTGCAGCGTGGGCTGGTCGAGCGCAAGCGGCTCAACCACGACCGCCGCGCCTACTGCCTGAACGTGACCCGCGACGGCAAGAAGACCGTGACGACCATGATGCGGTGCGCGCGTCGGCACGAGCGCAACCTCGACAAGATCATCGGTCTGCGGAATCGCGATCGCTTCATCGAAATCTTGAAGAAGCTCGCCGCCGGCTTCAACTGAGGCTGGGGGTCAGGCGGTGAATTTCGCCAGCACCGCGTCCGGCACCGGATGCGATTTCAAACGTCCGGCGGCGTCGCGCACAGTCCAGACCCGCTTTTCCGAACATTCCGCACAGAGCTCGCCGTCAAGGCTGAGCCTGTGCGCAACCTCGAAACTCGACCGGCCGAAGACTATTGTGCTGACCACGCTGACGTCGTCGCCGAAGCGCGTCGGCTTGATGAATTTCGCTTGTGTGCGTACCAGCGGCCAGCCGGTGAATTCCAGTCTCTTGAACATCTCGAATTTGGTCATGCCGAGCACGGTCTCGAACAGCATCGCCGTCGAGTGATCGAAAATACGGAAATAATTCGGAAAGAAAATGATGCCGGCCGGGTCGCAGTCGCCCCATTCGATCCGTACCGTGCGGGTATTGCTGTGCGTCGCCATTTTGCGACTACCGTGGCGCCATGCGCAGTGCGCCATCGAGACGGATCACTTCGCCATTGAGATAGCCGTTATGGATGCAATGCAGCACCAGCGCGGCGTATTCGCTCGGCCGTCCCAGACGTTTAGGAAATGGCACCGAAGCGCCAAGCGAATCTTGAGTCTCCTGCGGCAGCGCGGTCAGCATCGGCGTGGCGAAAATGCCGGGCGCGATCGCCAGCACACGGATGCCGAATTGCGCGAGTTCGCGCGCCGCCGGAATGGTCAGCGCCGCGACACCGCCTTTGGACGATGCGTAGGCGGCCTGGCCGATCTGGCCCTCGAAGGCGGCGATCGACGCGGTCGACACGATCACGCCGCGTTCGCCGTCGGCGAAGGGCTCGACCGTTTGCATGTCGGCGGCGACCAGCCGCATCATGTTGAAGGTGCCGATCAGATTGATACGGATGACGCGCTCGAAGTCCTCCAGCGGCTGCGGGCCGTCGCGGCCGACAATGCGCTTGGCCGGGCCGACGCCGGCGCAATTGACCAGAATGCGCGCCGCGCCGTGCGCCGCCTTGGCCTTTTCGATGCCCGCCTTGGCGCCGTCGGCCGAGGCGACATCGCAGCCAATGCCGACCCCACCGATATCCCTGGCGACGCTCGCGGCGCCGGCTTCATTGATGTCGAACACTGTCACTTTGGCGCCGGCGGCCGCCAGCGCGCGCGCGGTCGCGGCACCCAAGCCCGATGCGCCGCCGGTAACGATGGCCGCCTGTCCCTTGAGTTCCATCGTTTTGGGCTCCTTCTTTGGCGCGATCAGGCGCTGTAAACCGGATTTTCAATCAGCATGGCTATGCCCTGGCCGCCGCCGATGCAGGCCGAGGCAATGCCGTAGCGCAGGTTCGCGCGTTTCAGTTCGCGCGCCAAGGTCAAGGTGAGGCGGATGCCGGTGGCTCCCAGCGGGTGGCCGATGGCAATCGCCCCGCCATTGACGGTCAGTCTGTCTTCGTCAAGTTCGAGTTCGCGCGCACAGGCCACGACCTGCGCGCCGAAGGCCTCGTTGATCTCGAAGCAGCCGATGTCGCCGAGCGTCAGCCCGGCGCGTTGCAGCACGGCGTTGATCGCCGGAACAGGACCGATGCCCATGACGTCCGGCCGCACGCCGACGGCGGCGCTGGCAACGATGCGCGCCAGCGGTACCTTGCCGAGCCGGCGCGCGTAATCTGCGCTGCCGACCAATATCGCCGCCGCGCCATCGACGATGGCCGATGAATTGCCGCCGGTCTGCACGCCGCCGAAGGCCGGCCTGATTTTGGCGAGTTGCGCCTCGGTCGAGACGCGAATGTGGCTGTCGGCGGTAATCCCGTCCTTGATGCGGATGCCGCGATCGATCAGCCCGTCGATGGCGAATTGCTCGGTGGCAACCGGCACGATCTCGCCGGCAAGAAATCCGCTTTGTTGCGCCTCGGCCGCGCGGGCAAACGAGCGCGCCGCATAGGCGTCGACCTCCGGCCGCGTGATCTGATACTGCCGCGCCAGGTTCTCGGCGGTGTCGCCCATACCGATACCGCAGGACGGATCGAGCAGCGCCTCCCAAAGGAAATCCTTGAACTCGACCTGGCCCATGCGGAAGCCGCCGCGGCTCGTATAAGACGCAACCGGGTTGCGGCTCATGCTTTCGGTGCCGACGCACAGCGCCAATTCGGCGCGCGCAAGCGAGATAGTGTCGGCGGCCTGCGCCAGCACCTCGATGCCGGTGCCGCAAACACGCTGCACCAGATGCGCCGGCGTCGACTGCGGTACGCCGGAATAGAGGCCGATATGACGTGGCAACATGTAGGCGTCGAAACTTGCCTGCGCCATGTTGCCGGCGATCACGGTGCCGACGTCTTCCGGGTCCGCGCCGGATTTTTCAAAGGCCGCACGCGCCGCCTTGATGCCGAGATCGATCGGCGACACCGCGGCGAGTGCGCCGTTGTAATCGGCGAAGGGCGTGCGGGCGCCGTCGATCAACCAGGCGTCGCTGAAAGTCGCAGCCAAGCCGTTTTGTCTTTCCGCGGTCACGAGCTTACTCCCTGATCCTAATAACGCGCGGCGACGGCGCGCTGGCATAAATCTCGTCGACCAGCGCCGCGCGATTTTTAAGAACGGCGCGCTGGTTGATCGAGCCCTTGTCGGTCATTTCGGCCTTGTCGAGCGATGGCGGCTCGGTCATCAGCAGCGCGCGGCAGACCTTGGTCGACGAGCCGGTACTGCCGCGCGCCATTTTTTCCAGCAGCGCGGTGAAATGCGCATGTACGCCGGCATCATTGAGTACGATATCCGGAGCGGCGTTGGCGCGCAGTCCCGCGCACAACACGCGGCAGGCGTCGATATTGGGAAACACCAGCACGGCGACATCGTCGCGGCCTTCGCCGGCAATGACGACGTCGCGCACATAAGGCGCGCAGGCGTCGACGATTTGCCCCCGCATCGGGCCGACGTGCACCCAGGTGCCGGTGGCGAGTTTGAAGTTCTCGGCGATGCGGCCGTCGAACAGGAGACCCTGTTTCGGATCGTCCGGGTCGGCGAATTTGAAGCAGTCGCCCAGTTTGTAGAATCCCTCATCGTCGAAAGCAGCGGCCGTGTAGTCCGGCTGCCGCCAATAGCCGGGCGTGATGTTGGGGCCACGCACCCGCGCTTCAAGTTTGCCGTCGTTCGGCACCAGCTTTAATTCCATGCCGGCGCCGGGCAAGCCCATATTCGTCGCATCCGCGGTCGGCCAGGTGCGCGCCAGCGCGAAGGGCGCGGTCTCGGTCGAGCCGAAGCCGGTCGAAAACAGAATGCGCTCGCCGCAAGCCTGCACCGCCAGGTCCTGTATTTCCTCGAATACATGCTGCGCCAGCGCAGCGCCGGCAAACCACAGCATCTTCACGCGGCTGAAAAATGTCTCGCGCAAGCGCGCGTCGCTGCGCAGAAAGGGCAGCAGCGCCTCAAAACCCTTGGGCACGTTGAAATACCAGGTCGGCGCGATCTCGCGCAGATTGCGGACGGTCTCCTCGATTGCCCCGGGCATCGGCTTGCCGTCGTCGATATAGAAGGTGCCGCCGTTGAACAGCGCCAGACCGACATCGTGATTGCCGCCGGCGGTGTGATGCCATGGCGCCCAGTCGAGAATCACCGGCGGCTCGTCGGCGAGATAGGCTATCGCCTGCCGCAGCATCACCTGGTTGGCGCACCACATGCGTTGCGTGTTGATGACGCATTTCGGCACGCCGGTCGAACCCGAGGTAAAGAGAAATTTGGCGATCGTGTCCGGCCCGATCGAATCATGCGCGGCGTCGATTCGCCCGGTTGGCGTGGCGCGGAGCGCATCGAATAAAATCGTCGGGCGGCCCGGCGTCGGATGGCGCGCCACCGTAACCTCGACATCCGCCGGAACGACCGATTGAATCGCACGCGCAAAGACCGTGCCATCGGCGGCGAAGACCAGCCCCGGCGTGATCAGCTCGAAGATCGAGCGCAGCCGCGCCAGATCGCTGGATACCAGCGAGTAGGCCGGCGAAATCGGCGCATAGGGTATGCCTGCATATAGAGCGCCAAGCCCGAGCAGTGCGTGTTCGATATCGTTGCCGGACAGGATGGCGATTGGCCGCTCAGCCGATAGATTGCGCGCGAGCAGCGCCTCGCCAATCTCGCGCGCCTGCCGCAGCGCCTGCGCGTAGGTCAACTTGCGCCAGCCGCCGGATTTGTCGCGTTGCGCGAACAGGACGCGGTCGGGCGTAACCTTGGCCCAATGCACCAGCCGATCGGTAAATTTCGGCGGATAGGCTCCGAGTGTCTGCGGCGATCGCAGCAGCAGACAGCCATCGGCGCGCGTCTCGATCGTCACATCCTGCGGCCCGAGTGCGACGCGCCGCAGCGGCGGCAGTGTATTAGGGGCCGGGCGTGCAGACTTTGCGTTCATTCGGAAATCGCAATCACGGCGGCCGGCAAGGGCTGCGCGTAAAGCTGCGCGGCAAGGCCGGCGCGGCTAGCCAATACGGCGCGCTGATTGATCGAACCCTTGTCGGTCATTTCCGCTTTGTCGAGCGATGGTGGCGCGGCCATCAGGATTACCCGCATAACCCGCATCGACGATCCTTGTCCGGCGGCGAAAGCGTCGAGCAATTCCGCGAATTTGGCGCGCACCGCGGGCGCTTCGACGACAGCGTCGGCCGGCGCGTCGGCGGCAAGCCCGGCCAGTCTGCGGCACGCCTCGATGTCGGGAAATACCAGCGCCGCGACGTCGTCGCGGTCGGCGCCGGCAAGCACCACGTCGCGCACATAAGGCGCGAAATAATCGACAAACCGCGCTCGCAGCGGACCGACGCTGACCCAGGTCCCGGATGTCAATTTGAAGTCTTCGGCGATTCGGCCGTCGAACAACAGGCCTTTGCCGGGATCGTTGGAGTCGGCGAATTTCAGCGCGTCCCCGATCTTGTAGAAGCCTTCGGCGTCGAAAGCGTCGCGCGTGTGTTGCTCCTGCCGCCAATAGCCGGGCGTGATGAGCGGACCGCGCAGGCGCGCTTCCAGTTTGCCTTCATTCGGCGCCAGCTTGAGTTCAACACCGGGAAACGGCACGCCGATATTGCCGGCACGATCGGCATCCCACGTGCAGGCCAGCGCCGACGGCGCGGTCTCGGTCGAGCCGAGCGACGACAGGAAAATAATGCGCTCGCCGGTGGCCTGAACGGATAGCTCGGTCAGATCATCCCAAGTGGTCTGGTTGAGGCTGGCGCCGGCGTAGAACAGCACCTTCAGCCGGCTGAAGAAGTTCTTTCGCAAAGTCTCGTCGGCGCGGAAGTGCGGCACCAGCGCCTCGTAGCCTTTCGGTACGTTGAAATAAATCGTCGGCGCGATGTCGCGCAAATTTCGCGCGGTTTTCGGCACGCCGGGCGGCGTCGGGTTGCCGTCGTCGATATAAAGTGAGCCGCCGTTCATCAGCACCAGATTGAAATTGTGGTTGCTGCCGAAGGTGTGGCTCCACGGCAGCCAATCGACCACCACCGGCGGCTCGTCCTGCACGAATGCAAAGCCGGAGGTAATCATCGCCTGGTTCGAGCACAGCATGCGGTGCGTGTTGATCACCGCTTTCGGCGCGCCGGTCGAACCGGAGGTGAACAGGAATTTGGCGATCGTGTCCGGCGTCACCTTCGCCTGCGCGGCGGCCACGCCGGCGGCGTCTGCCGCGCCGGTCAGATCGGCGAACATCGTCGTGGGCCGGTCGCCGAGCGGATTTTGCGCCACCACAAGTTCAATATCATCCGGCACGGTGGCGTAGAGCGCGCGCGCAAATGGCCCGCCATCGGCCGCGAACACCAGGCCGGGCGTGAGCAGATCAACGATCATGCGCAGCTTGCCGAAGTCGCTCGACATCAGCGAATAGGCCGGCGACACCGGCGCATAGGGAATGCCGACGACCATCGCGGCCAGCGCCAGCAGCGCGTGCTCGATGCTGTTGCCCGAGATGATGACGATCGGACGTTCGGCCGACAGGCCGCGCCGCAGCAGCGACGCGCCGATGCGATGCACGGCCTCGCGCGTCTGCGCGTAACTCAATGTTCGCCATCGATCCTGTGCATCGCGCTGCGCCAGGAACACGCGATCAGGCGCGGCCTTGGCCCAGATGTCGAGCGGCTCGCCGATCGTGTCGTGATAGCGGCCCAGCGGCTGCGCGGCCGCCATGTAGATCGTGCCGTCGGCACGCCGGTCGAGCACGCTATCGAACGCGCCCAGCCGAACCGGGCGCAGCGGCGCGGCGGAATGCGAGGGCTTGGCGGTCGCAACCGGCATTACAGCGTTTCCTCGCACATGGTCTTATCCGAAAACTGGTGACCATCCCGGATCAAGTCCGGGCCAGGCTTTTTCGGGACCATGCGCCCTGACTTAATTTTGTTGTCCTGGACAACAATACAGCGCTTGGCCGGCCCGGCTCAAGGCCGCGTCGGCGCCTTACTCCGGCCGCGTCACCTTGCCGGCGCGGCCCTCAAGAAAGGCTGTGAGCCGGCTTTTCGCCTCGGAGTCGGCCTGTGCGATCGACGAAATCAACGCCTCGACCGCGTAGCCGCTGCCCGGATCGACCTCGGCGATGCGCGGCAGCACATGGGTGATGGCGAAATTGGTCAGCGCGGTGTTGCCGGCAATGCGTTCCGCCAGCGCCAGGCCCTTGGCAAAGCCGTCTCCCGGCTCGGTGAGATAGGTCGACAGGCCCATGGCCTGGCCGTCCTCCGCGGAATAGGTGCGGCCGGTCAGCATCATGTCCATCATGCGGGAAACGCCGATCAGGCGCGGCAGCCGCACCGAACCGCCGCCGCCGACATAGATGCCGCGGCTGCCTTCCGGCAGGCCGTAATAGGTCGAACGCTCGGCAACCCGCACATGCGTCGCCGCCGCCAATTCCAGCCCACCGCCGACCACGGCGCCATGCAGCACGCAAACCACCGGCACCTTGCCGAACTGGATCTTGTCGAACACGCGATGCCACATGCTGGAATGGGAAATGCCCTGACGGATGTCGCGCTCCTGCAATTCACTCAGGTCGAGCCCGGCGGAAAAATGATCGCCTTCGCCATGCATCAGCGCCGCGGCGATGTCGTCGGGCAGCGAGGTGAAAAACGTCTCGATGCCGAGGACGGTGGTGTCGTCGAGCGCGTTGCGCTTGTGCGGCCGCGCCAATGTCAGAATGGCGACCTTGCCGCGCCGCTCGGCGCGTAGCGAGGCCGGCAAGGTTATCTTGAGCTGTTCGGCCGCCATCATAATACCTCGTAAACGTCGAGCCGCACCGCGCGGGCTTCGCGCTGTCCGCGTGCCAGCGCCAGAATACGATTGAGCCAGTCGACCGAGGGGTCTGACGTCTCGAACCGCATCACGGTTCGGAAATAGTAGTGCGAAGGATCGACATTGTCGCCCCGTGCGAGTTTTTCCAGAACTTCGGGCGGACCATGCCGCAAGCCTTCGTTGGACACCAGGATACGCGCGCCGGCATCCGTCTCAATAGTGTAGCGCGCCTGAATGTCAGCCGCGCCATCGGTGCGCACGATCTGCCAGTCGGCGCCGCCCGGTAGAACGCGGCCATTCAGCCTGGCCCCGCGCACGGTGCCGCCGAGAATGTCGATGATGCGCCGTTCACCGTAAGGGGTCCGGCCGAGACTGGTGATGCTGGCGAGTTCGGCATGAATCTGGAATATTGGTTGCGTTCCCAGCATAGCGGCCATTCGTTGGGGTCCCTACATTTGTCACTGCGAGCCGACTTCGCCATTTGACCCTGTCGGTGGCGCGCCGTAAATACGGTGCCGCAACCGGGAACCTCATTTTATGGCGCGTATTACGACTCTGTCCGAAGCCATCGCAGGCGCCGTTCACGACGGCGACACAGTCGCGCTGGAAGGTTTCACCCACCTTATTCCACATGCCGCCTGTCACGAAATCATCCGGCAGGGTCGCAAGGACCTGACGCTGGTGCGCATGACGCCCGATCTGGTTTACGACCAGATGATCGGCATGGGCTGTGTTAAAAAGCTGGTTTTCTCCTGGGGCGGCAATCCTGGCGTCGGCTCGCTGCACCGATTCCGCGATGCGGTAGAAAACGGCTGGCCGCACAAACTCGAGATCGAAGAGCACTCGCACGCCGCCATGGCCAATGCCTATGAGGCCGGCGCGTCGGGCCTGCCCTGCGCGATCTTCCGTGGTTATATCGGCGGCGACCTGCCCAAAGTGAACGCCAAAATCAAACGCGTCACCTGCCCATTTACCGGCGAGGAGCTTGCCGCCATTCCGTCCCACCGGCCGGATGTCGCGGTGATCCATGCCCAGCGCGCCGACCGTGCCGGCAATGTGATGATCGAGGGCGTGCTTGGCGTGCAGAAGGAAGCGGTGCTCGCCTCCAAGCGTTCGGTGGTGACAGTCGAAGAAATCGTCGATGAACTGCCAGAACGCAGCCTGAACGCGGTGGTGCTGCCGCACTGGACCGTCGGCCATGTCGTCGAAGTCCCCGGCGGTGCGTTTCCGTCCTATGCACAGGGCTATTATCCGCGCAACAACAGCTTCTATAAAGCCTGGGACGATATCGCCAAGGACCGCGACAGCTTCCACGCCTGGATGAAGACAAACGTCCTGGACAAAGGACCCGACACCTTTGCGCAATATGCGCGCAAGCACAAAGCGGCGGCGGAGTGACGACAATGGCCGATTACAAGCCGACCGAAATGATGACCATCGCGGCTGCGCGGATGCTCAAGAACGACGACATATGTTTTGTCGGCATCGGCCAGCCGTCCGCCGCTTGCAATCTTGCGCGCCTGACGCATGCGCCGGACATTACGCTGATCTATGAATCCGGCACCCTCGCCACCAAGCCGACCGTGCTGCCTTTGTCGATCGGCGACGGCGAGCTGTGCGACACCGCGCTGACCACTGTGTCGGTGCCGGAGATGTTCCGCTATTGGCTGCAGGGCGGCCGCATCAAGGTCGGTTTCCTCGGCGGCGCGCAGATCGATAAGTTCGCCAATCTCAACACGACCGTGGTCGGTCCTTACGACAAACCAAAGGTGCGCCTGCCCGGCGGCGGCGGCGCGCCGGAAATCGCGACGTCGTGCGGCGAGATTTTTATCATCATGGCGCAGGGCAAGCGCTCATTCGTCGACAAGCTCGATTTCGTTACTTCAATCGGCCATGTCGCCGGCGGCGACTCGCGCCAAAAGCTCGGCGTCAAGACCAAGGGCCCGACCAAACTGATCACTGATCTCGCGATCTTCGCGCCCGATGCGCAGACCAAGGAGATGACGGTCGTCTCGATCCATCCGGGCGTCACCCGCGAGCAGATTCAGGAGAACACCGGCTGGCCGGTAAAATTCGCCGCGTCGGTCGATGAAACTCCGGTGCCGACCGCGAAAGAACTCGACGTGCTGCGCGAATTGCACGCGCGAACCAACCGCGCGCACGCGGCGGCATAAAGGAACGAAGCATGCGTGACGTATTTCTCTGCGACGCTGTTCGCACGCCGATCGGCCGCTTCGGCGGTTCGCTCGCCAAGGTGCGTACCGACGATCTCGCCGCCGTGCCGATCAAGGCATTGATGGCGCGCAATCCCATGGTCGATTGGGAGAAGCTCGAAGAAGTCTTTTACGGCTGCGCCAATCAGGCCGGCGAGGACAACCGCAACGTCGCGCGCATGGCGCTGTTGCTGGCTGGCCTGCCGCAGAGCGTTCCCGGCGTCACCCTGAACCGGCTCTGCGCCTCGGGCCTGGAGGCGGTCGGCACCGCCGCCCGCGCCATCCGCTCCGGCGAGATGGAATTCGCCATTGCCGGCGGCGTCGAATCGATGACGCGGGCGCCCTTCGTGCAGGGCAAGGCGCAGGAAGCCTTCTCGCGCCACGCCGAAATCTTCGACACCACCATCGGCTGGCGCTTCGTCAATCCGCTGATGAAGAAGCAATATGGCGTCGACGCGATGCCTGAGACCGGCGAGAACGTGGCGGCTGATTTCCAGATATCGCGCGCCGATCAGGACGCATTTGCCATCCGCTCGCAGCAGCGTGCCGGCAAGGCTATTGCGTCGGGGTATTTCGCCAAGGAAATTGCCGCCGTCGAAATTCCCGGCCGCAAGGGCGAGACCGTCAAGGTCGATACCGATGAGCACCCGCGTCCGGACACGACCCTGGAGCAGCTTGCCAAGCTTAAAACGCCATTCCGCGAGCCCGGCACGGTGACGGCGGGCAATGCCTCCGGCGTCAATGACGGCGCGGCAGCGTTGATCGTGGCGTCGGAAGCGGCGGTGAAGGCCCATGGCCTGACGCCGCGGGCGCGTATTCTCGGCATGGCGTCGGCGGCGGTGCCGCCGCGCATCATGGGCATCGGCCCGGTGCCGGCGACGCTGAAGCTGATGGCGCGGCTTGGACACAAGATCGGCGACTATGATTTAATCGAGATCAACGAGGCCTTCGCATCGCAATCGTTAGCTTGCCTGCGCCAACTCGGGCTCGCCGACGACGCCGAGCACGTCAACCCGCACGGCGGCGCCATTGCGCTGGGCCACCCGCTCGGCATGTCGGGCGCCCGTCTGGCGCTGACGGCGGTGCATGGATTGGAAGAAAGAGGCGGCAGACTGGCGCTCGCCACTTTGTGCGTCGGTGTCGGACAGGGTGTGTCGCTTGCGCTCGAACGGGTTCAATAAAAAGGATAAAGGCAATGTCGCTCATCTACCCCAAGGCAAGTCTCGATGCTTATCCAAAGCATCTTTCGCCCGGCTACAAGAGCACGATCAAGCGCTCGCCGTCGAAGCCGCTGATGATCGTGCCGCATACTTTGTCGGAGCTGACCGGCCCGGTTTACGGCCACGACGCTATCCAGGAAAACGACAACGACCTGACCAAGCAGCACAAGGGCGAGCCGCTCGGCGAGCGCATCGTCGTGCACGGCCACGTTCTCGACGAGGACAAGCGTCCGGTGCCGAATGCGCTGGTCGAGCTGTGGCAGGCCAATGCCTGCGGTCGCTATGTCCATATCGTCGATCAGCATCCAGCGCCTCTCGATCCGAACTTCACCGGCGCCGGCCGCACCGTCACCGACGCCAACGGCTATTACAAATTCATCACCGTAAAGCCGGGCGCCTATCCCTGGGGTAACCATCACAATGCCTGGCGTCCGAATCACATCCACTTTTCGGTGTTCGGCCACTCGTTTCTGTCGCGCCTGGTCACCCAGATGTATTTCCCCGGCGACTACCTGTTTCCGTACGATCCGATATTCAATTCGGTGCCGGACGAGAAGGCGCGGGCGCGCATGATCTCGACCTTCGATCTCGAAAACACGGTGCCGGATTGGGCCCTGGCTTTCCGCTTCGATATCGTGCTGCGCGGCCGCGAAGCAACCCCGCTCGACAACGACGAACATTAACAAGACCATCAGTCGCGCATGATCCCGAAAAGTGGGAACCGGTTTTCAGATAAGATCATGCGCAGAGGAAAAATCTAATGTCGGAAATCACGCCCTCACAAACCGTCGGTCCGTTCTTCGCCTATGGCCTCACGCCAAAAGGCCGTTGCGAATGGGACCCGAACGGCAGCTACAGCTGGAAGAACACCGTCGAATCCAATCTGGTGACACCGGATGTCTCCGGCACCCGCATCCACATCGAAGGTACGGTGCGTGACGGCGACGGTCTGCCGATCAACGACTGCATGATCGAAATCTGGCAGGCGGACGCGCAAGGCCGTTATGCCAGCCCCGGCGCCAATCGCGCCCTGCCCAACACCAAGTTCAAGGGCTTCGGCCGCTCGGCGACCGACAAGCAAGGCGTCTATGCCTTCGACACCATCAAGCCAGGTTCGGTCGCCGGGCCCGGCGGGAAACCGCAGGCGCCGCATATCGTGGTCTGCATATTCTCGCGCGGCATGCTGCGGCAGATCTATACGCGGCTGTATTTCGACGACGAACCGGCCAACGCCAGCGATCCCATCCTGAATATTGTGCCGGCCGACCGCCGCGGGACGCTCATTGCCCACAAACAGCCGGGCGCCGATCACCATTACCGCTTCGATATCCGGGTTCAAGGTGGCGACGAGACCGTGTTCTTCGATATCTAGCGCTACGGTTTTTTTTGATCTCGAGACGACGGCGGCCGGCGGAAACGCCGGCCGTTTTTTCTGCCCACAACTGCCCACCAAAGCCGTCGTTTCTGCCCACTATTTGCTATTGGCCGGAAGCGAGTTGATTTCTTAAAAGACTAAATATACGTATTTATTGAAAAATTTCATAGAGGGCCATGCCCACACAATCTGCCCAACTTTGTCTAAGCGATTTTGTGGTTGACGAAAAATCCTCTGCTTGGTTCGCTGTGAAGGCGCAACGGCCTTCAGAGCCCCCATAAAAGCGCGAGGAAACGTCATGAACGAGGTCATCCTTCAGGAGATCAGCGAATTCTGCCGTCAGCGCGGCCTGGCCGAATCGACTTTCGGGCGCCGCGCCGTCAACGACGGCAAACTCGCCAGCCGCCTGCGCAATGGCGGCCGCATCACCACCGATACGCTGGAGCGCATCCGCGCCTTCATGTCGCAAAGCGACGATGATGCCCCGGCGCGCCGTCGCGTGCTGTTCGACGCGCCATCCGCGCAAGTACTTCCCATCATTAAACCGCAGGCGCCGCCAATGGCCACGAATCAGACGGATGACGATCCGCAACGTAATTTCCGCTTCTTCGACAACCGTCAGAAATATCTGTTGTTCGTGAATACCTGCAGCGAGAAATGGGAAGTCGCCCAGCGCGTCAGTCTCGAACTCACCAATATTCACCCGCGTCCGCCGGCGGTGCGCGTGTTCGACGCCGGCGTCGGCGATGGCAGTGTGCTCGCCCGCGTCATGCGCTCGATGCACGACAAGTTTCCGACCATGCCGCACTACATCGTTGGCAAGGAAATCAGCCTCGAGGACGTGCGCCTCACCTTGCACAAGATGGCCGATCGTTTCGTCGAGCATCCTTCGACCGTGCTGGTGCTGACCAATCTCGCTTATGCCGAAGCGCCGTGGCTCGCCGCCAAGTCGCTGTCGGCGGCGACCAGCATGGTATGGAAAGAGCTGGCGATGGACGGTGGCACCGCGCATACGTTCGAGGAACAAATCACAGCGCTCGAACCTTTTCTCGCCGAAAGCTGGAAGGCCAAGGTTTCGCCGAAGAGCGGCAATCCGGTCTATGAGCGCCCGGTCGTTCTGGTGATCTACCGCAACGACCACCGCTTCCTGCTCGATCAGGTCATCCCGAAGCCGGGTGGCACCAGCGCCGACTACGATCTGGTCATCGCCTCGCAGCCTTATCGCGCCCGCGCCTCGCTCGAATTCAAGGCCAAGCGCGTGCTGGCGCCATTGGCAAAGGCATTAGGACCGGGCGGCCGCATGATCGCAATCCAGTCCTACGGTCATGACCCGGCGATGGAAATCATTCACAAAGTGTGGCCGGAGGACAATCCGTTCACGCATAGCCGCCACGATCTCCTGAAGGAGACCAAGCACGAATTGGGCTCGGCGGCGCGCGATCTTAACTTCAACGCCTATTCCGACCAGCGCTCGCTGTTCAAGTACGAAATGCACACGCTGCCATCGGAAGTGTCGTCGTCTATCGGGACATCGACTTTGATGGCGGCGTGGAACGCGGCGGTCTATGTCGCGCAGGTCGAGGACGATCGGCTCTCCGACGTCAACAGCGACCGGCGTTTTATCGATGCAACGCGCGCCACGCTGCAAGAGCACGGCGGGCTGTGGTTTTACGACGAATCCTTTGTGATCTCGCGCCGGCGCGAGTAAGCGCATGGCACCTGGTTTCGCCGCGTCATTCTCGATCGAGGCCACACGCCCCAGCGAGGCCGATATCGCTGCGATCGCCAGGCTATTGCCGCCAGGCACCGCGGTCTATCTGTCCGCGGTGCCGCGCGTGGCCCCCGCCGAATTGGTGGCGACCGCGGCCCGGCTGCGCCGCGCCGGCCTCGATCCGGTCGCGCATATCGCGGCGCGACGAATGACCAGCACCGGCCACTTGAGCGATCTGCTGAAGGGCCTGCGCGGCGAGGCCGATATGCGTCAGTTGCTGCTGATCGGCGGCGATATCGAGACGGCGGGTCCGTTCGCCGATGCGCTTGCCGTGATCCAGAAGGGTGGTCTGCGTGACATTGGCTTCGAGGCGGTCGGCATCGCCGCCTATCCGGAAGGCCACGCCCGCATTCCACCCGGCCGGCTGGAGGCGGCGCTTGACGAGAAGATCGCCAGCGCGACAGCGCAGGGCCTGTGCGTCCACATCGTGAGCCAGTTTTCGTTTTCGCCTGAGCGAGTTCTGACCTGGCTGCGGCAGTTGCGCGGCTCCGGCATCGCTGTACCGGTCAAGGTCGGCATGGCCGGGCCGACCAGTGTGCCGGCTCTGTTGCGCTACGCTAAACGCTGCGGCGTCGCCGCCTCGTTGCGCGGCCTGGTGTCCGGCGTCGGCGCCGGTCTCGTCGGCCAGATCACGACCGGGTCAGTCGGGCCCGGCCGCATGATCGACGCACTCGCCATGGCCGAAGCGCGGGAGCGGGAAATCGGCGATATCGCGCCGCATTATTTTTCGTTCGGCGGGGTCGTTGAAACCGCATGCTATGCATGCGATGCGGCAAGCGCGACGCAAAGCCCGAGCCGTGCTATGGCACGTCCCAACAGCGCCTGACCCCCGGCGGCCGCATGGCCGTCGGATAAAACGTCAAGCGCCTTTGAAAATTAGACCCGCCGCAACGGCGGGACTGTCTACGGAGGAAACGATGTCCCAGAGAACCACCCCGCCCTTCCGCGCCGACCAGGTCGGCAGCATCCTGCGCACCAAGGCCATTCACGATGCGCGCGCCAAGCACGAGAAGGGCGAAATCACCGACGCTCAACTCAAGGCGGTTGAGGATGCCGAGATCATCAAGGTGATCAAGAAGCAGGAAGAAGTCGGCCTGGAAGCCATCACCGACGGCGAGTACCGCCGCTCGTTCTGGCACTACGACTTCTACGGCATGCTGGACGGCGTCGACGTCGTAAAGGCCGACCACGGCATTCAGTTCCAGGGCATGCAGACCCAGATGAAGGTGCTGAAGATCACCGGCAAGATCGACTTCGCGGCGAACCACCCGATGCTCGAGCACTTCAAATTCCTGAAGGCCCACACCACCAAGACGCCGAAAATGTGCATTCCTTCGCCGACGGTGATGCACTTCCGGCTCGAGCCGGGTTCGGTCGCGGCGACCGCCTATCCGAACCGCGACGCGATTTTCGACGACCTCGCGATTGCCTATCAGAAGGCGATCAAGGCGTTCTACGCCGCCGGCTGCCGCTATCTCCAGTTCGACGACACCGCCTGGGCCTATCTCTGTTCCGAGGCCGAACTGAAGAAGGCGCGCGACCGCGGCCTCGACGTCGATCATCTGCAAGAGACTTATACCAAGTGCATCAACAAGGCGCTTGAAGCCAAGCCCGCCGACATGGTCATCACCACGCACGTCTGTCGCGGCAATTTCCGCTCGACCTTCATTTCGTCGGGCGGCTACGAGCCGGTGGCCAAGAACATGCTCGAGAAGTGCAACTACGACGGCTACTTCCTCGAATACGACACCGACCGCGCCGGCGGCTTCGAGCCGCTGCGCTTCCTGCCGAAAGGCAACAAGATCGTCGTGCTCGGCCTCATCAGTTCGAAGGTCGGCGCGCTCGAGCCGATCGCCGACATCAAGAAGCGCATCAAGGAAGCCGAAAAGTTCGTCGCGCTCGAACAACTGGCGCTGTCGCCGCAGTGCGGCTTTGCCTCCACCGAGGAAGGCAATGTGCTGGCCGAGGACGAGCAGTGGGCCAAGCTCAGGGAGATCGTCGCGATCTCGAAGGACGTCTGGGGCCGCTAACGTCGTCCCCGCGAAAGCGGGGACCCATGCGCTGTGCTCTCTTTTGAGACCACGGAGTATGGGTCCCGGTTCTCGCCGTAGCGCGTCGAAGACGCGCGTTAACGCGCTTATGTCTCGGCCGGGACAACAAAACTTCGGGAGCCAACGCCAATGACCCAACGCACATCGCCGCCATTCCGCGCCGACCATGTCGGCAGTCTGCTGCGCCCCGCCGTCCTTAAGGATGCACGCGCAAAATTCGCCGCTGGCACGATCGACGCCGCTGGCTTGAAAAAAATCGAAGACGACGAGATCATCAAGGTCGTCAAAAAGCAGGAAGAGATCGGCTTGCAACTCGCCACCGACGGCGAATTCCGCCGCTCCTGGTGGCATTTCGATTTCTTCCGCGGCCTGCAAGGCGTCGATCTAGTGGAAGCGCCGCCGATCAAATTCCACGGCGTCGTCACCAAGAGCGAGGCGATCAAGATCAACCGCAAGGTCGATTTCGCCGGCCATTCGCATCTCGAGCATTTCAAGTTCCTGAAAGCGCACTGCGCCGTCACGCCGAAAATGACGATCCCGGCGCCGTCGACGTTCCACTTCCGGCAGGGGCGGGCGATGGTCAGCAAGGAGGCTTACCCGGATCTCGACGTGTTCTTCGACGATATCGGCAAGGCCTGGCAGAAAGCGATCCGCGCCTTTTACGATGCCGGTTGCCGCTATCTGCAGCTCGACGACACAGCATGGGCGATGATGTGCGATCCGAAGGAGCGCGAAGGCTCGAAAGCGCGCGGCGATAATCCCGATGCACTGCCGGAAATCTATGCGCGCGTGACCAATGCCGCGCTCAAGGACAAGCCGGCTGACATGGCCGTCACCATGCATTCCTGTCGCGGCAATTTCCGCTCGACCTGGATCGCGCAGGGCGGTTACGAATTCGTCGCCGAGCACCTGCTCGGCAAGACCAATCTCGACGGCTACTTTCTCGAATATGACAGCGACCGTGCCGGTGGCTTCGAGCCGTTGCGCTATTTCCCTAAAGGTAACAAGCAACTGGTACTCGGACTGGTGACGTCGAAGAGCGGCACGCTCGAATCCAAGGACGATATCAGGCGCCGCATCGATCAGGCGACGAAGTATGTCGCGATCGAACAACTTTGCCTTTCGCCGCAGTGCGGCTTCTCCTCGACCGAGGAGGGCAATGTACTGGCCGAAGACGAACAGTGGGCCAAGCTGCGCATGATCGTGGAACTTTCAAAGGAAATCTGGAAGTAATGACCCTCCGTACCAAGCCTCCGTTCCGTGCCGACCATGTTGGTAGTCTTCTCCGCCCCACCGCGCTGAAACAGGCGCGCGCACAACGCGATAAGGGCGAGATCACCGCCGAAGCGCTTAAAGCAATCGAAGACCGCGAGATTATTGCCGTCATCAAGAAGCAGGAAGACGTCGGGCTGAAGTCCGTCACCGACGGCGAATTCCGCCGCGCCTTCTGGAATTACGATTTTCTAGGCGCGCTCGATGGCGCCGAAGCCTACCTTGGCGAGCGCAAAATCAAGTTCGAAGGCGTCAATCCGCGGCCGATGATGATGCGCGTGACCGGGAAGCTCGGCACCTTCAGCGGCCATCCGATGCTCGAACACTTCAAGTTCCTGAAAGAGCACACGGGCGCGACGCCGAAGATGACGATTCCCTCGCCGTCCAGCATGCATTTCCGTTACGGCCGCGACGCCGTGCCGGCGGGCATTTATCCGGACATGAGCGACTTTTACCGCGATCTCGGCGCCACCTACCGCCAGGCCGTGCGCGCTTTCGCCGATGTCGGCTGTCGCTATCTGCAGCTCGACGAAGTCAACTTCACTTATCTGTGCGATCCGAAATTGCGCGAGCAAGTCGCCGCGCGCGGCGACGATCCGGAAAAGTTGCCGCTGGTTTATGCCGACATGATCAACGCGGCGATTTCCGACATCCCGGCCGACATGGCCATCACCATGCATCTATGCCGGGGCAATTTTCAGTCGACTTTCGTAGCCTCGGGCGGCTACGAGCCGGTGGCGGAAATTCTGTTCAACAAGATCAATGTCCATGGCTACTTCATGGAGTATGACTCGGAGCGCGCCGGCGGTTTCGAGCCGTTGCGTTTCGTGCCGAAGGGCAAGACGGTCGTGCTCGGCCTTGTCACTTCGAAGTCCGGCAAGCTTGAATCGAAGGACGAACTCAAGCGCCGCATCGACGAAGCAGCCAAATTTATTCCGCTCGAGCAGCTTTGCCTGTCGCCGCAATGCGGCTTTGCCTCAACCGAGGAAGGCAATATCCTCGCCGAGGAAGAGCAGTGGGCCAAATTGCGCATGATCGTCGACGTGGCCGAAGAAGTGTGGGGTTAAGCCAATGCCGCAGAACACCAAGCCGCCGTTCCGGGCCGATCACGTCGGCAGTCTATTGCGTCCCGCCGCGCTGAAGGACGCGCGCGCTAGGTTCGCCAAGGGAGAAATCCCCGCCGCCGCTCTGAAAGAAGTCGAAGACCGCGAGATCGAGCGTGTCATCAAGAAGCAGGAAGAGGTTGGTCTCAAATCGGTGACCGACGGCGAATTCCGCCGTTCCTGGTGGCACCTCGATTTCCTCTGGGGTCTCGACGGCATCGAGAAATACATCATGGAGCAGGGTGTCGCCTTCGCTGGCGTCACCACGCGCAACGAGGGGCACAAGATCACCGGCAAGATCGGCTACTCCGGTCATCCGATGATCGAGCATTTCAAATTCGTCGCCGGCCACACGACGCGCACGCCGAAGATCACCATTCCGGCGCCGTCGGCGGCTTACGGCCGGCCAGCCAAGCCGCCGATTTCCGGCTACAGAGACAACGAGACGATGTTCGCCGATCTCGGCCAGGCCTACAAAAAGGCTGTGCGCGCTTTCGCCGATGCCGGCTGCCGCTATTTGCAACTCGACGAAGTCTTCATCGCCATGCTGTGCGATCCGAAATATCGTCAGCAGATGACCGCGCGCGGCGACGATCCGGAGAAGCTCGGGCCGCTCTACGGCGATCTCATCAACACGGCGATGTCGGATATTCCCGCCGACATGCGCATCACCATGCATCTGTGCCGCGGCAACTATAAGTCGACGTTCCAGGGTTCGGGCGGCTACGAGGCGGAGCAGGACATCCTGTTCAACCGCATCAAGGTGCATGGCTATTTCATGGAGTACGACACCGAGCGCGCCGGCGGCTTCGAGCCGCTGAAGCTTGTGCCGAAGGATCGGCAGGTCGTGCTCGGCCTCGTCACCACCAAGACCGGCGAGCTCGAATCGAAGGACACGCTCAAGCACCGCATCGACGAGGCGACGAAATATATTTCGCTCGATCAGCTTTGCCTGTCGCCGCAATGCGGCTTCGCCTCCACCGAGGAGGGCAATACGCTGACCGAGGAGCAGCAATGGGCCAAGCTGCGCCTGATTGTCGAACTGGCGGACGAGGTGTGGGGGCGCTAGCCTAGGCAGATGCCCGTCAATCTCGAAAAGCTGCTGACGCACGTTGTCGCTCCCGTCGAACATAGCTATGGCCCGAAAGACGTGATTCTTTACGCGCTGGGTCTTGGCTTCGGTCAAAATCCGACCGATGAGAACGAACTCCAGTTCGTTTATGAGAAAAATCTGAAGGCGCTACCGACCTGGCCGCTGATGCAGGGCTACACGCCCTATTGGCTGCGCGACGAAGGCTTCGGCCTGACTTTTTCACACGCGGTGCATGGCGAGCAGGGGCTCGTTCTGCATGCGCCTGTCATGACCGAAGGGCATGTTGTTGGCCAGGAGCGCGTGGTCGATGTGGTCGACAAGGGCGAAGGCCGCGGCGCGCTGATCTATTCCGAGCGCAGGATTACCGACAAGGCCGACGGCCGCCTGTTGGCGACCTTGTCGCAGACCACTTTCTGCCGCGCCGATGGCGGTTTCGGCGGGCCGAGCGAGCGAAAAAAGCCGGCGGCGCCGCACGCTCTGCCTGAGCGCGCGCCCGACATGATCTGCGATCTGCCGACGCGTCCGGAAATGGCGCTGATCTATCGGTTGTCCGGCGACGTCAATCCGCTGCATGCCGACCCGAAATCCGCCAGAACCGCGGGCTATCCGCGGCCGATCCTGCATGGGCTTGCGACAATGGGCGTCGCTGGCCACGCGCTGCTCAAGTCGGTCTGCGATTACAACCCGGCCCGCTTGACCGCCATGTCGCTGCGGTTTTCAGCTCCGGTATTCCCGGGCGAAACCATCCGCACCGAAATCTGGCGCGATGGCGGTGTTGTAAGCTTCCGCGCCCGTGTTAAGGAACGCGACGTGGTGGCCATCAACAACGGCCGTGCCGAGATTACCGGGTAGAGACGATGAGCAAAAGCGCCGACCGCGACGACTATGCCGACATCCGCGAATCCGTTCGCGCGCTGTGCGCACGGTTCCCAGGCGAATACTGGCGTGAGCTCGACCGCGAGCGTGGCTATCCGACCGCCTTCGTCGCCGCGCTCACCGATGCCGGCTATCTCGCCGCCTTGATTCCGGAAGAGTACGGCGGCAGCGGGCTCACCGTCGGCGCCGCCGCGGCAATCATGGAAGAGGTGCATGCCTCAGGCTGTAACGGCGCCGCCTGTCACGCGCAGATGTACACGATGGGTACGATCCTGCGGCACGGCTCGCCGGCACAGAAGCAGGCCTACCTGCCCGGCATCGCCAGCGGCGAATTGCGGCTGCAGGCCTTTGGCGTCACCGAGCCGACATCGGGTACAGATACATTGTCTTTGCGCACGACGGCGCGGCGCGATGGCGACGCCTATGTCATCAACGGCCAGAAGATCTGGACCTCGCGTGCCGAGCATTCCGACCTGATGCTGCTGCTGGCGCGAACCACGCCGAAAGACCAGGCGGTCAAGCGGACCGATGGACTGTCGGTATTCCTGGTCGATATGCGGCATGCGATTGCGAGCAACAGCCTCACCATCAATCCGATACGCACCATGATGAACCATGCGACCACTGAAGTGTTCTTCGACGATCTGCGTGTGCCGACGGACAACCTGATCGGCGAGGAGGGCAAGGGCTTCCGCTACATTCTTGCCGGCATGAACACCGAACGCATCCTGATTGCGGCGGAATGCGTCGGCGACGCCAAATGGTTCATCGAGAAGGCTACGGCTTACGCCAAAGCGCGCGAATTGTTCGGCCGCCCGATCGGGCAGAATCAAGGCGTGCAGTTTCCGATCGCCCGCGCCTATGCGCAAATGCGCGCCGCTGAATTGATGGTGCACGAGGCCGTGCGCCAATACGAGGCCGGCGGCGATATCGGCGCCGAGGCCAATATGGCGAAGCTTCTCGCCGCCGATGCGTCGTGGGCCGCCGCCGACATGTGCGTGCAGACGCATGGCGGCTTCGGCTTTGCCGAGGAATACGATGTCGAACGTAAATTTCGCGAGACGCGACTCTATCAGGTCGCGCCGATCTCGACCAATTTGATCCTGTCCTATCTCGCCGAGCATGTGCTCGGCCTGCCGCGGTCTTATTGATATGTCGTTGCCGCTTGAAGGCCTGCTCATCATCTCGGTCGAACAGGCGGTCGCCGCGCCGCAATGTACCTGCCGGCTCGCCGACGCAGGCGCGCGCGTCATCAAGGTCGAGCGGCCGGAGGGCGACTTCGCCCGTCACTACGATTACATCGTCCACGGCGAAAGCGCGCATCTGGTCTGGCTCAATCGCGGCAAGGAATCGATCGTCCTCGACCTCACCAAGGACGACGACAAGTTGCTGCTCGAAGCGATGCTCGGCAAGGCCGATGTCTTTGTGCAAAACCTGAAACCCGGCGCGCTCGGCAAACTCGGCTTTTCCTTCGAGCGTTTGCGCAAGGATTATCCGAGGCTGATCTGCGCGTCGATTTCCGGCTATGGCGAGAGCGGGCCGTTCGCGCAGCGCAAGGCCTACGACCTGCTGATCCAGGCCGAGTCGGGCTTGTCGTCGGTGACCGGCGGCCCCGAAGCGCCGGCGCGCGTCGGTGTTTCCGTCGTCGATATCGCCGCGGGCCTGAGCGCTTACGAGGCGATCCTCGAAGCGATCGTTCGCCGATCGCGCACCGGCGAGGGCGCGACGATTTCGATTTCCATGTTCGACGCCATGGCCGAATGGATGACCATCCCGCTGCTCAATCAGGAATGGGGCAACCCGTTCAAGCGTGTCGGGCTGGCTCATCCAACCATCGCGCCCTACGGCGTGTTCAAGACACGCGACGGCGCCGATATTCTCATTTCGATCCAGAATGATCGCGAATGGCGCGTGCTGGCCGACAAGGTCCTCGGCCAGGCCGCGCTCGGCAGCGATGAGCGCTTCGCCACAAACCCTCAGCGGCAGGCCTACCGGGCGCAAACCGATGCCGAAGTATCGAAGGTATTCGCCACGCTGGATGTCGAACCGCTGATGCAGAAGCTTGCGGCCGCGGACATTGCCTTTGCCCGTGTCAACGATTCGGCGCTTTTGGCGACGCATCCGCACTTGCGGCGGATCACCGTCGACACGCCAACCGGTCCGGCGAGCACGCCGGCGCCTTCGGCGCAATTTGTCGGCGAAAAACGGGATTACGGGGCGGTTCCCGCGCTTGGCGCACATTCGGAAAAGATCAGGAAAGAGTTTAGCTAAGCTGTCGTCCCCGCGAAGGCGGGGACCCATAACCCTGGCCTGTGAGTATGGATTCCGGGCTCGCTCGCAAGTGCTCGCGCCCCGGAATGACAGTTAATCCAGCGCGTGGACGACGTCGTCCTGCTTGGCGGGGCCGGCGGCCGGCGATTTCGCTGTGCCGATCAGCATCACCAGCGGCACGGTCAACAGCGTCAGCACCATCAGCAACTTGAAATCGTTGAGATAGGCAATCAGCGCCGCCTGCTGGGTGATGATGCCGTCGAGCATGGCCTTGCCGGAATCGGTCGCCAGATTGAGATTCGCCGCTACATCGGGCATCTGCAGCGCATCGTTGAACGGCGTCACTGCCGCACCGATGGTTTCGTGCATTATTGTTGTCTTGCTGGTCAAATTTGCGATCATCATCGAAATGCCGATCGACGAACCGATATTGCGCAGCAATGTCGTCATCGACGTCGCGCCATTGCGCAACGTGCCGGACAAGGTGGTGAAGGCGACCGAGGTCACCGGCACGAACAGCAGGCCAAGGCCGATGCCCTGCGCCACGCTGGTGACGACGATGGTCGTCTGCTGCACGTCCAGTGACCAGCCGATCATTTCGTACAAGGTCGCAGCGGTGATCAACAGGCCGCCAAGGATCAAATAGCGCGGTTCGATCATCCGCATCAGTCGGGGTGCCGCCATCATCGTCAGCAGTGTGCCGACACCGCGCGTGCCGAGCAGGAAGCCGGCGGTCTGGATCGGATAGCCGAGCAGGTTCTGCATGAACGGCGTCACCAGCGCCATGGTGCCGAACAGCACCACGCCGATCACCAGCATGAACACGCAACCGCTGACAAAATTGCGGTCCCTGAACATCTCGAAATTGACGAAAGGCTGCGTCGTCGTCAGGGAATGCGCGAAGAAATAATAGAAGCCGGCGGCCGACACGATCGCCTCGACCCAGATTTCCCGGGCGCCGAACCAGCCAACCTGCTCGCCGCGATCGAGCATCAACTGCAGCGAGCCGATGCCGATGGCCAACGCGATGAAGCCGAACCAATCGAAGATCAGATGCTCCTGCTTCTTGGTTTCCTCCATGAACAGCATCATGCCGACGACGGTGAGAACGCCGATCGGCAGGTTGATCAGGAAGACCCAGTGCCAGGAATAATTGTCGGTGAGCCAGGCCCCTAACGTCGGGCCCATGATCGGCCCGAGCATCACGCCCATGCCCCAGATCGCCATCGCCTTGGCGCGCTCTTGTAGCGAATAAGAATCCAGCATCACCGATTGCGACAGCGGCACCAGCGCGGCGCCGGCCATGCCCTGCAGCAGGCGGAACAGCACCATCTGCTCGATGTTTTGCGCCAAGGCGCACAGCAGTGACGCGGTGGTGAATCCGGCGACGCAGATGATGAACAGCTTCTTGCGGCCGAAACGGTCGGCCAGCCAGCCGATCGGCGCGGTCATGATCGCAGCGGCGACGATGTAGGACGTCAGCACCCAATTGATCTGGTCGAGGGATGCCGACAGCGAGCCTTGCATATAAGGCAGCGCCACGTTGGCGATGGTGGTGTCGAGCGCCTGCATGATGGTCGCGGTCATCGCGCAGGCCGTGATTAGCATGCGCCGCGTGTTCGGCGCCATCGCTGCGCCGGCGGGGCTCATTTCGCCAGTTCTTTCGACATGAAAGGAATGCGGCTGTGGCCGGTGTCGATCTCGACATTGACGCTCATGCCGGTGCGCAGCAAATGCGTATCCTCATTCTTGTCGAAGGCGATGCGAACCGGCACGCGCTGCACCACCTTGACCCAGTTGCCGCTGGCGTTCTGCGCCGGCAAAATCGAGAACTGCGAGCCGGTGCCGGGGCTAACAGCCACCACGGTGCCCTTGAAGGTGCGGTCAGGGAATGAGTCGACATCGAGCGTCGCCTTCTGGCCGATGCGCAGATAAGTGATGTCGGTTTCCTTCGGGTTGGCGTCGACCCACGGCGCGCTGTCGTCGATGACGCTGAGGATCGGCGAGCCTGCGGCAACGAAGCGGCCGAGCTGGATGTTATCGATCTGGGTCGCGGTGCCGGATATCGGCGCGCGCAATACCGTGTGATCGACATCGCGCTGCGCCTGATCGAGCGCGGCCTTGGCCTGCATATAGGCCGGAAATTTCTCCAGCGGCAGTTCTGGATTGCCGAGCAGATTATTGAGCGCGTCCTCGCGCTGCTGGCTTGAGAACTGCGCCTGCAATTGCGCAGTCACCAGCGTGCCGGTCGAGGTATCGACATCGGCCTGCGAGCCGGCTTGCGTCGCCACCAGCTTGCTCTTGCGGTCGACATCGCGCTGCTTGATCTCGACATTCTTCTGCGCCAGTTCGGACAGAACGGTGAGCGACTTGTAGTTGCTCTTGAGCTTGGCGTAGTCGCTGCTGGCGGTGGCGAGCTTGGCTTGCGCCTGCACCAGCGCCAGCTTGAACGGTTCAGGATCGAGGCTGAGCAGTTCGTCGCCGGCGTTGACGTGCTGGCCTTCGCGCACGGAAACGCGAATGACCTTGCCGGCGATGTCCGGCGTGATCAGCACTTTCTGTGCGCCGACATAGGCGTTATCGGTGGCGATGTAGCGCCCGCCGGTCAGATAGATGCCAAGCCCGATCAGCACCGCCAGCGCCGGCAGCGCCACCAGCAGGATCATCCGCAGTTGTGCGCGGGCGGATGCAGGAGCGCGCCGGGCCGCCGGCGCTTCGGCGGCTGCCTTGGGCGAAGTTTTCGATTCCGGCGCCGGAACGACTTTCAGGACTTTATCACTCATGAGGCCAGCACATCGGTTTGCGGTTGATTGCCGTTGCGGCCGATCGCGGCGCGCAGATTGTCCTTGATCAGGCCGAGATCGCTCAGCATGCGTTCGACGGTCTTGGTATCGAGCCCTTCGAGCACGGTCGTCATCATGTCGGCGCCAAGGGCGGCGAGTTGTTCCAGCATCGGCCGTGCCGCCGGCTTCAGATACAAGCGATTGGCGCGGCGATCGTTCGGATCGGCGCGGCGCTCGATCAGGCCGTTTTCGGCCAGCCGGTCGAGCAACCGGGTCAGCGAGATCGGCTGCATGTCGAGAATGTCGGCGAGTTCGGATTGCTTGAGGCCCTCGGTGCGGTCGATCCGTATCAGCACGGTCCATTGCGCCCGCGAGATGCCGAACTGGCGGGCGCGCTGGTCGGCATAGGTCCGCAGCATCCTGGCTACGTCCATGATCATAAAGGCGATTTCGCGCTTGGCCGGAAGTTTTGACATCGCAGCATCCATTGGGAAGTACTTATATAATAAGGAGGCTTATAATATAGTCAAGTGGCTTTATCCCGGTCCGGGCGAGGTGACGGCGGAGGTTGCATCGGGCAATGTCGCCGCCGGAAAAAACCTCAACAGGACGGAAACGCGACAATGCAAATCGGCTTCATCGGTCTGGGCAAAATGGGGCAGCCGATGGCGCGGCGCCTGATCGAGGCCGGCCACACTCTTGTTGTATTTGACACGCGCAGCGACGCGGCCGCGCCCTTGGTGGCGCTCGGCGCGCAACTGGCGTCGTCGCCGGCCGATGTTGCCGACCGGGTCGAGTCGGTGATGGCGAGCCTGCCGGAGCCGCATATCGTCGCCAGCGTCGCGACCGGCGCCGGCGGCGTCATTCACGGAAAAAGCATCAAGCGTTTCGTCGATCTGTCGACCACCGGCGCAAGCGCCGCCGCCGATATTGACGCCGCTCTTGCCAAAAAGAACATCGCCCAGATCGACTCGCCGGTGTCCGGGGGCGTCGCCGGCGCCGTCAAGGGCACTTTGGCGGTGATGGTGTCAGGGCCGCAGGACCATATCGACGTCGTCAAGGGCGCGCTCGGCATTTTCGGTACAGTGTTTGTCGTCGGCAATCAGCCGGGCATGGCGCAGACCATGAAACTCGCCAATAATTTCCTTTCGGCGACTGCGATGGCGGCGACGTCGGAGGCGGTGGTGATGGGGGTGAAGGCGGGTCTCGATCCGGCGATCATGATCGACGTCATCAATGCCGGCTCCGGCCGCAACACCGCCTCGTCGGGCAAATTTCCCAACGCGATCCTGCCGCGCACTTTCGACGCCGGCTTTGCCACCGCCCTGATGCTCAAGGATGTGCGGCTGTGTCTGGCTGAGGCCAAGGCCGCGGGCGTGCCGACCGACATGATGGGCATGGTCGCGTCCCTGTGGGAGCGCGTTGCCAGCGAGATCGGCGCCGACAAGGACTTCACCACAATCATTCAGCCGGTCGAACGGCGCGCCGGCGTCATCGTCGGCAAGGTCGCGAACAAGGCAGGGAAGTGATCATGAGCGACGACATTCACGAGGTCTTTGCCGTCAAATATGCCGAGCACGCGCGCAAGCGTTCGGAAAACTATGTATTTGGCGATCCGCACGACGAGATGACCTCGATTGCCTATTACGTCTGGGTGATCAAGGGCCCGTCCGGCACGTTCGTCGTTGACACCGGTTTTGATGAGGCCGCCGCCAAGGAGCGCGGCCGCAAGATCATCAAGCCGGTCGGTGAGGGGCTGATGGCGCTCGGTATCCGGCCGGACAAAGTCGAGCACGTCATCGCCACGCATATGCACTGGGACCACGCCGGCAATTACGACCTGTTTCCGAACGCGCGCTATCACATCCAGGATGAGGAGATGGCCTACGCCACCGGCCGCTGCATGTGCCACAAGATGCTGCGCATCCCGTTCAGCGAAGGCGACGTGCAGGCGATGGTCAAGAAGGTGTTCGCCTATCGTTGCGAATTCCACGACGGCGCCGACGAACTGGCGCCCGGCATCACCGTGCACAAGATCGGCGGCCACTCCAAGGGCCTGCAATGCGTGCGCGTGAAAACCAAACGGGGCTATGTCGTCGTCGCCTCCGATTGCTGCCATCTTTATTCGCACATGGACGAGGGCCGCGTTTTCCCGATCACCTATTCGATTGGCGACACGCTGGAGGGATACCGGACATTGTTGAAACTCGCCTCGTCGCGGCATCATTTCGTGCCGGGCCACGATCCCGAGGTGATGAAGCTTTACCCGGCCGCCGCGCCGGGACTCGAAGGCTGGATCGCGCGGCTGGATGTGGCACCGAAGGTTTAAACCAGCCCCAACTCGCCGAACGCATCCTTGTGGTGCTCGGCGCTCTCCGCCGAGAAACAGCAGAAGATCACGCGCGTCAGCACAGCCGACTTGTCGCGTGAGTTGCCCGCCAGTTCCGACGCCACGGTGCCGACGGCGATGCGCGCGGCAAGGTCGGCCGGAAAGCGATAGATACCGGTCGAGATCGCCGGAAAGGCCAGCGACGGCAGGCCGTGTTGCGCGGCGAGCGCTAGCGAGGTGCGATAGCAACTGGCGAGCAGAGCGTGTTCGTCGGCAATGCCGCCCATCCACACCGGCCCGACCGCGTGAATGACCGCCTTCGCTTTCAAATTATATCCATGCGTGATCTTGGCGTCGCCAGTGTCGCAGCCGCCGAGCGCGCGGCATTCTTCCAGCAATCGCGGGCCGGCGGCGCGGTGAATGGCGCCATCGACGCCGCCGCCACCGAGCAGCGATGAATTCGCCGCGTTGACGATCGCGGCGACATCGAGCGTGGTGATATCGGCGATCTCGATTTCCAGCCGGGCGCGGCCGATTTCGGCGAACAGTTCGGTCATCGGGCTAGCCTATCACCCTCGCTCCGAATAGACCTCGGCCTGCAGATCGACACTCGAGCGCACGCCGATGTCGCCGTAATGGGCGTCGAGAAAGCGTCGCGCGGCGCGCTGGCCGACCTTGCGCAGCAGCTCGAGCGATTCGAAATCGTTGCGCAGCTTGGACGACGACGACAGCCGTTCGCCAAGGCCTTCGAGAACGATGCGGTGCACGTTGATGCGGCGGTATTCGTTCGAGCCCTTGCCGTGCGGGATGCGGCCCTGATCGATCAACCGGTTGACGAATTCGATGGCGCGCAGTTCCGCCATCAGCGCCGAGTTGAACGTGATCTCGCTGACGCGGCCCATGATGTCACGGGTCGAATGCGGGATTTTCTTGCGTACAAGAGGATTGATCTGGACGATGATGACGTCCTCGGTGTCGGTCGAGCGGAAGAACGGATACAGCACCGGATTGCCGAGATAGCCGCCGTCCCAATAGGGCACGCCGTCGATCTCAACCGCGCGAAACACGGCGGGCAAGCAGGCCGAGGCCATCACCGCCTCGGCGGAAATCTTTTCGTGCGGAAAAATATGCAAGCGGCCGGTCTGCACATTGGTGGCGGCGATAAAAATCTGCCGCGCATCGGCGCGCAGGGCATCGAAATCGACGAATCGTTCGATCAGTTCCTTGAGCGGATTGATGTTGAGCGGGTTGAGGTCGTAGGGCGACAGATATTGCGACCAGGCGGACAGCCAGCCGAAGGTCGGCGAACCTTCGCCAGGCAACAAAGTAAACAGCCGGTCGGCGACGGCGCGCTGCAGCGGCGGCAGATCGCCGCCGAGGCTGGCGGCGCGCCAGAAATCGGCCAGGCGTTTGCGCGCTTCGTCGGGTCCACCGCGCTTCAAGCCATCGGCCAGCATCACCGCGTTGACCGCGCCGGCCGAGGTGCCGGAAATGCCCTCGACCGTCAGCCGGCCGTCTTCCAGCAGATGATCGAGCACGCCCCAGGTGAAGGCGCCGTGTGCGCCGCCGCCTTGCAGCGCCAGATTGATGCGTTTCGGCTTTGGCGGCTTGTCGCCGCCGAGTGCGCGCGCGAGGAAATCGATCATCGGCTGCCGATCACTGGGCTACCCAGCCGCCGTCGATCGAATAGGCCGATCCGGTGATCGTCGCGGCGCCATCGCTGCACAGAAACACCGCCAGCGCGCCGATGCCCTCCGGCTTCGAGAATTGGTGCATCGGCTGCTTCTCGGACAACAGTGCGATTTCCGCCTCGCGCGCCGATTGGCCGGAAGCCTGCGCGCGCGCGTCGATTTGCTTCTGCACGAGTGGCGTGAGAACCCAGCCGGGACAAATAGCGTTGCAGGTGACGCCGTCATTGGCTGCTTCGATCGCCACCACCTTGGTCATGCCGACGATGCCATGCTTGGCGGCGACGTAGGCGACCTTCTGCGCACTCGCCACCAGGCCATGCGCCGAGGCAATATTGATGATGCGGCCCCATTTGCGCTTCTTCATGCCGGGGATGGCGGCGCGGATGCCGTGGAACGCCGACGACAGGTTGATGGCGATCACCGCGTCCCATTTGTCGACCGGGAAATCCTCGATATTGGCGACGTGTTGAATGCCGGCATTGTTCACCAGCACGTCCAGCGCGCCGAATTCCTTTTCCGTGGTCGCGATCATCGCCGCGATCTCGGAAGGCTTCAACATATCGGCCGGCGAATAGCGCACCTTGATGCCGAATTCCTTCTCAAGCCCGGCGCGCTCCATTTCGATCGCGTCCTTGTCGCCGAAGCCGTTGAGCATGATGTTGGCGCCGTCGGCGGCCAGTGCGCGCGCGGTGGCGAGCCCGATGCCGGAAGTGGAACCGGTGACCAGAGCCGTTTTGCCTTTGAGCATGAAAGTCCTCTTGTCCGTGCGGCCGTGTCGGCCAAAGGGCGGGATGTCGGGGGGAGATTACCCCCCGGGAGGCACGCTGGAACCTGCCCCTATTCTTATTGCACTGCAATATATATGTACGGAATCGCCCGAATGTGGAAACTTCGGGTTAGACTTGAGTATGAGCGCGGAGCGGGCCTTGGCCAAAGCGACAATGAAGAAATCACACGGCCGCGCGGTGTTTCCGACGCCGGGGCACGACCATGATCGCTGCGCCAGCGACGCCATCGCGCATGCCGAAGCGACCTGCGTCGCGCACAAGGAAAAGCTGACGCCTATCCGCCGCCGCGTGCTGGAATCGCTCTTGGCCAGCCATGCGCCGCTCGGCGCCTATGAGTTGATCGACCGGCTGGCAGACCAAGGCGCGCGGCCGGCGCCGATCACCATCTATCGCGCGCTCGATTTCCTGCGCGAGCAGGGCCTCGTCCATCGAATCGAAAGCCGCAACGCCTTCATCGCCTGCGCGCATAATCACGAGAGCGGCGATCCGGTGGTGTTCCTGATCTGCGAGAAATGCGGCGCGGTCGGCGAGGCCGCTTCGGCCGCGGTCGCCGAGACGATCAAAAGCGCCTCGCGCGCCGCCGGTTTCACGCCGAAGACGCCGGTGATTGAAATTTCCGGCATCTGCGTGAACTGCAAGGCGGCCTAGATTTTTCGCATCATCTTTGTTGATGCGTTACATGACATGCTCGCGCTTTCCTTCCCACTCCCTCTGTGGGAGAGGGAGAGCAGTAAGCGCCCGGAACATTTTTCTATGTCCTCCTCCTCCTCCGACACCCACCACACCACCCGTCCGCTCGACGCCTTCGCCGTCGCACTCACTGTGCTGCTGTGTCTGTCCTGGGGCTTCAACCAGGTCGCGGTGAAGCTGGCGATCCACGACATTCCGCCGCTGCTGCAAGGGGCCATCCGCTCGGTTGTGGCGGCGATTATTGTGGCCCTGTGGTGCCGCTTGCGCGGCATTCCGTTGTTCGCGCGCGATGGCACCTTGTGGCCGGGCCTTGCCGCCGGCTTCACTTTCGGCGTCGAGTTCCTCTGCATCTATCAGGGGCTCGCCTACACCACCGCGACACGCGCCGTGCTGTTCATCTATCTCGCGCCGTTCTTCGTCGTACTGGGCGCGCGCATCTTTCTGCCGGCAGACCGCTTCAAGCTGTGGCAGTGGATTGGCTTGTGCCTGTCCTTCGCCGGCATGCTGGTCGCCTTCGGACTGCCGACGCCGGCGCTCGATCCGCGCCAAACTCTCGGCGACATTCTGATGATCGGCGGCGCGCTGACCTGGGCGATTACCACCTTGATCATCAAGGCGAGCCGCCTGAATACCACCTCGGCCGAAAAGGTGATGCTCTATCAACTGGTCATTTCGGCACCGATGCTCGCCTTAGGCGCCTTCGCCGCCGGCGAGACCATGACACATGTGCCAGACGCGCTGGCGCTCGGCGCGCTCGCCTATCAGACCGTCTGGGTGGTCAGCGTCACCTTCGTCATCTGGTTCTGGCTGATCAAGAATTACTCCGCCAACCGGCTGTCGGCCTTTTCCTTTCTGACGCCTTTGTTCGGCGTCGCCGCCGGCCATCTGGTTTTGGGCGATCCTTTGACCTATGCCTTTGCCGCCGCCGTCGCCCTGGTTGCCGGCGGGCTGGTACTGGTGAACAGGCCGCGTTGACCGCATATTATAAGTCTGGCACTCCGGTGCGGTCAGGATAGCCAATGAGCACGCAAGCACGTCATAAAACGGTCGCAGTGGAGGTCGGCGGCGTCATGGTCGGCGGCGGCGCGCCGATCGTCGTGCAATCGATGACCAATACCGACACGGCCGACGCCGAAGGCACCGCGCGGCAGGTTGCCGCGCTGGCGCGCGCCGGTTCCGAACTGGTGCGCATTACCGTCGACCGCCCGGAAGCGGCAGACGCCGTGCCGCGCATCAAGGAGCGGCTGGCGCAGATGAATGTGAAAGTGCCGATCGTCGGCGACTTTCATTACAACGGCCATACGCTATTGACCGATTTTCCGGCCTGCGCCGAGGCGCTCGACAAGTACCGCATCAATCCCGGCAATGTCGGTTTCAAGAACAAGCGCGATCCGCAGTTCACGCAAATCGTCGAAATGGCAATCAGGCACAACAAGCCGGTGCGCATCGGCGTCAACTGGGGCTCGCTCGACCAGGAACTCCTCACCAAACTGATGGACGAGAATTCGGCGTCCGCCACGCCGGTCACGTCGCGCGAAGTCACGCACGAGGCCATGGTGCAGTCGGCTATATTGTCGGCGCAGCGCGCCGAAGAAATCGGTCTGCCGAAGAACCGCATTATTCTCTCGGCCAAGGTTTCCGCCGTGCAGGACCTCATCGCCGTCTATAGCGAACTCGCGCGCCGCTCCGATTACGCTTTGCATCTCGGCCTCACCGAGGCCGGCATGGGCTCGAAGGGCATCGTTGCGTCTTCCGCCGCGATGGGCGTGCTGTTGCAGCAGGGCGTTGGCGACACCGTGCGCGTTTCGCTGACGCCCGAGCCGAATGGCGACCGAACGCTGGAGGTGCAGGTCGCGCAGGAACTGTTGCAGACCATGGGCCTGCGCACCTTCGTGCCTTTGGTCGCGGCGTGTCCCGGCTGCGGCCGAACCACATCGACGACGTTCCAGCAACTGGCCGGCGACATCCAGAGTTTCATCCGCACTTCGATGCCGGAATGGAAGACGCGCTATCCCGGCGTGGAGACGCTTCAAGTCGCGGTGATGGGGTGCATCGTCAACGGCCCGGGCGAGAGCAAGCATGCCGACATCGGCATCTCGCTGCCAGGCACCGGCGAGACGCCGACCGCGCCGGTCTTTGTCGACGGCAAGAAAGTCGCGACCTTGCGCGGCGCCAATGTCGCCGCCGATTTCAAACAGATGGTGATCGATTATATCGAGCGCCGGTTTGGTTCAGGATTGGGCACCGGCTCGCGCACGGCCGCCGAATGAGCGCCAAAATCTTGAAGACAAAGTCTTGAAAGCCAAACCCTTCCTGATCGGATTTTTGTGCGTGATGCTGGCCTTGGTTGCCGGCTCGATCTATCTCGCCGCCACCACCGATCGCGCCGATAGGGCGCTCTCTGCCGTCGCTTCGCCGGACGGCAAGTACAAGGCGGTGCGCCTGACAGTGTCGAACGACACGCCGGTGAACTTCTGCGTCGACACGATCGCCATTTTTCTATCGGTCTATCCGGACAGTTTCGTGTCCAGCGACAGCGCCTATCAGGTCTATAGCGGCCCGTGTGCGACACCGGCCAGGCGCAACGCTTTTCCGACGATCGAATGGCTGGCCAACAACAAGGTGCGGATTACGTATTCGCCGGAGCTAGGGGCCGGCAAGCCGCCGCGCCTGAAAGAGCGTGATATGTCGCTGTTCGTCGATATTAGTTATGTGAGGGTGGAATGATTGTCGTCCCCGCGAAAGCGGGGACCCATAGGGCGCGGCGTTCGCTTTGGTCAAAACTTTAGCTGCCTTACTTTGCGATCTCGTATTCATTGACCGATTGGGGTTATGGGTCCCCGCCTTCGCGGGGACGACAGCAACCTCTACATCCATCCGCCGCCGTCTTTGCCGCGATTGGCCACGCCGGCTTCCTCGAGATCGAGTTCGTATTCGATACGGCGGCGCGCTTCGTCGGTGATCTTGCCGTCGCGCAGCAGCTGATAGATGAAATCGCGCTCGGCATCGATCAGTTCTTTTTTCAAGTCGGCGGTCTGCCGGACCAGCGCCAGGTCGTCTGTCAGGTTACTCGGGATGACCTGAAAGCGGCTTTTGTTGCGCGTGCGCAAATGGTCAACGACGAACTGCGGCAGTTCGTGATCGGCGATTGCCTTGTCCAGCCGTTTGGTAACCTCGTTAAGCGCGGCCTGGCGCGCGTGCAATTCGCGTTTGATCTCCTCGGCGTGCTCCTGCTTGCCGAGCTTGCTCAATCCAAGCCATTGCACGACCCACGGTAGCAACAGGCCTTGCCCGACCAGCGTTGCGATGATGACGCCGAAGGTGATGAACAGGATCATGTCGCGATGCGGGAACGCTTTTCCGCTGGCGGTGAAATACGGGATCGCCAGCGCGGCGGCGAGCGACACCACGCCGCGGATGCCGGTAAACGCCAGGAAGAATGGCCCTTGCCAGGGCGGCGACGGTTCGCGCCTGCGAATTGACGGAATGAGCCAGCGCGGCACATAGGCTCCCGGAAGCATCCAGGCGAAGCGCGCGACAATGACGATGAGGGTCGTCCATGCCGTGGCGATCAGGAGTTCGCGCAGCGAGAAGCCTTGCGTCTGCTCGATCAAAGTGCGCGCCTGCAAGCCGGTGAGCAGGAACACGAAGCCTTCGATCAGATAGATGATCAGGTCCCAGAAGAAGATGCCCTGCAGTCGCGTCGACGGCGGAATGAGCCGCGGCCCGGTCCAACTGACGTAAAGGCCGCACGCCACGGTGGCGAGCACGCCGGAGCCATGCAGATGCTCTGGCACCCAATAAGCCAGATAAGGTGTCATCAGCGACAAGGTGATTTCGACACGCGGCTCGCGCGCCCATTTGCGTAAGCGCAGCGAAAGCCAGCCGACGGCTACGCCGTAGACGATCTCGCCGACAACGATCAGGCTGAACGTGCCGGCCGCCTCGCCGATGGAGAATGCGCCGGTCGAAACGGCAATGACAGCGAAGCGATACAGGATCAACGCGGTGGCGTCGTTGGCGAGGCCTTCGCCTTCCAGAATGACCATCACCTGCCGGGGCAGGCCGAGCCGCCGTGCAATAGCAAGCGGCGCTACGGTGTCCGGCGGCGCGACGATGGCGCCGAGCACGAAGCCGATCGTCCAGTCGAAGCCGAGCAGATAATGCGCGGCGGCGGCGACCGCGCAGGTGGTGAAGATGACGCAGCCGAAGGCGAGCAGCGCGATCGGCCGCAGATTGTATTTGAATTCGCGCCAGCTCATGGCGACGCCGGCCGAATAGATCAAAGGCGGCAGGATCACCAGCAACACCAGTTCCGGCGCCAGCCTTATGCTCGGCAGGCCCGGCACCAGCGCCAGACCGATGCCGGCGACCACCAGCAAGATCGATGGCGTTACATTCAGCCGCTTGGCCGCGACCGCGACCGCCGCCAGCACCGCGGCCATCAGCAGGATGGTCTGGAAAATCGCGGTCATATCAGGTTCGACACCATGTTCACGGTCAAAGCCAGCACCGTCACATTGAAGAAGAACGAGAGCACCCCATGGATCGCCGCCATGCGGCGGATCGCCTTGCTGCAGATGTTAACGTCCGAGGTTTGCGAGGTCATGCCGATGACCAGCGAGAAATACAGGAAGTCGCGATAGTCCGGCGCGGAATCGTGCGGAAACACCAGCCCGCCGATGGCGCCGTCGTGACGTTTGCCGTGATACTCATGTGCGTAATAAAACGTGAAGATCGTGTGCACGAAAGTCCACGACAGCAATATCGTCGTGATCGCCATCACGGCGTGGGCGGCGATGCCGCCCGGCATCACCGCGCCCTGCCCAGACTTGATCCCGCCGAGCGCGAAGGCGATAGCGACGAAGCTGGCCGCGGTCGCCAGGATTGAAAGGATCAGGATAAAGACTGCGCCTTCGTCTTCCTCGGCGGCGCGCTGAACGATGTGCGCGACCTTGGCGCGCGCCATCATCGTAGAGGTCCAGCCCAGATATATCATGAGCGCGACATCCCAGCCGATGAGAATGCAGGCCGGTGCTTTGAATGCTGGCGGCAACATCTGGCTCACGGCAAAGCCGATGGCGGCGGCAAGCAACAGCTTGTTATGCAGCTGGACGAATCGGACAGGGGCGGCGCGGTGAAGCTTCGTTTTTTTGGTGGCCATGATGTCTAGCTTCGCCTTTCGGCAATGAAGCGCGCGGTGGCGCGCAAAGTGTCGGCCTTGTTGCCGAACGGCGCCAGCGCCGCGTCGGCTTCCGCGATCAGTTGATCAAGCTTCGCGCGCGCACCGGCCGCGCCGTGGATCGAAACCAGAGTCGCCTTGCCGGCAGCGGCGTCCTTGCCGGCCGCCTTGCCGAGCGTCGCGCTGTCGCCTTCGAGGTCGAGCAGATCGTCGGCGATCTGGAATGCCTGGCCGATGGCCGCGCCATAGCGGGCGATGGACGCGCGCGCCGGAGCGTCGGCTTGTCCGAGAATGGCGCCGGCATCGCAGGCAAAACGAATGAGCGCGCCGGTCTTCATCGCCTGCAAGGTGACGATTTCTTGTTCTGTCAGTGCGCGTTTGGCCGCGAAGCGGCCTTCGGCGGCAAGATCGAGCATCTGTCCGCCGGCCATGCCGCCGAGCCCGGACGCGCGCGCCAGCGTCTGCACCAGCGTGATCCGCACCTGAGCGTCGGCGTGAACGGCTTCGCGCGCCATGATGTCGAAGGCGAGCGTCAAAAGGGCATCGCCGGCGAGGATTGCGGTCGCTTCGTCAAAGGCCTTGTGCACCGTCGGCTTGCCGCGCCGCAGGTCGTCATTGTCCATCGCCGGCAGGTCGTCATGGACCAGCGAATAGCAATGCAGCAGTTCCAGCGCGCAGCCGGCGAGCAACGCGCCGCCACGCGGCGCGCCGAACATTGCTGCGCTCTCGATCACGAGAAACGGCCGCAGCCTCTTGCCGCCGCCGAGCGCGCCGGCGCGCATGGCCTCCAGCAGCCGCCGCGGCCGTGCCGTTTCGCCCGGCAGCACCGCGCCGTCGAGCAGTTGGGCGAGCAGCATTTCGCTGTCGCTGGCGACGGCGGTCAGGCGCTTGGCAAAGTCGGTCGATGTCATGCGGCATATTTGCCTTAGTGAGGCATTCCCCGCAATCGGCGGCGGGATCGGCTAGACTCGGCTGCGTGATGGATCGTCCCGACTTTCGCCCGCCCGGGCGGCTCAGCCTTGCCTACGACATTCTGCGGCTGCCTAGAGTGGCGCGGCCGTTGCGGCTGGCGCTTTGCCTCGTCGCCGGGCTGCTGCTGATGCCCTATGGCCTGACGGTTTTGTACAGCGTGGTTAATCCGGTCTCGACCGTGATGCTGTGGCGAAGCCTGACCGGCCAGCGGGTCGAGCAGCAATTCGTGCCGCTGGCGCGGATGTCGCCGGCCTTGCCGCTGGCGGTGCTGGTCGCCGAGGACGGCCGTTTTTGCAGCCACCACGGCGTCGATTTCACGGAACTCAACAATGCCATCGAGGATGCCGAGGGCCTCGATGACCTGCGCGGCGGCTCGACCATTACCCAGCAACTCGCCAAGAACCTGTTTTTGTGGCCTGGCCGCAGCTATGTCCGCAAGGCGCTTGAGTTCCCGCTGGCGCTTTGGATCGACCTGGTTTTGCCGAAACGGCGGATTCTTGAGCTTTACCTCAATATTGCCGAATGGGGTCCGGACGGTGAATTTGGCGCCGAGGCGGGCGCCCGGCGGGCTTTTGGCCGGTCGGCCGAGGGTCTTGGCCGCTATCAGGCGGCGCTTCTGGCGGGGATGCTGCCCAACCCGGTGATCCGAGATGCTAAAAAGCCAGGGCCCGGGCTGCGACGTCTGGCCGGGCTTTACGAGGCTAGCGCCGCCCGCTCGCCGGAGACCGCAATTTGCGTCAAACCGGCCCGCTAACCGCCAAAAAGGCGCGGATTTGGCCCTAGCCTAAGCCGTTTCCTTCCTCTATAAGCCCGCATTCAAACCGATAATCTGCGCCTTTCCAGGAGTTGCTTTCCATGGCTGTGCCGAAAAGAAAAACCTCGCCGTCGCGCCGCGGCATGCGCCGCTCGG
>CAITJJ010000127.1 GCA_903892675.1 uncultured Hyphomicrobiales bacterium | reverse complement strand
CAAAAAATCCTGCGGCGGCAACTGTTTAGACCAATAAGCTTACGTGCGACGCGATCCACACGTCAACGCCGGCGGGCACATATGCCCCGTTGTTTTCGAGCCCCTGTGCACGGCGCGGCGATTGTGCCGGCCGCCTTGCGCCGTCACATTGACTCAAGGGCCTGCCATGCTATGCGAACCCCTTCAAACAGGCCCATTTTCCATGACAGCACACGCCGCGCCGCCATCCATTACCGCTACTGCGGATATGGCCAATGCCATCCGCGCGCTGGCCATGGACGCCGTGCAGCAGGCCAATTCCGGCCATCCCGGCCTGCCGATGGGCGCCGCCGACGTGGCGACCGTGCTGTTTACCCAGTTCCTGAAGTTCGACCCGGCGGACCCGAAATGGCCCGACCGCGACCGTTTCGTGCTATCGGCCGGCCACGGCTCGATGCTGATGTATGCGCTGCTCTACCTCACCGGCTACAAGTCCGTGTCGATCGACGAGATCAAGCGCTTCCGTCAGTCCGGCTCGAAGACGCCGGGACATCCGGAAAACTTTATCACCGAAGGCGTTGAGACCACCACCGGCCCGCTCGGCCAGGGTCTCGCCAATGCCGTCGGCATGGCGATGGCCGAGCGGCACATGGCGGCCGTGTTCGGCGATACGGTCGTCGACCACAAGACCTACGTGCTCGCCTCCGACGGCGACCTGATGGAAGGCATTTCGCAGGAAGCCATTGCGCTCGCCGGCCACCTGAAACTGTCGAAGTTGATCGTGCTGTTCGACGACAACGGCATTTCTATCGACGGGGCTCTGTCGCTGTCGGATTCGACCGACCAGGTGAAGCGCTTCGAGGCGTCCGGCTGGAACGCCGTGCGCGTCGACGGCCACGACCAGAAAGCGATCGCCGCCGCACTGACCAAGGCGCAAACGTCGGACAAGCCGACGCTCATCGCCTGCAAAACCACCATCGGTTTCGGCGCGCCGACCAAGGCCGGCAAGTCGTCGTCGCACGGCTCGCCGCTCGGTGCCGACGAGATCAAGGGCGCGCGCGAAGCTCTCGGCTGGACCTCGCCGCCATTCGAAGTGCCGAACGACATTCTCTCCTCCTGGCGCGCCGCCGGCGAGCGCTCCAAGGGCGCGCATGCCGACTGGACCAAGCGGCTCGCCGCGCTCGATGCCGCGCAACGCGCCGAATTTACCCGCCGCATGAACGGCGAATTGCCGAAGAAGGCTTTGGCCGACGCGGTGAAGGCGGTGAAGGAAAGCCTCGCCGCGAGCCCTAAGGAAATCGCCACGCGCACCGCTTGCGAATTCGCGCTGGAGAGCCTGATCCCTGCGCTGCCGGAAATGATCGGCGGCTCGGCCGATCTCACCGGCTCGAACAACACCCGCACCAAGTCAATGAAGGCGCAGAACGCGTCGGATTTCTCCGGCCGCTTCATCCATTGGGGCATCCGCGAACACGGCATGGCCGCGGCGATGAACGGCATGACGCTGCACGGCGGCATCATTCCTTATTCCGGCACGTTCCTCGTGTTCTCCGATTACTGCCGCCCGTCGATTCGGCTTGCCGCGCTGATGGGCATTCGCGTCGTCCACGTCATGACGCATGACTCCATCGGCCTTGGCGAAGACGGCCCGACGCATCAGCCGGTCGAGCACATGGCGGCGCTGCGCGCTATCCCGAACGTACTGGCCTTCCGCCCCTGCGACGCAGTCGAAACCGTCGAATGCTGGCAGCTCGCGCTCGAACACAATGACCGGCCGAGCATACTGGCGCTGACCCGCCAGAATTTGCCGCAATTGTCGTCGAACTTCCTCGACAAGAACCGCTGCGCCGCCGGCGCTTATGAAATCATCCCGGCGAACGGTAAAGCGCAGGTTTCCATTTTCGCCTCCGGCTCGGAAGTCGCCATTGCCGCCGACAGCGCCAAGCTCTTGGCCGCCAAGGGCATCGCCGCCCGCGTCGTCTCGGTGCCGTGCTTTGAATTGTTCGCCGCGCAGCCGGAAGCGGCGCGCCGCGCCGTCATCGGCGATGCCGCGGTGAAAATTGGCGTCGAAGCCGGCGTGCGCCAGGGCTGGGACGCCATCATCGGCAACGACGGCGCTTTCGTCGGCATGAATTCGTTCGGCGCCTCGGCGCCGTTCAAGGAACTGTACAAGAAATTCGGCAT
>CAITJJ010000126.1 GCA_903892675.1 uncultured Hyphomicrobiales bacterium | reverse complement strand
TGTATGGCAGCGCATCGTTCAGCGCCGGATTGGCGCCATGCGCGATGTCCGCCATCATCAGCGTGTAGCCATCGGGCGGCGACTTCGCGAGCAGTTGCGACGCGATGGTGGTGCCGCCGCCTGGCCGGTTGTCAATGACAAAGCGCTGCCCCATCCGGTCACCGATTTTTTCGGTGATGATGCGGGCAACGATATCGACCGAACCGCCGGGCGCGTAGCCGACGATGAGGCGGATGGGTTTGTCGGGATAAGTCTGCGCACTCGCGCTGCCGAGCGCCGCCTGAAACGTCATCGCGACGGCCGCCGCGGTGCACCAAAGTTTTCGCTTCATCATCGTCGCTCCCCGACGCGGCCAATTTTTCGGCCGTCGATTTTTTCCGCGCTGAAAGCCTAGGTCCTGTATTGGCGAATGACAACTCATATCGTATGAGATGTTGCAGCCTACACACACGCGGAGATTTAAAGTGGAACAGCGCACAATCGGACGATCCGGCCTCCGCGCGTCTCTGCTCGGTCTCGGCTGCAACAATTTCGGGCCGCGGCTCGACGTCGAAGCGACCAAGCGCGTGGTGTTTCGCGCGCTCGATATCGGCTTGACGTTTTTCGATATCGCCGACGTTTACGGTGCCGGCCAGTCCGAGAGTCAGTTGGGGCAAATCCTTGGCGACCGCCGCAAAGACGTGATCCTCGCCACCAAGCTCGGCATGGCGATGGATAAGGAAGGCAAACTCTCCGGCGCGTCGCGGCGCTACATGATGAACGCGGTGGAAGCGAGCCTAAAACGGCTAAAGACCGACTACATCGACTTCTATCAATTGCACGTGCCGGACCCGAAGACGCCGATCGAAGAGACGATGCGCGCCTTCGACGACCTGATTACCCAAGGCAAGGTCCGCTACATCGGCTGCTCCAATCTGCCGGCCTGGCAGGTTGTCGAGGCCAATAGCGTGGCATCCGCCAACGGCTACCACCAGTTCCTGGCGTGCCAGGAAGAATACAGCCTGCTGGTGCGCGAGATCGAACCCGAGTTGCTGCCCGCCATGAAAAAGTTCGACCTGAGCCTCCTGCCCTACCGTCCAATCGCCAGCGGATTCCTCACCGGCAAATACAAACGCAATGCGCCCCTGCCGGAAGGCGCGCGACTTTCATCCGCTTCGATGAAGCGCTTCAGCGACAAGTTCATGACTGACGCCAACTGGGATCGGATCGAGAAGCTCGAGACCTTCGCCAAAGAGCGCGGCCGCACGCTGACCGACATCGCCTTCGGCTGGCTGGCGTCGAAGCCCTTCATCCCGAGCGTCATCGCCGGCGCCAGCACGCCCGAGCAGGTCGACGAGAATAATAAAGCGGTGAACTGCAGCCTGACCGTCGACGAACTCGCGTTCATCGAAACGCTGTTCGCGCCGAAAAAGTAACGATCAGTCGTACGAGACCGTCACCACTTCGGCGACCATGGCTGGTTTGTCCGCGCCTTCCATCTCCAGGGCGGTGCTGAAGGTGAAGCGTTGCCCGCCAGCCATGGCATCCACCGCCTGAAGCGTCACACTAAGCCGCACGCGAGCGCCGGCCGGCACCGGGAGAATGTAACGCACTTTGTTGGAGCCATAGTTCAGCGAACGTGATCGTTTCTCGATTCTGACGATCTCGGGCATCAGCCGCGGCAGCAACGACAGCAGCAGATAACCGTGCGCCAACGTTTTGCCGCCGGGCATTTCCTTGCGGGCGCGCTCGACGTCGACATGAATCCACTGATGATCGCCGGTCGCGTCGGCGAAGCCGTCGATCATTTTCTGATCGATCACCAGCCACTCGCTGAACCCAATGCTTTTTCCGACATAGGATTCCATCGCGGCAGGCGTTTCAACGATCAGCAAGACGACAATTCCTTCTTACGGCCGCACAGCCGGAATTTCGACCGTCAGGCCGCGTGCGCGCCACATCAGATAAAGCTCCAATGCCACATATTCCGGCGCGCCGTAATCATAGGCCTCGGCCCGCATGCCGACGAGACAGTTGCGCAAACGGCGCTGCAGCGAGCCGACGGCCTGCCACTCCAGCCGGTATAGCGGATAGCCGGTCGGATGCGCCTGAGGGATGAGACTGCCCGCCAGCCGCTTGCCCCAGTTGTCGTCGTGACATTGGGCGCATGACAGATTGAGCTGGCCCTGGCGGCGGAAATAATCGTCCCGCCCGGCATTGCGAAATGGCGTGAGGCGCTCGTCGGCCGGCGGGGCGATCGGCTCGCCGCGCGACTGGTTGCCGACAAAGGCCGACAGCGCCAACAATTCCTTGCTCTCATAAGCGAAGGGCGTCGCTTGCTGACGCTCCACTCGGCACATGTTGATGCGCTGCTCTATATTGACCGGGCGGCCAAGCCTGGCGTCGAAGGCCGGATGGCGCGCGGCGACGCCCTTCATGCTGGCGCGCGCGTCGGTGTGGCAATCGGCACACGCCTGGTTCGCCGCACCGGCCTTGGCCTTCCACAACGCCTCGCCGTCCAGCACCACGAGCATGCCGGGGTTGGCGCTGTCGTCGTCCTGCATCGCCTTGGTCTCGGGCGCGAGGTCGGCGGTGCCGGCGCGGCGTTCGTTCAGAGGTATCTCGGCGTGCGCCGCGATCGCCGCGAAGGCGAGCAGCACGGCAAGCGGCGCGAGGCGCTTCAAACCGACCGTCATTCGACGACGATACGCGCCGACTGCGTTACCGAGAACCAGTTGTCGCCTTGCCACACGAATTCAATGGTGCCGCTCTCGGTCGCGACGGTGCTGAAGACGATGAACGGATTGGCGGCAAAGGCCGGATAGAGATCGGCGCGGAATATTTCTTCCTTGTTATAGGTGCACACAAAAGAGGTGATGATATCGCGCGGGATCGGCTCGCCCGTGGTGGTGTGGCGGAAGCCGGTTTCCATGACGTGCGAGATCAGCGTCTTGATTTCGATGACGTCGCCGCGCTTGGCCTTCTTCGGCACGTTGACAAGGGCGCTTGCCATCAGAGCTCCTCCACGCAGGCGGCAAGCGTGACGATCACCTCGGCCTTGGCGGACCAGAGCGATCCGTCGCTCATGCGCGCGATGGCAACGACGGTTTGTGTGTCCGCTAGCCGGATGCGCGTCGATACGCGCGCGCGGCCGGTGCGCGGTCCGAAGTGGAACGCCGCGACGTTGGGCTGCGGATTCTTCTCGTTGAACACATGGATGCTCTTGCAGTAATTGGCGGCGGTCATCGGGCCGTCGACCGATACCGTCAGCGATACGGTGCTGCCGTTCTCGACCAGCGGCGGCACATCAAGCTTCACCTTGCCGGGCTGCACTTTCGCTTCGCCCGTGACCTGACGGATGGCGGCGGTCATCGACTCCGGTGTCGCCTGCGCCGGGCGCAGGGTGACAAAACCAGCGGCAACAACGCCACTGGCCCCCGCCATAAACCGGCGGCGCGTCGTTTCGCTTTTACGGCCGTCGCCCATAGTCACTGGTCCCGCAATGTCGTCAGATAAGCCACCACGTCTTCGATCTGTTCCGCGCTGAGGATCGGCTTGCCGCGCCATGCCGTCCCGACGCGGGTAAGCCCGTCCACCTTGTAATACGACGGCATGATCGTCTCCGCATTGAGGCGCGACGCATCAACCAGCCGCAGCCGCAACTGGCCTTCGCTCCAGCGCGCCCCGGTGCCTTTGAGATCGGGCGACAGGTTACCCTGAAACCGCTGCTCGGGAAACGGCCCCGAGTGGCATAGCAAACAGGTGTTCTGCCGCGCGGTGACAATGGCGCGGCCGCGCTCCGGATCCGATCCGGTCAGCGGCGCAGGGATGGCGTCGCCCACGACGGTGTAAGGACGCAGCGCCTCCTGCCCGCCCGCCGTCGTAGCCAGCAAAAGAAAGACAACGCACGAAAAGGAAGCGGCGGCCTTGGCCGCCGCCGCGTCCATGATCATGCGAAGTAGATCTTTTCGTTCTTCAGCGGGAACGAGCGGATACGCTTTCCGGTCGCCGCGAAGTAGGCGTTCAGCACCGCCGGCGCCGCGACGCAGATCGTCGGCTCGCCAACACCGCCCCACGGCGTACCGCCGCTCGGGATGATGATCGACTCCACCTTCGGCATTTCGGCAATACGCATCGAGTCGTAAGTGTCGAAGTTCTCCTGCTCGATGCGGCCGTCCTTCACCGTGCATTCCTGGTGGAAGAGCGCGGACAGTCCGTAGACGAACGAGCCCGCAACCTGCCGGTCGATCTGCGCCGGATTGACGGCAAAGCCCGGATCGGTCGCGCCGACGATGCGGTGAACCTTGACCTTGTTGCCCGCCTCGACGGAAATTTCCGCCGCGCCGGCCACGTAGCTGCCAAAGCCCATGAACTGCGCGAGGCCGCGATAGATACCCTTAGGCGCCGGCTTGCCCCAGCCGATCCTCTCCGCAACCGCGTTGAGCACGGCGAGGTGCTTGGGATGCTTGCTCATCAGCTTGCGCCGGAACTCGAGCGGATCCTGTCCGACCGAATGGGCAAGCTCATCCATGAAGCTTTCGACGTAGATCGCATTCTGGTTAACGTTGACGCCGCGCCAGAAGCCCGGCGGGACGTGCGGATTGCGCATCGAGTGGTCGATCAGCAAATTCGGTATCGAATAGCCGAGCGACGTCTCGCCTGCCGCGTTGAGACCCTGAAACGCGGCCGGGTCTTTGCCCTGCTGCAGGTTTTGCGGGAACAGCGCGGCCAGGATCGATTGCCCCGAAATCCGCATGTGCAAACCGGTCAGGTTATTGTCCTTGTCGAACGCGCCGACCATCTTGCACTGCGTCACCGGATGGAAGGTGCCGTGCAGCATGTCTTCCTCGCGCGACCAGATCAGCTTCACCGGTATCCCGGGCATTTGCTTGGCGATCGCCACCGCCTGCCGCGCATAGTCGGTTCTGCCGCGCCGGCCGAAACCGCCGCCGAGCATGATCTTGTAGACTTCGCACTTGGCCGCCGGCAGGCCTGACGCCTCGATGACGGCGGCGAAGGTGGCTTCACCGTTCTGCGTTCCGGTCCACACTTCGCACTTGTCGTCGGTATAGCGCGCGGTGGCGTTCATCGGCTCCATGCAGGCGTGGTTCTGGTACGGATAGGAGTACACCGCCTCGACCTTCTTGGCGGCATTGGCGATTGCCGCCTTGGCGTCGCCGTTCTGATTGCCGACAAAGGCCGGCTGAGCCGGATCGAGACCTTCCTCCAGCCATTTGGCGATCGAGGCGCTGGAAACCTTGGCGTTCTCTCCCTCGTCCCAAACAATCGGCAAAGCGTCGAGCGCTTTCTTGGCGTGCCACCAGGTGTCGGCGACGACGGCGACGGCGCTGTCGCCCACGCGCACGACTTTCTTCACGCCCTTCATGCCCGTGACTTTGGCTTCGTCATAGCTTTTCAGCTTGCCGCCGAATACCGGACAATCCTTGATCGCGGCGTTCAACATGCCCGGCAGCTTGACGTCGGTGCCGTAGATCATCTTGCCGTTGGTCTTGTCGGCGGTGTCGAGCCGCTTCACGCCTTTGCCGGCGAGCTTCCAATCTTTCGGGTCTTTGAGTTTGACGTCCTTCGGCACTTCAAGCTTGGCCGCCGCTTCGGCGACCTTGCCGTAGGTGACTTTGCGCTTGGACGGCGTATGCGTGATCGTGCTGTTGGCCGCGACGCATTCGGCGGCCGGGACCTTCCACTGGTCGGCCGCAGCCTGCACCAGCATGGTGCGGGCGGTCGCGCCGGCGCGGCGCACATATTCATGCGACTCGCGGATGCCGCGGCTGCCGCCGGTGGAGAAATCGCCCCACGCGCGTTTGCGCGCGACGCTCTGGCCCGGCGTCGGATATTCGGTCGTGACTTTCGACCAGTCGCATTCGAGTTCTTCCGCGACCAATTGGGCGAGACCGGTCAACGTGCCCTGCCCCATCTCGGATCGCGCAATGCGGATGACGACGGCGTCATTCGGCTTGATCACGATCCAGGCGGTGATTTCCGGCGAGCCATCGGCAGCGCGGACGACCTGCGGTCCGCCGGCTGGCAGATCGAGTCCGACCGCGAGGCCGCCACCGACGGCGGCAGTGCCAACGACGAACGAGCGGCGATTCATTTTCGGAATGAAATTCATGCTGTTCCCCTCACGCGCTCTTGGCGGCGATATGGATGGCTTCGCGCACCTGCTGGAAGGTGCCGCAGCGGCAAATATTGGTGATCGCGGCGTTGATGTCCGCGTCGGTCGGTTTCGGCTTCTCCTTCAGGAGCGCCGCCACCGCCATGATCATGCCGCTCTGGCAATAGCCACATTGGGGAACGTCGTTTGCGATCCAGGCCTGTTGCACTTTGTGCGGCTTGCCGTTGGGGGCGAGGCCTTCAATGGTGACGATCTTTTTGCCGACCGCCTCACTGACCGGCATGCCGCAGGAGCGCGTCGCCACGCCGTCGACGTGCACGGTGCACGCGCCACACTGCGCAATACCGCAGCCATATTTTGTACCGGTGAGCCCGACGTTCTCGCGGATAGCCCAGAGCAGCGGAGTGTCCGCTTCGACATCGACCTCGACAGATTTTCCATTGATATTGAGACGCGGCATATTCGCTCTCCCTTGTCAGCGTCGCGGCCACTTACGGTGAGCCGCTTAAGCTCGATCGGACCAAAGTCTAATGAGACTATTG
>CAITJJ010000125.1 GCA_903892675.1 uncultured Hyphomicrobiales bacterium | reverse complement strand
TGCAAAGGGGCCCGATCGGGCCCCTTTGCATGTCGGCGCATCCTCGCGCCACTGGCCTGCTTTTACTCCGCCGCGCTGGCCTACTTTTGCTCCGCCGTTGACACAGGGCGCTTCCTCGCGGATGCCGGCGAGGTGGATCATGACGTCGACGCCATCGACCGTGCGCGCGGCCGCCGCCGGATCCGAGAGGTCGGAAACCATGACCTCCTCGCCGGGCTTTGCCGGGCCGCAGTCGCGGATATCGGCTAACCGCAGAACATCGTAACGCCCGGCAAGGCCGGTACGCAGCACGGAGCCAACGTCGCCAGCGGCACCGGTAATCAAGACACGCATGTAACTCTCTCCGCGATTTAGTACGATTTCGGCATGCCGAGCTCGCGCTCGGCGATGTAGCAAAGGATCATTTCGCGTGAGACCGGCGCGAGTTGCGTCGCCATCATTTCACGGAAATAGCGTTCGACATGAAACTCAGCGGCATAGCCCATGCCGCCATGCGTCCGGATGGCCCGGTCGCAGGCGTGAAAGCCGGCATCGGCGGCGAGATATTTCGCGGCGTTGGCCTGCGCCCCGCAGGGCTTGCCGGCGTCGTACATCTCGGCGGCGTGAAACGTCATAAGGTTGGCGGCGTAGAGCTCGGACCAGCATTCTGCCAGCGGGTGTTGAATGGCCTGATTCTGCCCGATCGGCCGTCCGAAAACGACGCGCTCGCGGGCATATTGCGCTGCCTTGTCCAGGGCGCGCATCCCCATGCCGACGATCTCGGCGGCATTGAGAATACGTTCGGGATTCAAGCTGTCGAGGATATAGCGAAAGCCTTTACCTTCCTCGCCGATGCGATGTTCGACCGGCACTTCTAGTCCGTCGTAAAAAGTCTGATTGGAGTTGACTGCGTGGCGGCCCATTTTCAGGATTTCGCGGACCTCGATCTTGCTGCGATCCATATCGGTATAGAACAGCGAAAGCCCGTCGATCGGCTTCTTGCATTCCTCAATCGGCGTCGTGCGCGCCAGCAGCACGATCTTGTCGGCCTGCTGCGCGGTGCTGGTCCAGATCTTCTGGCCGTCCACGACGTAGTGATCGCCCTTGCGCACGGCTCGGGTCTTGATCTTTGACGTATCCAGACCGGCGTCGGGCTCGGTCACCCCGAAGCAGGCGCGCGATGAGCCATCGATGATCGACGGCAGCCACTCGCGGCGCTGCTTGTCGGAGCCGTGCTTGACGATCGAATGCAGTCCGAAAATGTTGATGTGAACAGTCGAGCACGCCGCGAACGCGCCGGCCGAACGGCCGATTTCCTGCATCATGATGGCGGCCTCGGTCACACCCAACCCGGCGCCGCCATACTCCTCAGGCATGGCAATACCGAGCCAGCCGCCGTCGGCAATCGCCTTGGAGAACTCGTAGGGGAACGAGTGGCTCTGGTCCTTCTCGGCCCAATAATTGTCGTCGAAGCGGTCGCAGATGGCGCGCACGGCATTCTTGATTTCGACGCGCTCCGGCGTATTTGCAATTTCGTCGATCACTCGCCTGCTCCCCGGGATGGCATTATTTCGCCACAGCGATATTTCTATCGCACTGCCGAAAATTAAGCTGAGGGCGGAGCTAAGTCAATCAGACTGTTGGGACGTCGTCCGCCGGACCGCGCAGGACTCCGAACCGATGGCCGGCCCGGGATACAGCTTCGGGCGAAGCCGTTATTCAGATACGCGCCGAGCTATCCAATGATCGCGCCGTTTGGGTCAGCAGCTTGATGGCACGCTCGAGTTTGCTGTCCATGCGCGACGTGGTTCCGGCGATGGTGATGATATACACCGCATTATTCCAGTTGAACCGCGCCGAGATCGTGGTCGCGTCCTCAAAGCTCTCCTCGCGATTCAGGAACCAGCCGCGTTGATTTGATTTTTCCAGATCCGTCCGCAAGCCGGCTTTCGATTTGATCGTGTTGTGTGTGAGCGGCGCGAGCTTGGCGGTCTTCAGATAAGCCTCCAATTTCTCGGGCGAGAGGCTTCCCAAGTAGGCCTTGCCGGCGGAGGTGGCGTGCAGGCTGCGGACGCTGTCGCCGACGCGAACCAGAAACCGCAAGGGATGCGACGGCTCGTTCACGATCAGATAGCTCGCTGTCATATCGCCGGCAATGGCGAGCGATACCGATTCATCGATCTCATCGCATAACTTCTTCAACTGAGCTTCCGCCCGCAGGAGAATCGGATCGTGCTGACTGATGATCTTGGCAAGGTTGCTCAGGCGCACCGTCGGATAAAAGCCAGCGCGCGGGCCTATCTCGTAGACATATCCGCGCGCCTGCAATTCCTGCAGTACGTCGTGACAACTGGAGAACGGAATATCGAGAATCCGCGAGATGTCCGAAAGCGTGAGTGGCCGCTTCTCGTTCGCGAAGAGTTCGATGAAATCCAGGGTGCGGGCGACGATTTTTGACATGCGAAAAGCTACTTTATCGACGTGGAATTCAAAAGAAAAATCTTGCCGCCCTCAAACGTTCGACCGGTCGGCGCAAAGGCTCGTTATCAACCCGGCCAGGTTGGGGGCTTTGTCCAGGTTCGTAATCTCGGCAACGAGTCGGTCGATCCTTTCAACGCCTGTGCCGATCTCGACCGTCAAGGACCGAGCAAAGGCCGCGACTTCGTCGAAGCTGGGCTGGCCGACCGGCACCACGACCTCGCGCACATAGGTACGACCATCCAGCGTATGAACCTGCAACCGGCTTAACCGCATCGGGACCGTCGCATCGGGGACCACACGCACGCGCGAAGCAAGCGCCTCGATTGTGCTGTCACCGAAGCGGAAAAGATCGTCCATGGTCATGCGCCGGTCGCTGAGCGTGAGCGCCATAGAGAAGTGCGCGCTCATCTTGGTCGCAATATTGCTTGCAAAGGGGCCGGGATTATCGACACCGGGATAGGCGGCTTCATAGGGATTGAGCTCAAGGACAACCTCCTGCACGGCGCTCGGCGCGATGGCATGGGTACGCAAGAGATGCAGCATCGCATCGACCGGGCCCTGCAGAATGGCGCAGACTGGATAGGGTTTGACCGTTATCTCCGCGAACTGCCAGGTTTCCCCAAGGCCGTCCAAGGCCTCGACGGCAGGTTCGCTGGTGCCGGCATAGGCGCGATAGAACCCGCGCCTACCTTCCAATATCGCGCGTGCCGAAGTTGCGCCCGCTTGCGCGGCCTGCGCCGCCAGAAGGCCGTTGCGCGCGGCAAAGCCAAGCTGCAGCGGGCCTTCGGCACTGCCCTCTTCCCAGACCTGCGTCAGTCCGCCCGCGAGATGAGCCGCAAGTCCGAGAGCATGCCCGCTTTGCTCGGCGGATAGCCTCAATAGCTTTGTCGCCGCCACCGTCGAGCCGAAGCCGCCGAACACCGCGGCGGCGCGAAAGCCGCGCGCGGTCACCAGATGATCGAAGTCACGACCGATCCTCGCAAGGATCTCGTAGCCAAGCACAACGGCGGTGAGGAATTCGGCGCCGGTGCGGCCTTCCGCTTCGGCAATCGCCAGGGCGGCCGGCATAACGGCCGCGCCCGGATGCGAGGTCGATCCGGCGTGGGTGTCGTCCTGCGACCGCGCATGCATCAAGGCGCCATTGGCGAAGGCCGCCGCTTCGGCGCTTACAAGAGTTCCGTCGTGCAGCAGCGTCGCTTGTGCGGGCAGCGGCCAGCACTGTTTGGCCATCACATGGGCGACGGTTTCTCGCGAACGCCCGGCCATTGCCATGGTCAGATTGTGCACCAGGCTGACCTTCGCGCGCGTCACGACGGCAGCCGGAATATCGGACGTTTTCGTCATGGCGACAAAATCGCCGAGTACCTGGGTCAATGAGGGTTGCATGTCCGATGCCGTCAGATTTAGATGCGAAATAATATTCGCAATAGCGAAATTGGCTCGCACGCAGGGGCAACGCTGTCAATCGGCCGGGCGTCAAATCGCATTTCCTGCTATCCTTATGATCCGGAAAATATTTGCCTTTTAGGCGCTACGGCCGGGCATCCGCGCACTTGACTTGCCCCCCGCCACCTCATATTTTTTCGCAGCTGCGATATATCTTACGCTATCGCGAAATATGAGTACACAGGTGGAGGTCGATGGTGGAGGCTTCGGGAGCGGGACCGTTCAAGCCTCGCCGGCAACACTCCGATAGCGCGCCCGGCCCGCTCAGCGGAGTGCGGGTGCTCGATCTCACAACGGTCGTGATGGGGCCGGCGGCAACCCAGATTCTGGGCGATCTCGGCGCCGATGTCGTCAAGATCGAGTCGGGTCCGGGCGACTCCATGCGCTGGGTGGGGCCATTTCGACACGAAGGAATGGGCCCGCTTTTCCTGCAAAGCAACCGGAACAAGCGCAGCGTCGTCCTCGATCTGAAATCGGCGGAGGGCCGCGCCGCGCTGTCCGCGCTGATCGTCGATGCGGATGTGCTAACCTACAATATACGCCCGCAGGCGATGCAGCGGCTCGGCCTCGATTATGCGAGCGTCTCGGCCATCAATCCGAAGATCGTCTATTGCGGCGCGGTCGGCTACGGCTCCGACGGGCCCTATGCCGGCCGCGCCGTCTATGACGACCTGACGCAGGCCGGGTCCGGTATTGCCGGCCTGTTCCAGGCGGTCGATGGCGCACCGCGCTATGCGCCGGTCAATATTTGCGACCGCGTCGTCGGCCTCTATCTTGCGATCGCCATCATCAGCGCTCTGCATCATCGCGCAATGACCGGCGAAGGCCAGGAGATCGAAGTGCCGATGCTGGAGACGATGGCGCAATTCGTTCTGGCCGATCACATGGGCGGCGGCGCTTTCGTGCCACCGATAGGCAAGATGGGCTATCAGCGCCTGCTGTCGCGAACGCGCGGGCCCTATCCGACCAAGGACGGCCATCTGGCGCTGGTCGTCTATACGGACAAACACTGGCGCGCCTTCTCGCGGCTGGTCGGCTGTCCCGAACTGCTCGATACCGACGATCGCTTCAAGAGTCAGGAAACGCGCACACAGCATGCGGAGGACATGGGCCGCTTCTTGGCGACTTTTCTTCCGGCCCGCACGACCCGCGAATGGATCGAACTTCTCAATGAGAACGACATTCCAGCCTCGGCGGTGAACAAGATCGACGAGCTTTTCGACGATCCACATCTCAAGGCGGTGAATTTCTTCATCGACATGGAGCATCCGACCGAAGGAACGCTCAAGGTCTGCCGTTTCCCGGTCAAGTTCAGCAAGTCGCCCGCGTCCATCCGGCGGCTTGCGCCCAATCTGGGCGAGCACACCGACGAGGTTCTCTCCGAACTAAAGCAGGAGGGTTGAATGCCGGACAAACCGGAAATTCGCTGCGAGACGCGCGGCAAAGCGCTCTGGATCTGGATCGATCGCGAAGAGCGGCGCAACGCCATCAACCCCAATGTGATTGCCGGAATTCACCGCGCGATCTTAGACGCCGCGCAGGATTCTTCGCTGCGCGCAATCGTCCTGACCGGAGCGGGCGACAAGGCATTTTGCGCCGGGGCCGACCTTACCGGCGGGACCGGCACGTTCACGCTCGGGCTCGACGAACCGATGACGGACTTCGGCAGGCTTGCCCGCGCCGTGCGCGACGTCGGCTTGCCGCTCGTCGCCCGAGTCAATGGCGCTTGTGTCGCCGGCGGCATGGGCTTGATGTCGCTGTGCGATCTCGCCGTCGTTGCCGACCATGCCAGATTCGGCTTGCCGGAGGCGCGCGTCGGCGTCTTTGCCATGCAGGTGCTGGTCTATTTGCGCAGCATGTTGCATGCCCGCCACATCAACGAGCTTTGCCTCACCGGTGAGCTCATTGACGCAGCGCGCGCCAAAGAGATCGGCATCGCCAATTACGTCGTGCCGGCCGCCGAGTTGGACGCCAAAGTCGACTGGCTGGTGACGCGGCTGAGCGAGATGTCGCCGGTTGCCCTACGGCGCGGCAAATATGCCATAGCTGCGATGGAAACGATGAGCTTCTCGGAGGCGCTGGCGTTGGCCGAGTCGTTGATCGCTGTCGCATCGCGCACCGACGATGCACGCGAAGGATTAGCCGCATTCAACGAGCGGCGGCCGCCGCGCTGGGCCGAGGGCGGAGGCAACAGCCGTGAGTGACAAGATTGTTCGGATCGGCGGCGCATCGGGAGCCTGGGGCGACAGTCCCATGGCAGTCCCGCAATTGCTGCGCGCGGATGTCAATTATCTGATGATGGACTATCTGGCCGAAGTGACCATGTCGCTTTTGGCGCGCGCCAAGATGAAGGATCCGAACGCCGGCTTTCCGCCCGATTTTGTCGGTTATCTAAAGCGCTCGCTGCCGGAAATCGCACGGCGCAACATCAGAATCGTCAGCAATGCCGGTGGCGTCAATCCGCAGGGCTGCAAGAAGGCGCTTGAGGCACTCGCCGCCGAACTGGGGCTGCAATTGCGCGTCGCGGTCGCCGAGGGCGATGATCTGATGCCGATGGTCGAGACCTTGCGCGCGCGCGGCATTCGCGAGGCGTGCTCGGGCGACGCCTTGCCGCCACGTCTGCTGACGGCGAACGCATATCTCGGTGCACTGCCCATCGCCGCGGCGCTGAAGAACGGCGCGGACATCGTCGTTACTGGCCGCTGCGCCGACAGCGCCCTGGCGCTCGGCATTCTGATGCACGAATTCGGCTGGACGGTGGACGACTACGACAAACTCTCGGCCGGCAGTCTGACCGGACATGTTCTGGAATGCGGGCCGCAGGCGACGGGCGGAACCCATACCGATTGGCGTGATGTGCCCGACTGGCACAATATCGGCTACCCGATCGCCGAATGTCACGCGGACGGTACATTCGTCCTGACCAAGCCCGCCAACACCGGCGGACTGATTGTACCGGCCGTGGTCGCCGAACAGGTCCTCTATGAAGTAGGCGATCCCGCTGCCTATATTCTGCCCGATGTCGTCGCCGACTGGTCTCATGTAACGGTCGCGCAGGATGGCGCGAACCGCGTGAAGGTCGGTGGTGCTCGCGGCAATCCATCGACCAAGCAATACAAGGTTTCCGCGACCCACCAGGACGGGTACCGCGCCGTGGCCTCGATATCGATCGTCGGTCCCGACGCCGTCGCCAAGGCGGAGCGCACTGCGGAAGCGATTATTGCGCGAGCGCGCATGCTGTTTCGGGAACGAAACATCGCGGACTTCTCGGCCACTCATTCCGAGGCGCTCGGGTCGGAAGCATCCTATGGCGCCAAGGCCCGCGCGCGCGCGACGCGCGAAGTTCTATTGCGCGTTGTCGTCGAGCATAACGACCGCGAGGCCATCGACATCTTCGCGCGCGAGATCGGCTCTATCGGCCTGAGCTTTGCGCCGGGCACGACCGGCATTTACAACGGCCGCCCGAAACCGACGCCAGTCGTGAAACTTTTCACGTTCTTTATCGACAAGGCGGTGCTTCTGCCGCCACGGGTTCAAGTCGCCCATGACCCCGCCTTTGAGGTTAAGGTCCCGACCGATGGCGGATACGCGCCCATGCAACCAACGCAGGCCGCCGATGAGATGAAATCTGACGAACCGACGGTCGAGGCCAATCTGCTTGACCTTGCCTATGCACGCTCGGGCGACAAAGGCGACTCGTCCAATATCGCTATCTTCGCCCGCAAGCCAGAATACGTGCCGGTGCTGCGGCACGCGCTGACGCCGGAACGCTTGGCGGCGCATTTCGCGGAGCTCGTACAGGGTCCCGTGGTGCGCTTCGAGGCGCCGGGGCTGAATGCGTTCAATTTCCTGCTGTCCAATGCCCTCGGCGGCGGCGGCATGGCGTCGTGCCGCATCGATCCGCAAGGCAAGGCTTTCGGTCAAATGGCGCTGGAAATGAAAATTCCGGTGCCGCTTTCCCTCGCCAGGAAGCTCGCGGCTCCCCTTGCCGAGGACATGACGGCAACGCGGCGCGAGTAAATGATGAAGGTCTTCTACACTGCGCACGCCTCCGAATCGCTCTACGACATCATGCGTGCCATGGTTCCGCCCGGAATGACGCTCGTCACGCTCGACCGCAATTCGGACCCCGAGCGGTACGCAAAAATTGCCGATTGTGAGATCGCGATCCAGGCGAACGCGACCTTTCCCGCCAGTCTGGTCGCGGCAGCGCCGAAACTGCAACTCGTGATCCATCAGGGCGTCGGCTATCACGACACTGTCGACCTCGTTGCCCTCAAGGGCCGAGGCATCCGCCTGGCGCTGACCGCGGACGGAACGGCGGAAAGTGTTGCGGAGCATACCGTGCTTCTCACTCTGGCCGTCTGCCGTCATCTGGTTTTCGCCGACAAGGAACTGCGGCAAGGGCGCTTTCATCGGCATGACCTGCGGCCGACTTCTCCTGAACTCACAGGCAGAACGATCGGCTATGTCGGCATGGGCCGCATCGCCCTGGCGGCGGCTGAGCGATTCAAGGCATTCGGCACGCAAGGCATCTACACGAACAGATCAGGCCCGCTGCCGCCCGCGCGCGAGCGCGAGCTGGGAATTTCCTATCGAACCTTTGACGACATCCTGCGGCTTTCGGATGTGCTGACGCTGCACGTTCCACTCGGCCCGGATACGGCCGGGATGATCGACGCGGCCGCCATTGCCAAAATGAAACCGGGTGCAATCCTCATCAATACCGCACGTGGCGGGCTGATTGATGAGCAAGCCCTCTGCGAGGCGCTGCGATCAGAGCATCTGCTTGGTGCTGGTATCGATGCATTCGCGGTCGAGCCGGTTTCCCCCGATCATCCGCTCTGCGCCCTGGACAATGTCGTGCTGACGCCGCACTACAGCGGCGGGACATCCGATGCTTTTCGCCGAAAGATGCAGGCGATTTTCACGAATGCGGCCCGCTTTCGCGACGGCCTGCCGCTCAACAATGAAGTCGAGTTGCCGTGAGATTGTTCGACCGCACGACACCGCCGCGCGGTTTCACGCTCATGATCGCCGCTGCGACCGGGTCTCTTGCAATTAACGTGCATCTGCCGGCGCTACCGGGCATCGCGCAGCATTTTCAGACGGGCTACGCCGTCGTCCAGCTCACTCTGTCAATCTATCTCGTCAGTTGCGGCATTCTTCAACTGGTCATCGGCCCGCTTTCCGACCGCTATGGCCGCCGGCCGGTGATGCTCTGCTGCTTCATGATCTTCGTCCTAAGCGCCGGCGCGACCATTATCGCGCCCTCGATCGAATGGGTGCTGTTCTTGCGGGTCCTGCAGGCTTCGGCGATAGCCGGTCAGGTTCTCTCCCGCGCCGTGGTCCGCGATACGATGGAAACCGACGCGGCGGCCAGCCAGATCGCCTACATAACGATGGGCATGTCGCTCGTGCCGATGATCGGACCGGCCATCGGCGGCGGTCTCGACGAACTGTTCGGCTGGCAGGCGACTTTTGCCTTGATGTTTGCTTTCGGCATCTTCGCCTTCGCAATCGTCTGGTTCGATCTCGGAGAGACCAACAGCAAGAAATCCGCCAGCTTCGTCGCCCAGATCAGCAACTACCCGGAACTTCTCGCCTCGCGCCGTTTCTGGGGCTATACGCTCGCCGCCGCGGCGACCACCGGAACATTCTACGGCTTTCTCGGCACGGCCCCGTTCGTCGCGTCGCAGATCCTCAACATGTCGCCGAGCGGCTACGGTCTTTACTTTGCGCTGATTTCGGTCGGCTATATCGCAGGAAACTATTGTACTACGCGATTTTCCCGCCGCTACGGCATCAACGTCATGCTACTCGTCGGCACCGGCGTCGCCTTGGCCGGTACTCTACTGTCGATCACGCTCAAGGCCGCCGGCTACTTCAGCCCGATCCTGTTTTTCGGACCGGTCATGCTGCTGTTCGGCCACGGGCTGATTTTGCCGAACGCTAATTCCGGCATCGTCAGCGTGCGGCCGCATCTGGCCGGGACTGCGTCCGGGCTCGGCGGCGCGATGCAGGTCGGTGGCGGCGGCACCCTCTCGTTCTTCGCGGCCACGCTCGTTTCGGTGGAGACCGGCCCGATGCCGCTGTTATTGGTGATGCTGGGCTCGACCCTGGTCGCCGTTTTCGCGGCATTGTTCGTCCTGCGTATCACGCGTCAGGAAGAGACGGTTTAGCGCCGATATCCGCGCGCGGGCTCCTTGACTCGCTCTCCGGCACTCCGTATTTTTCGCACCAGCGTTGTATTTATCGCTATTACGAAATTTACGTGAGGTGAGGTCTTTGATAAATCCGCATGATGTCGTCGTCGACCGGTCGGCGGTGCCGGCCCGGATTTCCTTTGCCCCCACATTCAATCTGTCGGTCGCGCTGCTCGACCGCCACCTCGCCGCCGGTCGCGGCGGCAAGGTCGCCGTCAAGTCCGAAGCGTCCGAGATGACCTATGCCGCGCTTGCCGACGGCACTTTCCGCATGGCAGCGGCGCTGCGCGGCCTCGGCGTCAAGGCCGGAGATCGCGTGATCATCGCCGTGAGCGATACGCCGGCGTTTTACTTCGCGTTTCTGGCGACGGCGCGCCTCGGCGCCATCGCGGTGCCGGTCAGCACTTACATGAAGCAATCCGCCTACGCCTACATGCTCGCGGATTCGCAGGCGAAGGTGGTCGTGGCCTCGCCCGTCTGCCTTGCTGAACTGGCTCCCGCGCTGCAAGGCGACGGCGTCGCGGTCGAACATCGCATCACAACCGGGGACGCCCCAGCCGGGTGGTTGCGCCTGCCGGATTTGCTGCATGCGCATATGCCGCTACTGGAGCCGGAACCGACCACGCCGCAGACTGAATGCTTCTGGCTCTACTCCTCCGGGTCGACCGGCGATCCGAAGGCGGCCGTGCATCAGCACAAGGACATGATCTATACAGCGATCCATTTCGCCGAGGGTGTGCTCGGTATAAACGAAACCGACCTGATTTATTCAGTCGGCAAGCTGTTCTTCGCCTTCGGCATCAATAACTCGCTCGGCTTCGTCCTTTGGACCGGCGCGACCGCCCTGCTGATGGAAGAACGGGTGACGCCCGAGAATTCGTTGGCGTTCATCTCCCGCATGCGCCCGACCATCTATTTCTCCGTCTCGACCCTCATGGTTCAGCAGGTGGCCGCGATCGAGAATGGGTTTGCGGCCGATTTGAGCTCCGCGCGCGTCAGCCTGGGCGGCGGCGAGGTAGTTCCCCCCAGCCTGTTCGACAACTGGAAGCGGGTGACCGGCGGGGATCTGCTCGAAGCCATCGGCTCCAGCGAGGCGCTGCACATCTATATCTCGAACCAGATCGGGCACGTGAAGCGCGGCAGTCTTGGCCGCGCTGTGCCTGGCTACGACGTCATCGTCGCCGACAGTGACGGCAAACCGCTCCCGCCCGGCGAACTCGGCGAGATCGTCATTCGCGGCGACAGCGTCGCGACCTACTATTGGAACAAGCCGGAAAAAACGGCGCAATGCATGCGCGACGGCTGGTTTTACACGGGTGACACCGCCTACCAAGACGAGGAAGGTTACTTCTATTTCAGCGGCCGCAAGGACGACATGCTGAGGGTGGGAAGTCGTTGGGTATCGCCTTCCGAGGTCGAGGCCGCGCTGACGACCCATCCGTCGGTCCTCGAAGCCGCGGTGATCGGCGCCAGCGACCAGGATCACCTGATCAAGCCCAAGGCTTTCGTCGTTCTGCGCGAGCAGCACACGGCGTCCCCTGCGCTGCAGGAGGACATTCTCGCACATGTGAGGACGCAGTTGGCGTCGTTCAAATGTCCGAAATGGGTGGCGTTCATGCCCGACCTGCCAAAGACGGCGACCGGCAAAATCCAGCGGTTTCGATTGCGCTCGGACGAGAAGAATTCTTCCGCGTCATGACGGGCGGCTTCCGCCTAGCGCCGCTTATGACTTGCTTGGCAATTTGGCGAGATTGATCTTCTTGGCGGCGTCCAAAACGGCGGCGACAATGCCCTCGTAGCCGGTGCAGCGGCAAAGGTTGCCCGACAGCTCTTCCCGCACGCGGCTTTCATCAGGATTAGGATAACGCCGCAGAAGATCGATCGCGGTCAGGACCATGCCGGGCGTGCAGAAGCCGCACTGCAAACCATGGTTCTCCCGGAAGGCTTCCTGCACGGGATGCAGAGTCTTGCCGCTCGCAACCCCTTCAATCGTTGTTATTTCGGCGCCATCCGCCTGCACCGCGAACATCAGGCACGAGCGCGCCATCGCGCCGTTCAGCAATATCGTGCAGGCTCCGCAGACGCCGTGCTCGCAACCGACATGAACGCCGGTGACGCCGAGCGCGTGGCGAAGAAAATCCGACAGCAGCATGCGCGGCTCGGCCCGCCCGGATTCCATTCGTCCATTGACCCGGACTTGAATCTGAACGCTGGTTTCATCCGACATGACAATGCTCCGCCCGGCTTTGCGCGGTTTCGAGTGCAGTGCGGATCGTCCCTTCGAGGACCGCGCGCCGGTATTCGGCCGGGTAATGGAGATCACCACCGATTTCGAGTTGTCGCGTGGCGTCGCGGGCGATGCCGGAAAACAGATCCTTCGACGGCCGATGGCCGGCCAGCGCATGTTCCGCTGTCGTCAGACGTTTCGGCTCGCCCGTACCGCTGGATGCGCCGATATTCGCGCCGCGAATGTTTCCAGCGCCATCTACATCGAGCACCGCAGCACTCGCCGCGATGGCAAAGTCGCCGTGCCGCCGCGTGACCTCGCAGAATGCGCTGCGCGCACCTTTCGGAAGTCTTGGAATATGGACGGCGGAAACCACCTCATCGTCATCAAGCAGCGTGCTGAGTTCGCCGACAAAGAACTCATGCGCCGGAACGGCCCGCGCACCGCGATGCGAGCGCAACTGTACCACCGCGTTCAAAGCCACGCAGAGCAGCGGGAATTCGGCGCCCGGATAGGCCAGTGCGATGCTGCCGCCGATGGTCCCCCGGTTGCGAATGGCGCGATGCGCGATGTTCCGCACGCCCTCCGCGACGACGGACCAATCCGCACCGACCATCTCCGAATCTTCGATGGTCGAGTACCGCGTCAGCGCGCCGATCTCCAAATGATCCGCCGAAGGACGCAAATAAGACCAACCCGGCAGCCGGTTCATGTCGACTAGGACGATCGGCGCGGCGACACGAAAATTCATCATCGGCACCAGGCTCTGGCCGCCCGCAAGCGGGCGCGCATCCGCGCCGTGCTGCCGCATCAACGCGAACAGCTCATCCTCGGTTTCGGGGGCGACGTACAGAAACGGAGCAGGTTTCATGCCGGCGACCGATCTTTTGCAATGCCGGCCCAGATGCTGGTCGGCGTAATCGGCAGTTCTCTGATCTCGATGCCGAATTCGCCCAGGGCGTCGTCCACAGCGCTGGCAATGACCGCCGGCGCCGACATGGCGCTGTTTTCGCCGCAGCCTTTGGTGCCTAGTTCCGAAAATGGCGACGCCTCGCCGTGATGTTCGATGGTCATCTGCGGCGCTTCCATCGCGGTCGGGCACAGATAATCCATGAACGAAGCCGACAACGCCTGGCCGTTGTCATCGTAGTCGATGTGCTCGTAGAGCGCGCCGGCAATTCCCTGCACGATGCCGCCGGCAATCTGGCCGCGGATAATCTGCGGATTGATGGGCCGGCCGACATCGTGAACCGCGATATATTTGAGAACTTTCGGCACGAAGGTCCGCCGGTCGATCTCGACCATCGCGAGATCGACCATGATTCCGTAGGTCACCGCCGCGTTGACCCGGTTCTCGGAATCGGGCGAATGAAGATTAGGCGCGCCATAGGTCTCGCTGACTTGGAGCTGAACGTCGACCGAATCCGGAAAGCTGGCCCGATTCCATTGCACGGCGCCGGCGATCTGCCGGAACGAGATCGACTTGTTGGAGCCGCCCTTCACGCGCGCCATGCCATCGGTGAGCTCAAGTTCGCCCGGCTCGACGCCAAGGATATGTCCCGCAATCCGCCGGATATTTCCACCGAGGCGCTCGGCAGCGCGCTGAACGGCGCCGGCAACGACGATAGAGAACCGGCTGGCGTAGGTGCCGGTGGTGATCGCCCAAGGCGTAATCGCCGTGTCGAGGTGATCGACAACATCGACTTCCCCGAGCGCAACGCCCAGCTCCAGCGCAGCGATCTGCGCGACCGTGGTCGCATGCCCCTGGCCGGCGCCGGCAGTGCCGATCTGCACCCGAATGCGCCCGGACGGATCGAAAGCGACCTGGGCGAAGTCGCCCGTTCCCGATTTTTCATAATAATCCGGCCGCGTCCGGTCTTCGGGATCGAGTGCCAGCGTCACATATCCTATATTGGATGCGGCGGAGTGGACTACAGTCGCCAATCCGATCCCGACAAGTTTTCCCAGCGCTTGCAGCCGTGCCTTCTCGGCTTCCCAGCCCTGCTCTTTGACGATGCTCAGCGCCCGGGCGAGACAGCCTTCATAGTCGCCGCTGTCGTAATAGCTGCCCGCCGTGGTGCGGTAGGGAAACTGATCCGACTTGAGGAAGTTGCGGCGCCGAACGTCGATGCGGTCGAGCCCGGTCACCTTGGCGACACGGTCGACAAGGCGCTCCAGCGAAAACATATACTGCTGGCCGCCATAGCCGCGGTTGAGCCCGGTCGGCAACTTGTTGGTCATCACGCAGGCGGCGTCGATTTGGCTGTTCTCTATCAGATACGGGCCTGAGAAAGTCGTAAGCGACCGCATCACGCAAGACGGCTCCGGCGCGCGCAAGTATGCGCCGACGTTCTCCAACAGCTTCATGCGAATGCCAAGGATACGGCCGTCCTTTGTGATCGCCGCCTCAAGCGTCGACTTGCGATCGGTCCCGCTGGCGCTGGCCAGCAGATGCTCGGAGCGGTCCTCAATCCATTTGACCGGGCGACCGGCCATGCGCGCGCAAGCGGCCATCATCGCCATATAGGGATACATCATGGCCTTGATGCCGAAACTGCCGCCGACATCTTGTGGCAGAATAATCCGTAGCCGGCTTGGCGAAACGCGAAGCGCGCGCGCCATTACCGGGAGAAGCGAGAACGGGCCCTGGAAATTTCCCTGGATCTCATAGCCGTCATTCTCGGGCGTATAGTTCGCCACGATGCCGTAGGTTTCGAGCGGCGTAGAATTGTATTTTGGAAAGCTGACGTCGACTCGCACCACCTGGTCCGCTTCGGCGAAAGCGCGCTCGGGGTCGCCGTAACGATAGCTGCGCTCCCAGACCAGATTGGAGCCGAAGTCGTCGTGCAACAGCGGTGCGCCGGGCTTGCAGGCAGCCTCTGAGTCGACCACCGCCTTTACCGCTTCGTAATCGACCGATATTTGCCCTATTCCGTCTTCTGCCAGATAGCGGTCGCGCGCGAGAACGACGGCGACCGGTTCGCCGACGTAGCGCACTTTATCGATCGCCATGGCGCGATAGGCCGGGGCGGCGCGCACGATGTTGGGAAACGGATCGAGGAGTTCGGCGAGGTCCTTGCCCGCATAGGCCGCAACCACGCCATCGATCGCCAAAGCCGGAGCGAGATCGATGCCGCGAATCCAGGCATGGGCATGCGGACTGCGCAGGATCGCGGCGTGCAGCGTCTGCGGGCCGACCGGAATGTCGTCGATATAGCGGCCGCGGCCCGACAACAGCCGTGTGTCTTCCAGACGGCCCACCATCTGCGGAAACGAACGCAGCCCTGCCCCGGCGCCGACATGCGACACCTTATCCGCATCCGTTTTCTGGCTTTTCAGTTGCGTCTCCACGGGGGCTGGCATATTCTGTATTTCATCCGGGCGAAACATATATCGCCTATGCGAAAAGACTAATAAGCGGTATAGTTTGAGTCAAGGACCAGCCCGACGCTTTGGACCCCCGTCTCATCGCGGTCTGTATTTCTCGTCGGTTGAACGGCTGGCACACTGCAAACAGGCAATGTGACGATGAACATATCGCACCGTATCATAGGAGAGCCTCTGATGAAGCCAACTCTGCGACCGGGTGCTTCGCGGACCAATCGCTATACCGTCGACGACGCGCGCGCGACCGGCATCATCGGTCAAGCCAATCGCGTCTATGCCACGCCGATGTTCGTTCGCGATATCGAACGCACCTGCCGTGATCTGTTGGTCGAGCATTGCGAGACCGGCGAGGATTCGGTCGGCATGGAAGTCGTGCTGCGGCATATCGCGCCGACGCTGATCGGAATGTCAGTCGACATCATCGCGACGATCACCGCCGTCGATGGCCGCAAGGTCTCCTTCGACGTGTTCGCCCGGGATGAGATCGAACCGATCGGTACCGGCTCGCACAAGCGTTTCGTCGTCGATTTGTCGAAATCGGGCGAACGGCTGAAAGCGAAGGCGGAGAAGTTCGCCGCGTTGCACGGCAGTAAGCAGAAATGCGGCTAGGCGACGGCTGCACGCTTCAGCTTCCTTTCGAACGGAGAATGCGATGACAGAAACGATTTATCCGCCGGTCCGGCGCGTCGTGACCGGGCATGGCGACGACAACGCGCCCAAAGTCCTGATCGACGGCGCTTCACCTCATACACGGCATTCCAAGAAAGGCCTTGGCCTCACCTTGATCTGGGGTACGGACGAAATGCCGGCCGATATTGGTATTGGCGAATCTATCGACGACATGGGCACGCGGCCGCCCGGTACGCCGCCAGCAGGTGGCACGCGGATCGCGGTGCTCGACCTCCTGCCCGGATGCCCTTCGCTGATGCACCGCACCGAAACAATCGACTACGCCATCGTCCTTGAGGGCGAACTCGAAATGGACATGCCGGGATCGACGGTGAAGCTGAAAGCCGGCGACATCATCGTGCAGCGGGGCACGGAGCACGCATGGGCCAATCGCGGAACCGAACGCGCGCGGATCGCCTTCGTTCTGATCGATGCCAAGCCGCTCGGCATCGGCAAGGCGATCGCGCAAAATGCAGACATTCGGTAGCATTACGAGGTAGGGACGTTCCTTCTAACTCGGCGTCACGTTCGCACGCGTTCATTTCGCTATAGCGAAATCTCGACTGACGGCAGCACCTGCTTGTTTGACCAGTCAACGCAAGCATTGAAAGCTCAATCGGGGCTGATACGATTTGCCGCAATCAAACATCGCCATGGGTTTAAAAAGAGCCGGTGTTTTGAATTGGGAGGAATCAGGATGCACGCCGTTCGATCCATCACATTCTCTGCCATCATCGTTGCGACGGCTGCGTTCGGTTCAGCGCCGGCTTTTGCGGAAACCTATCCGTCGCGGCCGATCACGATGATCGCTCCCTATCCGCCCGGCGCCTCCACCGATTTCATTGCGCGCGTTCTCCGCGGCCCGATGAGCGACGCGTTAGGTCAACCGATCGTCGTTGAGAATCGCCCCGGCGCGGGCGGAACTGTGGGGACTAACATGGTGGCTGCCGCCCCGCCCGACGGTTACACGCTGCTGATAACGGTCAATGCGCCGATCACGATGAACAAGTATTTTCAGAAGAGCTATTCGCTCGACCCCAAGACGGCGTTCGCCCCCATCACCAACGCGGCCTCGGTCGTGCTGGCCTTGGCCGTGAACGCATCGGTGCCGGTGAAAACCGTGCCGGAGTTGATCGCCTACGCTAAACAGAACCCTGGCAAGCTGAGCTTCGGCAGCGCCGGCATCGGATCGGCGCATCACATCGCCGGCGAGCTGCTGAACCTGAAAGCGGGCATCAATATCCTGCATGTTCCCTACCGCGGCGGCGGGCCGGCCATTCAGGACCTGATCGCCGGTCATGTCCCGATCGCCTTCGGCACCACGCCGGCGGTCCTCCCGCACGCCAAGGCGGGATCAATCCGGATCATCGCGCTCGCGGAGAGCAAACGTGATCCTGATATGCCCGACGTGCCGACGATTGCCGAAACAGTACCCGGCGTCGTGACGGCAACCTGGATTGGCATCTTCGCGCCGGCGGGAACGCCACAGGCCATCGTCGACAAGCTGAATAAGGCGGCAGTCGACGCGCTCAAGCAGCCCAATATCATCGCGCAACTCAAGTTGCAGGGCGCGGTTGCCATCGGCAGCACACCGGCAGAATTGGGCCAACTCGTCAGTGATGAATTCGACAGTTGGGGCAAGATCATGCCCTCGCTCGGCATCCTGCCGGAATAATCGACCGCTCCATGGGGACACCGCCCGGGCCTTGGCTCGGGCGGTTTGCGTTTGTACGAGCGGCAACTCTCAGTAGGACCGCGGCATACCAAGGACATGCTGGCCAATATAGGCCAGGATGAGATTGGTCGAGATCGGCGCGATCTGGGCGACCCGGCATTCGCGCCATTTGCGTTCGATGTCGTATTCACGCGCTGCGGCAAAGCCGCCGAAGGTCTGCATGCAGGCTTCGCCGGCGTGCCAGGCGGATTCCGAAGCGAGCAGCTTCGCGGTATTGGCCTCCTCGCCGCAAGGGGCGCCTGCTTCAAACAGAGCCGCCGCCGCCCGCGTGATCATGTCTGCGGCCTTCCACTCGGCGTAAGCGCGAGCGATCGGAAACTGGACGCCCTGGTTCTGTCCGATCGGACGGCCGAAGACGATTCGCTCGCCCGCATATTTTGAAGCACGCTCGATGAAGTAGCGCGCGTCGCCGAGCGACTCGCCGGCGACCAGGATACGCTCGGCGTTCATGCCGTCGAGAATGTAGCGGAACCCCTGCCCGGCCTCGCCGATCAGGTTTTCCGCGGGCACCCGCAGATCGTCGAAGAACAGCTCGTTGGTCTGATGATTGATCATGGTGTCGAGGCGGCGGATCGTCAGTCCTTTGCCCACCGCGTCCTTCATATCGACCAGCAAAACCGACAAACCATCCGTCCGCCGTTTGACGTCCTCAATCGGTGTGGTCCGCACCAGCAGCATCATGAGATCGGACTTGTGGGCGCGTGAGGTCCACAATTTCTGTCCGTTGACGATGAAATAATCGCCGTCGCGCACGGCTTTGGTCTTCAATTGCGTGGTGTCCGACCCGGTCGTCGGCTCGGTGACGCCGAAGGCCTGGAAGCGGATGTCGCCGGTGGCGATCTTCGGCAGATAGCGGCGCTTCTGTTCTTCGCTACCGTGCCGCAGCAGTGTGCCCATCATGTACATCTGCGCGTGGCAGGCACCGGCGCTACAGCCGCTCGCATGAATTTCTTCGAGGATGACGCCGCCGGCGCGAATCGGCAGGCCGGAGCCACCATATTCTTCCGGGATTAGCGCGCCGAGGTAGCCGGACGCGCTCAGCTCGTTGACGAAGTCCTCGGCATAGCCGTCCTCATCCTCGAGATCGCGCCAATACTTGCCAGGATATTTGGCGCAGATGGCGCGCACCCCGGCGCGGATCTCCGGATAGTCCTCGCCCAGGACGACGGATATTGGCGAGTCGGTCTTTTCGCGATCGGTCATTGTTTACTCGGTGGCTTTCTCGGCACTCATCGCCCCTTGAAATTTGGCGCGCGTTTCTCATTGAAGGCACGTACACCTTCCCGCCGGTCCTCGGTCGGGATCGTACGCTCATAGGCCTGCACTTCGATCAGCAGCCCAGTGGTCAGGTCGGTCTGCAGGCCGTGATGAACGGCTTTCTTGATCTGGCGCACAGAGATCGGCGCGTTACGGCAGATCGTGCGCGCCGTATCTAGCGCCCGCGTCATCAGTTCGGCCGGCTCACACACCGCGTTCACCATGCCCCAGGCATAGGCCTCCTGCGCCGTGAACGGCCGGCCGGTCAACATGATTTCCTTGGCGCGCCGCTCGCCGATGGCGCGCGGCAGGTTTTGCGTGCCGCCGGCGCCCGGCATGATTCCGCGCGTCACTTCCGGCAAGGCAAAACGGGCTGTGCTCGATACGTAGATAAAGTCGCAGCAGAGCGCCAGTTCGCAGCCGCCGCCGAAGGCTACGCCGTTGACCGCCGCGATCACCGGCACCGTTGCGTTCATGATGGCGTAGGCCGATTCCTCGATGATCGCGTGTTGCAGCCGCCAGTCCTCGTCGCTCATGCCCTGGCGCTCTTTCAAATCGCCACCGGCGCTGAAAGCTTGATCGCCGACGCCCGTCAGCACGACGCAGCGCAAATCTCCCGGCGTGAAGGCAAGCGGACCAAAAATGCTGCGCAAGTCTTCCGACGTCGCCGTGTTGAGAGCATTGCGGACTTCCGGGCGGTTGAAAGATACAACCCAAAGCCCCGGCTCCGGCTCGCTCAATTGCATTGTCTTGAGCACGGGCTTCATGCTTTGGCCTCCGATAACGGCATCATCGTCGCATTCGCCTCGCCCAAGACGGGCGGCAGGCTCCGATACGGCGGGCGTTCGCCGTCGAACTGGATCGGCAGCCCAAGCAGCGGCATATCGCCGGCCGGCGGTTGCTGCAACATGCCGACCGCTTCGAACTGCGGATGAGCGAGCACCTGGTCGAGCGTCAGCATCGGTGCGTGCGGAACGCCGGCGGCCTCCAGCTTGGCGGTCCAGTGCTGCACGGACTGCGATTTGACGACCTCGGCGACCTGCGCGTTGAGCGCTTCGCGATTTTTGACGCGCTCGGGATTGGTCACGAACCGCGCGTCGGCGATCCAATCCGGGCACGAAAGGGCGACAGCCAACCGCGCAAACAGCCCGTCATTGCCGGCGGCGATGACAATCCATCCATCGTTTGCTTCAAACGCCTTGTAAGGCGCGATACCGGCGTTTTCTGAGCCGATGCGGCGCGGCACCCGATTCGATGCCAGATAGCCAGCCGTGTGCATGGTCATCCATCCGAGCGCGGTCTCATAGAGCGACGTGGCGACAATACAGCCCTCGCCGGTCGACGTTCGCCGATGCAGCGCGCCGAGGATGCCGATGACGGCCCACATGCCGGCGCCCTGATCGACGATCGAGGGCCCGACGCGCACCGGCGCGCCGCCCTCCTCACCGGTCACGCTCATGATGCCGCCGAAGGCCTGCAGCAAGGGATCGTAGCCCGGCTTCGATTTCAGCGGACCCGCGCTGCCAAAGGCCGAGAGATTGCAATAGATCAGCGATGGCTTCTCGGCCCGCAAGGTTTCGGCATCGAGCCCGTAGCTTTCGACCACTCCGGGCCGCAAGTTCTGCAGCACGATGTCGGCGCGCTCGATAATCAGGCGGCGCAGTGCGGCGCATTGCGCCGGATCCTTGAAATCGACGGTGATCGACCGCTTGTTGCGGTTGATGGCGTAAAACGTCGGCGCCATGCCATCGACGAAAGGCGGCCCCCAGGAGCGGGCATCGTCGCCGCCGCGCGGGTTTTCCACCTTGATGACCTCGACGCCCATTTCGGCCAGAATTTGCGCGCCGATCGGAGCGGCGACGCTGGTGCCCATCTCGATCATCACCAGCCCGGTCAGTGGCGGTGCGGCTGGCATGCTAAATCTCCGGCCACGAAAGCGTGACTTTCCTTGCCAGAGCGAATAAGCCCCTGGTGTTTTCTATGTCAACGGAATGTTTGATCTATCAACTCTGGCGCGGAGACAGATCATGGCTTTGCCAAGCGAAATTTCGGTCAGCGAGGTCGGGCCGCGCGACGGTTTGCAGATCGAAGCAAAGCAGATCGCGACCGCCGACAAGATCGCCTTGATCAAGCTGCTGATTGCGACCGGGTTGAAGAAGATCGAAGTCACCGGCTTCGCGCATCCGAAAGTCGTGCCGCAACTCGCCGATGCCGAGCAGGTATTGGCCGGCCTGCGCAAGCCGGATGGCGTCCGCTTCGCTGCTTTCGTCCCCAATGCCAAAGGCGCCGAGCGCGCCATCGCTGCCGGCATCGACGACCTCAAATCCGGCATTGCGACCAGCGACACCTTCAACGAACTCAATGTGAGAATGTCCACGGCTCAGGGCATGCGGGCGCTCGATGAAATCGCGGCGGCCGCCAAGGGCACGCGAAGCCGCATCGTCGGAGTGGTCGCGACTGCGTTTGGCTGTCCTTACGAAGGTCAGCTGCCGGAAAGCCAGCTGTTCCAGTTGTTCGAGCAGTTGGTCGGCATGGATTCGCCGGTGATCTATCTGGCGGATACGACCGGCGTCGCCAATCCGGGTTCGATCACGCGTACGGTGGAGAAACTGCGGGCGCGCTGGCCGGATCAGCCGATCGGACTTCACCTCCACAACACGCGCGGGCTCGGCCTTGCCAACGCTTTCGCCGGGCTCGAACTCGGCCTGCGCGATTTCGAGAGTTCAGTCGGCGGGCTCGGCGGCTGTCCGTTCGCACCGCGCGCCGTCGGCAATATCTGCACCGAGGACTTCGTGCATATGGCGCACGAACTGGGCATCAAGACCGGCGTCGATCTCGACAAACTCATCGCCGCGGCGCAATTCGCCCAGGAAATGCTCGGCCGCACCTTGCCTGGCATGGTCATGAAAAGCGGTAAAGCTACCGAATTACACGACAAAAGCGTCGCGCGGATCAAGATCGATTAGCCGGCGCTGTCAGCCTTAGCGCTCGACATAGCCGAGCCGCTTCGACACCGCTCGCGCGGCATTGGAAACGATCCGAAGGAGCGGCTTCTCGCCGCCGAGCACGGCAAACGACTGTTCTGGACCGACCACGGTAATGGCGGCGGAAACCACACTGTTCTTTCGGCGCACAGGACAGGCAAAGCTGACGACGCCGGGATTGATAATCGAACGGTGGAAAACATAACCCCGCTTGCGATCCTGATCGGCTTGCGTTTGCAATTCGGCAAACGACTTCGGCGGCGGAACGACGACTGTTTCGCGTTTCAGTTTCAGAAGCCGAAAGATCCGCTGTAACTCGTCGCCTGATTTTTGCGCGATCAAAACCCGTCCGCTGGCGGTTGCATGGGCCGGCAGCCGCGAGCCGACCTGCAGACTGCTCACCAGCCCCGCTGTCGGCATCGCCCGCGCGAGGTAAACGGCGTTGGCGCCATCGAGTTGCACGATATAGGCAGCGGCGGCAGTCGCGTCGCTCAGGCTTCGTAGAACAGGTTCGGAAATTTCCAACACGCTGCGCGCGTTGAGATATTCGAAACCCAAGGTCAAAACGCGCGAGGTCAGGCGATACTGCCGCGAATTTGCGTCACGAGTCAGGAAGCCTTCCTTTTCAAGCGTATAGACCAGCCGGTAGACCGCAGACCGTGACAATCCCAGGCTCGCCGCGAGGTCAACGAGGGTTTGCGCAGGTTTCTTGCGGGTAAACAGCGCCAGCAGCGTAAGCCCGCGCGTCAGCCCGGGCACCATATAACGAGGATCGATGTCATCCTTCGAGGATTCATCCGCCTTGTCGCGCTTTATCGCTTTGCGTCGCATGGTCATTGAGGGGCCAGGGGTCTGACAGAGGTGTTGGTATATCAAACAACGCATTGGCTTATCAAACAAAACCGGTTTTTCTGCCTGCCGATGTCGCCACCGGAAACGAGCATGGGCCTGACCAGAGCCATCGGAGAATTTGCCTCGGCGATCGAATTCGCCGATATTCCACGTCCGGCGGTTGCGATTGTGGCGGACGGTTTCACCGACTGCGTCGGTGTGCTGTTTGCCGGGCTGGACGAGCCGGTGGCGCGCGTCGTCGCCAGGACAATTGCTGGGCAATCGCGCGGCGGCGGGGCTGCCGCTTTCGTGAACCTGACCGCCGCCGCGCCCGATCTGGCCCTACTCTATGGCGCCGCCGCCCATGCGCTCGATTACGACGACACCGGCCTGTCCAGCCATCCAAGCGCCGTTCTGGTACCGGCCATCCTCGCCGAAGCGCATGAAATGCCGGTCGACGGCCGCACCATGATCGCCGCCTATGTCGCCGGCTACGAAATCTGGGCCGAACTTATTCGTCGCGACGCCGATGGGCACCATGGCAAGGGCTGGCATCCGACCGCTGTGTTCGGCGCCGTCGCCGCCGCCGGGGCGGCGGCGGTCATGCGCGGCCTCGATGCCGACCTCGCGAGCCATGCAATCGGCATCGCCACCTCGTTCGCCGGCGGCGTCGTCGCCAATTTCGGATCGATGATGAAGCCGTTCCAGGCCGGCCGCGCCGCTCAATCCGGGCTGCTGGCGGCGCGATGGGCGCAGGCCGGATTGACCGCCTCGCCCGACCCAATCGAGCATCACCTCGGCCTGCTGCGCGCGATTTCCCCCCGTGGCGCGGTGGACGTCGACAGCGCCCCGCAACTCGGCACCGCCTGGCGCATCCTGTCGAGCGGGCTGAACTTCAAGCTTTACCCGATCTGCTACGCCGCGCACCGCGCCGTGGACGCAATGCTCCAGTTGCGGCGCGATAACGGGATATTGGCCGACGACATCAGCCGCGTCGATGTTGAACTCGGCGACAGCCAGGCGGCCATGCTGCGCAACCATGCGCCGCGGTCGTCGAACGAGGCCCGCTTTAGCCTCGAATTCGCCATCGCCGCAGCGGCGATTGCTGGCCGTTGCGGCCGCTCCGAACTGGAGAGCGGGTTTGTGCAAAGGCGCGACGTCCAGAACTTCTTTGCAAAAGTGAGCGCGACGACGACAACCGACAGGAACGCCGACGAGCAGACTTTGTCGCCGTTCGATCGCCTTTCCGTCCAGACGAACAAGGGATTATTCGTCTCTGAGCCGGTGAGATTCCCGCGCGGTCATTTCAAGAACCCGATCGACGCCGACGCTCTTGCCGCCAAATTCAACGACTGCGCCGCCGGCCATCTCTCTTCCGCGCAGGCGCGGCGCCTTTTCACTACCTTGCAGAACCTGCCGGCGGTGACGTCGATCGCCGATCTCACAACGGATCCGACGCTCGCCAATGCATCGGCACGGGTCGGCTAGGAAAGTCAGAAGAATGAAATATGTCATCCGCCCCGAAGATGTGACGCCCTATAGCCCGGCCAATCATAGCGGCACCAGGAATTATCGTCTGGTCGCCCCCGGCGTGAACGGGGCAAAGTACATGGAAATCATTTATGGCGACATCGAGCGCCACGCCGGCGCCGTCGCGCACGCGCATCCCGACATGGAGCAGGCCACCTATGTCATCGACGGAGAAGCAACGGTCGAGGTCGATGGCGTCAAGCATCATGTAGCCAAAGGCGATCTGTTGTTCTTCCCATCCCGCGTCTTCCACGATATTCAGGTGATCAGCGAACGGATAAAGCTGCTGGTGATTTACGCGCCGCCTTACGGTGAAAATCCGGAAAAAGTCGTCAAGCGAGAATCGTCGAATGCCGGTCAGGTCTGATCTGATCGGTCATAAAGCAAACGGGAGAAACGTCATGCGAACTGCAATGGGATTCCTGACCGCATCGGCGCTGTGCGCAACGATCGCTCTGTCGACCGCCGCCTTTGGCGCCGATGCCAAGCCGGAAAAGACCGACGTCAAGATCGCGGTCGGCGGCAAGTCCTTCATGATCTATCTGCCGCTCACTCTCACCGAGCAGCTCGGTTACTTCAAGGACGCCGGGCTTAATGTCGAGATTACCGACTTCGGCAGCGGCACCAAGAGCCTGCAGGCGCTGGTCGGCGGCAATGTCGACGCGACGTCCGGCTCGTTCGATCACACCATTCAGATGCAGGCAAAAGGCCAGCCGATCCTGGCCGTGGTCGAGACCGGCCGCTATCCTGGCATCGTGCTCGGTCTGGTGACGTCGAAAAAGCTCGACTACAAAAGCCCCAAGGACCTCAAAGGTCTCAAGATCGGCGTCACCGCTCCCGGCTCGCAAACCAATTTCATGGTCAACTACATTCTGGCGAAGAACGGCCTGAAGCCCGGCGATGTTTCGTTTATCGGTGTCGGCGGCCCGACCACCGCGGTCGCCGCGGTCAAGAAGGGCGAGATCGACGCACTATCGCATGCCGATCCGGCCATCACTTTGGTCGAACGGTCGGGCGAGTTGCAGGCGATCTTCGACACGCGCACGACCGCCGGAACCAAGGCCGTGTTCGACGACGAATATCCGTCCAGCGTCATTTATGTCAGCCCCGCTTTCGCCGAGAAAAATCCGAACACCGTGCAGGCGATCGTGAATGCCATCGTTCGCACCTTGCGCTGGATCGACAAGGCAACGCCGGAACAGATTGCCGAGGCCATGCCGGCGGAATTCCGCGGTAGTGACCCGGCGCTCTATGTCGACATCGTCAAGCGATCGAAAGCCATGTTCCCGGCGGACGGCCGCATCAACAAAGCCGGCGCCGAGAATGCCTACAAGGTTCTGCGCGCTTTCGACGAATCCGTTAACAGCGCCAAGATCGACGTCGGCGCGACTTATACGGATCGCTTTGTCGACAAGATTCCAGCCGCCCACTAACCGCACGGATAAGGACAAGTGATGCCGGGCCAAACTTTATTCGACAAAATCTGGGCGCAACATGTCGTCGCGGACCTGCCCGGCGGCTTGTCGTTGCTGGCGATCGACCGCAATTATCTGCACGACCTCGAAGGCGGCCCGAACTTCACGCGGCTGGAGAAGCTCGGCTACCGCGTCCATGATCCCGACCTGACCTATGCGATGCCCGACCACGCAATATCGAGCGCGCCGGGACGCACCACCGACACCAACCCGACCGGCGGGCGGCTGTTGCGCGACATGCGCCGCGGCGCGTCCGCCGCGGGCGTAAAGCTGTTCGATATCGGCGATGAGGGTCAGGGCATTGTCCATGTCGCGGCGCCCGAGATGGGCCTGACCCTGCCCGGCTCGACAATCGTTTGCCCGGACAGTCACACTTGTACGCATGGCGCCTTCGGTGCGCTGGCGATCGCCATCGGCTCCAGCGAAGTGTCGCATGTGCTGGCGACGCAGACGCTGCGGCAGAACAGACCGAAATTCATGCGCATCACATTAAACGGTGCGCGCGCGAGGGGCGTCACGGCAAAGGACGTCATCCTCGCCACCATCGGACGGCTCGGCACCGCCGCCGGCCGCGGCTACGCGGTCGAATATGCCGGCGCGCTGGTGAGCGAGTTGACCATCGAGGAACGCCTGACGGTCTGCAATCTGTCGATCGAGCTTGGCTCCAAGACCGGAATCATGGCGCCCGACGATACGACTTACCAATATCTCGCCGGCCGGCCCTACGCGCCAAAGGATGCGCTGTTCGATCGCGCGGTGGCGCAATGGCGCACGCTGCCGAGCGACGACGACGCCACGTTCGACGCCGAGCACAGCATCGATGTCGGCACAATCGCCCCGCAGATCACCTGGGGCACCAGTCCGCAGGATGTGCTCGACATTACCGGGCGCATTCCCGATCCATCGAACGAACCGAATGCCGACCGGCGCAAGAGCATGGAGGCGGCGCTCAATTATATGGGCCTGCGGCCGGGCGATGCGATCGAGGGCACGCCGGTCGACTGGGTCTTCATCGGCTCCTGCACCAATGGCCGCCTGTCCGATCTGCGCGAGGCGGCGGCGGTGCTGTCCGGCCGCAAAGTGGCGGAAGGCGTGCGTGCCTGGGTGGTACCCGGTTCGATGGCGGTGCGGCGCGCGGCGGAGAGCGAAGGACTGCATCGCCAGTTTCTCGACGCCGGTTTTGAATGGCGCGAGCCCGGCTGTTCGATGTGTCTCGGCGCCAATGGCGACATTATCGCGCCGGGCGAACGTTCCGTCTCCACAACCAACCGCAATTTCGTCGGCCGTCAGGGACCGGGCGCGCGCACCCATCTGGCGAGCCCCACCATGGCAGTTGCCGCCGCCATCACCGGCCGCATCGCCGACGTGCGCAAGCTCGGTCACTGACCATGGACAAATTCATACGGGTGACCGGCGCCGCGGCGCCGCTGATGCGGATCAATATCGACACCGAAGTGATCATTCCGATCAACCGGCTGATCGGCAACAAGCGCGGCGATCTCGGGCCATATTGTTTCGAGCCCTGGCGCTATCTGAGCGACGGCGTCGAGAACCCCGATTTCGTGCTCAACCAGCCGCGCTTCCGCGACGCCAAGATCCTCGTCGCCAGCGATAATTTCGGCTGCGGCTCCTCGCGCGAACACGCGGTCTGGTCGCTGGCGGCCTTCGGATTCCGCTGCGTCATCGCCCCCAGTTTCGGCGACATTTTCTACTGGAATTGTTTCCAGAATGGCGTACTGCCGATCCGTTTGCCGGAGGCAGAGGTCAAGGCGCTCGCCGCCGAGATCGAAGCGGCTTCGCAATCCAATGTCACCGTCGATCTGGAAAAGCAGACCATCATCGCGCCATCCGGGCGCGCGATTGCCTTCACCACCGATCCCGAGCGCCGCGACGCAATGCTCGAAGGCCTCGACGAGATCGGCATGACGCTCAAGCTCGATGCGCGCATCCGCGCCCATCAAGACCGGGACCGCGAAAGCAGACCCTGGATTTACCGACGAGAGGAGACCGCGCGCGTGGCTCGTATTTTGGTTTTGGCCGGTGACGGCATCGGCCCGGAAGTTGTTGGCGAGGCGCGGCGGGTCGCCGAATGGTTCGTCGCCAGACGGAATCTTGCCATCGAACTGCGCGAAGAACTCTTCGGCCTGTCCGCGTGGCAGGCTCATGGCTCGCTGATGCGTCGGGAAACCTGGGACGAGATCGTCGCCGCCGACGCCATTTTATTCGGCGCTATCGGATCGCCGGATTACGAGAAGATTCCGGCCGAGGCGCGGAAGGTCGATCAGCTGCTGCGCATCCGCAGGGATCTCGACCTGTTCTGCAATTTGCGTCCGGTGCGGACATTGGCGGCGCTTGGCGCTTCATCGAGCCTGCGGCCCGAGGTCATCGCCGGCTGCGACATGATGATCGTGCGCGAACTGTGCGGCGGCATCTATTTCGGCACACCGCGCGGCCGGGAGAAGATCGCCAGCGGTGGCGAGCGCGCGGTGAACACCTGCATGTACACAACCGCGGAAGTGGAACGGATCGCCCGCTCGGCCTTCGACTTGGCGCGAACGCGCTCCGGCCGCGTCTGTTCGGTCGACAAGTCCAATGTGTTGACCGAAACCGGCGGGCTGTGGCGCGACACGGTGCAGGCCCTGCGCGACCAGCATTATCCCGACATCGAACTCAGCCATATGTATGTCGACAATTGCGCCATGCAGCTGGTGCGCACACCGAAGCAGTTCGACGTGCTGGTGACGGAAAACCTGTTCGGCGACGTTTTATCGGACTGCGCCGCCATGGTCGCCGGTTCGCTCGGCATGTTGCCCTCGGCGTCGATGGGCCCGGTGCGCGCCGATGGCGGCCGTCACGCTTTGTATGAGCCGATTCACGGCAGCGCGCCGGACATTGCCGGCAAAGGCGTGGCCAATCCGCTCGGCGCGATCATGAGCTTTGCCATGTGCCTGCGGTTCTCGCTCGGGCTGGCGCAGGAAGCAGACCGGCTGGAACGGGCGGTTGAAGCGGCAATCGCTCAGGGCGCTCGCACGGCCGACATCGCCCAGCCGGGCGACAAGGTTCTATCGACCCGGGACATGGGCGATGCGGTCCTGGCGCAACTGGACCGATTACAATAACGATCAAATGTCGGCGAGCGCAGCGTCGCCGACCTTTCGCTGTTAAAACGCGGCGCTTTTCTTAATCTTCTTCGATGGATTAGGAGGGCCCTTGAAATTGCCTTTACCGGGAAATCCATCCCGCAAAAGAATTACCGACGGCACACGCTTTATCGTCGCGTATCACATTCAGCCGCCTCGTTTATAGTGGCGCGTTCATTTTCTTGTTCATGGCTTAACTGCCGGACTTGCTTCATTCTGACGCAAGCGAACGCCCGCTGCCCGTGTTCCGGCATGTAATAAGGACACCATTTTCGGGGGTGATCGGCTCTGGCTCCATAGCACGTTGGGCGTGATTGCGGGTCCCGCTGGAAATGCTCTATGCCCAATCTGCGTGCTCGCCACGGCACGGGCGGAGTCGGTGCCATGCAAATTAAATGAAGCTCTGGTGCCAACGATCGGCATGGTGGTTCCCCATCTAGGTGTCGCGAGACGGCCGCGATCGGTCCGGCATCCTCGCGTGCCATCGCTCTCTCCGTGGTGCCGTTGCTCTCGAACATCAGCGCTGTGCCCCACTATTTCGGCTCCCACTGGTCCGGGTCAAAATGCTTCTCCGGGTCGCTCCAGCAGCCGAGGTAATGCTCTGCAGGCTCAGAAGCTCGACCGCATACAGCTGACGCGCTGGCGGAAGGGCGTCTCAAACACGATGGCGAGCGTATTGGCCAACTTGACTTGCTTCAATTCAACATTACTGGCGTGCTCGCAGGCGTCGGCATCGGGTACGCGCGGCAGCGGCTGGTCGTGCTGGCTGAAGCGGCGGGGCGGCCGCGCGGCCGTTTGACTCCAAAGAGGAGATGCCATACCTTTTTCACCCATGCGATCTTTCTTTCGCTATTGCGCAATATCATAAGCCTGTGATTTCATCGTCGCTAGAGTGGCGCTACAGGCATAAGCAGGTTTGGGGAGGATTTCGCTTTATGGCCACGCTGGCACAGACGGTAGCAGCGGCAGTGATCCGAATGCGCCTCGCGAGGAATCTATGATCGAGGCAGCATCGAATTCGGCCCTCCACGATTGGCTGGATCGTCTGGCTCGCGAGGAATTACTGACGATCACCCGACCGAATCTGCCACTGAAATTCGGGATTGCGGCGGTTGCCAAACGTCTGGATGGGCAGAAAGCCGTCTTGTTTCCGGCGCCCGGCGGCCATTCCATACCGATCCTCTGCGGAATTCTGTCGCGACGCGAGTGGTTCTCCGATGCGTTTGGCGTCCGCCCAGACCAACTGATCGAAAGAATTCGCAAGGCAGTCAGTGCTCCGATCCCATGCCGGGAGGTCGACGACGCCCCGGCTTATGAATTCGTTCACAACAAATTCGACCTGACCTCGGATCTTCCCGTGCCGACGTTCAACGAGTTGGACAGCGCGCCCTACCTTTCCGCCGCGATGCTGGTCATGCGCAACCCGGTCACCGGCGCGCAAAACGCGTCTATCAATCGATGCCAGCTTAACGGACCGAACCGCCTCGGCGTTCTCATTGCAACTCGGGACACACGGTTATTCTACGAGACCGCAGAGGCCGCCAATGTAGCGCTGGAAATTGCCCTTGTAATCGGACCCGATCCGATGGCGCTTCTTGCTTCCCAGGTATCGGCGCCAGCCGGTCAGGACGAATTGGAAATTGCGGGGGCCATGCGCGGGCAACCCTTGAAGGTCGTCAAGTGCAGAACAAACTCCGTGCGCGTTCCTGCCGATGCCGAGATTGTTTTGGAAGGCCGCATTCTTCCGAAGGTACGCGAAGCGGAAGGCCCCTTCGGCGAATTTCAACAGGTTTACGCCGATCAAGGCCTCAGAGAAGTCATCGAAGTCGATTTGCTTGCGCACCGGCGCAACCCGATCTTTCAAGCGATTGTCAGCGGCAGCAGAGAACACGCTTTGCTTGGCTCCATTCCGAAGGAAGCCAGCTTGCTCAACAGCCTGCAACAGTCGTTCCCCAATGTACTGGACGTTCACCTGACGATAGGCGGCAGCGGACGATTTCACGCCAACATCCGCCTCAGGAAGCGGGCCGAAGGCGAAGCTAAGAACATTATTATGGCGGCATTCGGCGCCAATGTATCTTTGAAGAAAGTCACGGTGGTCGACGACGATATCGATATCTACTCACAGGAAGAGGTCGAATGGGCAACCGCCACCCGATTTCGCGCCGATCGCGATCTGGTTATTGTCAATAACGCTCTCTGTGCGCCACTTGAACCGACTAGCGAGAACAGCATGAGTGCGAAGCTTGGCCTCGATGCGACAAAGCCGCTCCGCACAAAGGAATTACGCTACACGCGGACATTTGTCCCTGGAGAGAACGAAGTCGTTCTTGAGAATATTCTTGTTCCAAATATAGGCACTAACTGGCGCGAAACACTGAACGTAAAATGAAATGCCGTTTACTAACGGCGCATTCGTTGAATTCTGGGTATTCGTGGGAAACACATCATGCTTAAACGCGGAATCGCAACACTTCTTAGCAGCTTGCTAATTGCCACGAGCGCCGGCATTGGCAGCGTATCGGCCCAAAACGCAAAAGTGACCGTCGGAGTCAATGGCCTGGTCAGCGATGCGGCATTCTATATCGCCGAGAAGAACGGCTATTTCAAAGAACAGAATTTGGATGTCGAGCTTGTCTCCTTCGTTTCTGGCGGTGCGATGGTAGCTCCGCTCAGTGCCGGCCAATTGGATATAGGCGGCGGCGCTGTGTCGGTCGGCCTTTTCAACGCTGTGGCGAGAGGCATCAACATTCGCATTGTCGCGGATCGCGCAAGCACGACGCCCACGTCGAGCTACATTCAACTTCTGATCAGAAAAGAGCTTTCGGAAAGCGGCAAAGTCACCAGCTACCGGGATCTTAAGGGGCTACGAATCGCCACCAACGGAATAGGGACGACCGCCGATTCCAGAGTGAACGAGGCGCTGATTCGAGGCGGACTGAAATATGACGAGGCGCAGCATGTTTATAACATGCCGCCGCCGGAACATTTGAACGCGCTGAAGAACAACGCGGTCGATGCAATTCTAACGACAGAACCGATCGCCAGCATCATTATAAGTCGCGGCATCGGGACACGGCTATGCAAGCCGGATCTCTATCCAAACCAGGTCATCGCTGCTCTGCTTTACGGCGGCCCATTTATTGAACACAGACCCGATGTTGCCAAGAAATTCATGATCGCTTACGTGAAAGCGGTTCGCTTCTATAATGACGCCTTGGTCGACGGCAAATTTACAGGGCCGAATGCGAAAAAAGTCGTGGACATCCTCGTTCGGAACACGAACATTACCGATCGGTCCATGTACGACGTCATGGATGGGCCTTCAGTCAATCCGGACGGACGAGTCGATCTAGACAGCCTTCGCAAGGATTTTGCATTTTTCAAAAGTCAGCCGGAGTTCGATGCGGACAAGAAAGCCAGCGTCGAATCCGCTGTTAATAACACTTTTGTTGAGAACGCGCTGGCAGTATTGGGCCCCTACGAACCGCGGCGGACACGGCCTTGACGCGGACGCAGGAACAGAGAAAGTCTCTTTCTCCGGCCGTAAATAATCAAGGAACGCGCCCGAAAATAGCCATCACGGGCCTTACGCGCCGTTTCAAAACAAATTCGGGCACCGTCACGGCGCTCGACAATGTTAGCATGAACATCGCCGACGGGAGTTTCTTCGTCATTGTCGGACCTTCAGGATGCGGGAAAACGACATTGCTCCGCATCCTGGCCGGCCTGGACCAGCCCACGGAAGGTTCGGTGGACATCGACCGGAAGAGCCCAGCAAAACCGATAAACTCAATGGTTTTTCAGGGAGAATCTATCTTTCCCTGGATGACGGTCTGGGACAATGCCGCTTTCGGACTGAAGGCACGGCGCGTCGCAAATGCCGAGATAACCGACACCGTTAAGTATTTTCTCGACCGGACCGGGCTGACTCCGTTCGCCGATGCCTTCCCCCATCAGCTTTCCGGCGGCATGAAACAACGAGTTTCGATCGCTCGCGCATTTGCGAATGACCCGGAAATTCTTCTGATGGACGAGCCATTTTCCGCGCTCGACGAGCAGAACAAGACGATCCTTCAGCAGGAACTGCTTCGGATTTGGGACGAGACCCGCAAAACCGTGCTGTTCATCACGCATAGCGTGGACGAAGCGATTACGCTCGGCGACCAGATCATGATCATGACCGCCGCGCCAGGTCGGCTCAAGTCGCTGCTAACGGTGCCGTTCGAGCGCCCGCGCAACGTGATCGAAATGCGGGCCAACCCGGAATACGGCACCATGGTTCGGGAGATTTGGCAGTACCTCGCGGAAGAGGTCAGCCAAAGCAATGCCGTCGCCCCTCGAAAGCAGGATATCAGCAATGGGTAGTGGGCTTAGAACGGACCGGCTAATCAGCCTTTTAAGTCCGATGGTATTTCTCCTCCTATGGGAAATCAGCGGCCGCGCCGGTTTCATAAATCCGCAATTCTTTCCGATGCCATCAAGCATCTTCGACCGCTTCGTTGTGCTTGTCGCCAACGGCGAGTTGCTCAAACACGTTAGCGTCAGCTTACAAAGACTCTTCTGGGGATTCGTGGTCGGTGCGCTCCCCGCCATTGTGTTCGGTATTGCAATGGGCCTTTCAACCATCGTTCGAGCGATGATGGCGCCGCTCGTCGCAGCCACCTACCCACTGCCGAAGAGCGCAATCCTGCCGCTGATCCTACTGATATTCGGCTATGGTGAGGCTTCTAAGATCGTAATGGTAGCGATGGGCGTCTTCTATCCAATTCTGATCAACACGGCATCGGGCGTCCGGCAGATACCCTCGATCTATCTTGACGTCGGCACGAACTTCAATGCGTCGCGCACGATGGTCTTTTTCAGCATCGCGCTGCCTGGAGCCTTGCCTTCAATTTTGGCCGGAGTTCAATTGGGCGTCGGTATGGGCCTGATTCTCATAACCATCGCAGAGATGATCGGCGCCAATAGCGGCATTGGCTTCATGATATGGCGCGCTTGGCAGACACTGAGTGTCGAAACAATGTATGTTGGGCTGCTCACCATCGCGGTACTTGGCTATGTGTTGACCACCGCTCTTGTCGAAATGGAACGATGGCTGATTCCAGGCCGTCGGCCGGCATAGCGCGGTCACACGCGGAGCCCTGACCATATCGCGAACGATTCGGTTCGGGAAAAGGCTGGAGGCAGGCGAGCGAATCGAACAACGACACGCGCGGTCGTTTCCATCGTTTCCTTCGCGCGCCGGAATTAACGAGTTTTATCGAGGGCCTCGTGACGCAGAAACCCAACCGACGGAAACCATCGGATGACTCGCGCAAGCGATTGATCGTCGGAATAAGCGGCGCCTCCGGCGCAGTGTACGGCGTGCGTCTGCTCGAAATCTTGAGAGACAGCGAGATTGAGACGCACCTTATCATTTCCCAGGCCGCGCAAGTTACGCTCGCCGCCGAGACCAATTTCAAGGTTGCCGATGTCCAGGCACTTGCCGACCATGTCCATTCTAACATGGACGTAGGAGCGGCTTGTTCAAGCGGCTCGTTCCAAAATCTCGGGATGGTCATCGCACCGTGCTCGGTCAAGACTATGGCGGAAATCGCTACCGGCGTAACCGCAAATTTGATTTCGCGCGCGGCGGACGTCGCGCTCAAGGAACGTCGCCGCGTCGTGCTTATGCTGCGTGAAACTCCGCTTCATCTTGGGCACATCCGCAGCATGGCTGCCGTCACCGAAGCCGGCGCAATTGTCTACCCTCCGGTTCCGGCATTCTATGCGCATCCCAGTTCGCTTGAAGACATGATCGATCATACACTCGGGCGGGTGCTTGATCTATTCGGCGTCGATCTGGGCTTGGTGCGGCGTTGGACCGGCGAGAAGCGCCGCCCCGGGAGCCAGCGAAAGCGTTAGATAGCCGCCGAAAGACTACACGCCCGTGCCAAACTCGGCAATGCCGGCGTCACAGTGCTGAGAGGCAGAGGGCGCCATAATGCTTGAACGTGATAATCCATTTTGGAATTTCTCGTTAGACGTTTATGCGGCACCTGGAGTCGCAGCGGAATGTCTTGCCCTGCAACGCACGTGGAATATTGACATAAACATACTGCTTTTCTGTGCTTGGCTTGGCAGCAAAAATCGCGTTCTGACGGAGAGCAATTTAGCCGAGATCGACGCGCGCGTACGGGAATGGCGCGAAACGATTGTGCTGCCACTGCGAGGAGTCCGGCAGAACCTCAAAGGCATGCTTCATGCGGATAGACCAACTCAATGACCGCCGATATAAGCCTCGATAACACTGGGATTGGCGAGGACTTCATCGGGCGAACCTGAGGCAAGCTCCCTGCCGTAATGCAACATAACCTCGACCTGGTATTGGCCTTAGCAGATCGTGTCTTCGCACTCGAACGCGGCGCCGTATTTCACCAAGGGCCTGCGAAGCAGCTGCGGGATGATTTGAATTATCGCAAGAAAATATTGTGGATTTAAACAGAGCCGCATTCGAGCAGGCTTGCCGTCATTTAGTGATCAGCGTCGATAACCGTGTCGCAGGCAAACGTACCGTTCTGCGCCAGCTATCTCGCCAGACAGCCATAGCGGATCGAGCGTCGAGAACTCGCTCCGCCATGCCGACATGCAATATGTAGCGATTGAGAAAGTACGCCGAGCCGTACAACATGAGATTCACGCATCCGCACTAAGTACATAGAATATAATAGAGATTTCCGCTCAGTCGACCCTCTCCATCATGGGCGCAATACTGAAGCGTCGTTGGAACATTGTTGATGTCTTCTCACGAATCGCGTCTGCCATCAATTGCTTGATCCGTGTAATCTCGATGGCCACTTCGGACGGTTCGTCGACGGTGACGGCATGCGCGCCGATCAACGCCTGGTCCGCCTTCACGCCAGCCAGAAACTCCTCGCCGGGCGGACCGAAGAGAGTCATGGATCCGGTGCGCACGCGTCCACCGATGGTCAGCACGGTGATGGCACTCGAATTCGCCAGCATCTGCGCGATCAGGATGTCGTTGGTGATCGCGGTAATCGGGACGTCGCGTTCGAGCAACGCGCGGGCCGCTTCGCGAACGGTTGAACTGCTGTCGAATATCACGCTTTGATAGGGCTCGATGCGCGCGGCGGCCGCATTGCCGATCGCCACCTTCTCGTCGTGATGAATATACGCCGATACTGCGTGGCCGGCTCCAACCGCAAAAGCGCCCGCGCGCGCAGACTGGCGCCGCCGAAGGTCCGGTCGAGAAACCCCTTGTTTTCCAATGTCTCGAGATCGCGCCGTACCGTCGCCAACGACGCACCGATCACATCGGCGAGTTGCTGCACGGCGGCAGCGCCGTCGGCTGCAATATCTCCAGAATCATGCCCTCTCCCTTGAGATTGTGGTGCGATTGCATAACGGCAACGAAATTGCGGCTGGCCGCATTCACGCCTTGCGCTAAATACTCGAACCTACGAAAGTACCCGGCCATGATCGAGTGCGATAATCCCTTTTGGAATTTTTCGATTGCCATTTATACGGACCCCGAAGTCGCGGCGGAATGTCTGACATTGCAGCGTCGGCTGAATATCGACGTGAATGTTCTCCTATTCTGTGCCTGGATCGGCAGCGCAAAGAGGACCAAACTATCGGACGAGGATCTCGCGGCCGTCGAGGCCCGCGGGCGTCCCTGGCATGATGCGGTTGTGCGGCCCTTGCGCGATATCCGCGTCGAACTCAAGCGGTCGCCGGCGATAGAGGACAATGCCGTTAAAGAACTTCGGCGTGACGTCGCTCAAATTGAAATCCGGGCCGAGCAGATCGAGCAGGCCCGCCTATTCGAGATGGCGGACAAGCTTGTCTCCAGCGCAACTGAAATAACGGCCGGCGATGCGATCCGGGACAATGTTATGGCTTTGCTGCGGCGCAACATGAGTCCTCCTCACGCCGACGGTACAGAGCCACCAAAAGTGGAGCGCATAATCGCCCAAGCCGCTGCCTATTCGTTGCAATAGCTGGTATTAATGCCGATAATTGCCGTTCGGCTGGCAATCTTGGGACAATAAGGAATGTAATGTCGAAAGCGTTGCGTATTGCTCATGGTGCGTTTGGTCGTGTCGCCCTTCTCGACATGGACCGCTCGCTCGTGCGCCACGCCCATCCGCATTGCCACGTTCTGATCAAGGCCGATGGCGCCGATACGCAGTTCTCGGTCGGCGACCATCTGGTGCCGTTGACCGACACCCAGGCCGTGCTGATCAACACCTGGGAGGGGGATGTCAATCGGCATTGGAATGGGACCCCTTATCGGCATCCAAAAGGGACCCCTTTGAACGGCGGGTTCTGCCGGTAGCGCTCGCGCCGTCGGAGCTGGCCGGGGTTGCGGAAACGGCGAGAGCGCGGGCTTGTGCGTGATCG
>CAITJJ010000124.1 GCA_903892675.1 uncultured Hyphomicrobiales bacterium | reverse complement strand
TCTTGGCGCTTCAAAAGCCGCGACGACGATCACGCACAAGCCCGCGCTCGCACCGTCTCCGCAACCCCGGCCAGCTCCGACGGCCACGCTAGCGCAACGGCCCACCATGAACTAACATTCCACCTGGACCACTCGATGGGGGCCGATCAGTTGGCAAGCTCGTCAACTATCGCCCGGGCATGTACTCGGTGTTCGTTGGCTACCGTTACTGGGTGAACAAGTTCGGCATCGATCCGCAGCAGACCCCGGTCGCTGCGGCCAACTCGACCGGCAACGTCACCGGTACGGTGGAAAGCACCTGGCTGGTTGGTGCGAATATCGCCTTCTGATCGAATGTCCTGAACTGAAACTAAACACGCCGGCCAAGCGATTGGCCGGCGTGTTGTTTTTTTGCCTACCAGGTGAAACGGGGAAAATGCCGCCGCGGAATTCTAACTTCCACGATACGTGGAATAGCTCCAGGGCGTCATCACCAGCGGCACGTGATAGTGGCCTTCCGGCTCGGCAATCGAAAACCGGATCGGCACGACATCGAGATAAGGCGGGTCCGACAACGTCACGCCGCGTGCGCCATAATAGGCGGCGGTGGCGAAGCGCAGTTCATAGGTGCCGATCGGCAAAGGACGTCCCGCAATGAGCGGCGCGTCGGTGCGGCCGTCGCTGTTGGTGGCGGTGTTCACGACCAAGCGGTCAGCGCCGTCGCGCGACAATTCCCATAACTCGATGGCGATGCCTTCGGCGGGCCGGCCGCCATGGGTGTCGAGCACGTGGGTCGATAGCCGCCCGGTGACCTTGAGCTTTTCCGGCGCCGTGACGCGCGCATCGAGCCGCAGCGCGGTGATGCGGGCGATTTCGCCAATCGCGGCATCGAGCGCGTCGGCTTTTTCATGGGTCAGGCGGCGTTCGAACTCGTTCAGGATCGAATCTTTGGTATGCCGCCGTACGCAGACGATGAACGGGATGCCGAATTTGGTCTGGTAGGCGTCATTGAGCCGGGTGAAGCGGGCGAACTCCTCGTCGGTCAGCCGGTCGAGCCCGACGCTGCCTTGTTCACTGATCGAATCCGCCGTCATCGCGCCGGACCGCACCGCTTTGCCAGCCAGATCCGGATGCGCTTTGACGAGCGCCAACCGCGTCTCCGCAGGCGCCGCGCGCAACGCCGCCATCATGGTGTCGTGCAGGTCCGTGATGGTCGCGAAAGGCCGCTTTGCCGCCGCTTGTTGCGCCACCCAGGGCGAATGCTCGAAAATGTCGCCCAGCGCGGCCGTAAAGTCGGCTTCGCTGGCCGCGTTCAGACTGTCGAGAGAATGAGTGCTCATTGCGCCGGTGCGCCAGCGGCGAGCCAGGATGCCAGCACCCGGCGTTCGTCGTCGCTGATCTCGGTGATATTTCCGGGCGGCATGGCGCGCGAGCGCACCGCGTTGATGTCGATCAGGCGCGCGTGCAGCTTGATCATCTCGGGGGTGTCGAGCCGCACGCCCTTGGGCGCGTGGCCGATCCCGGCCCAGGCCGGCTCGGTGGCGTGGCACATGCTGCAGCGGGACATGACGATTTCCTGCACTGCCGCGAATTTGGGCGTTGGCGGCAGCTCGCCCTTTTTCACCGCCGCGGGGCCGAGGCTGGACAGCCAGATCACCGTCATCAGGCCGGCCGCGGCCACGAACCAGGTCCACCACGGGCTGGCTTTGCCTTCGTGCCGCTGATTGTAGAAGTGCCGGATCACCGGGCCGACGATCAGCACGACCGCGACGATGACCCAGTTGGACTGGGTGGCGAAGAACAGCGGGTAGTGGTTGCTCAGCATCAGGAAGATGACGGGCAAAGTCAGGTAGTTGTTGTGAACCGATCGCTGCTTGCCGACCGCGCCCCAGTAAGGGTCCGGCTCTTTCCCGGCGATCAGCGCCGCCACCATCTTCTTCTGATTGGGCATGATGACGACGAACACGTTCGCCACCATGATGGTGCCGATCAGCGCGCCGATCTGCGTGAAGGCGCCGCGCCCGCTGAAGACGTGGGTAAAGGCATAGGTCAGCGCCACCAGGAACACGTAGCCGACGAGCGCCAGCGCCACCTCGTGCTTGCCGAGCGGCGAACGGCACAGGACTTCGTAGAAAATCCAGGCAGCCAGCAGGCTGAAGAAAGCGATCGCCGCGGCCATCGGGGCCGACAGGTCGAGGACGTTCTTGTCGACCAGATAGAGGTCGGCCTGCATGTAATAGACGAGGATCAGCAGCGAGAAGCCGGACAGCCACGTGGCATAGGCCTCCCATTTGAACCAGGTCAGCTCGTCGGGCATCTGCGACGGCGCCACCATGAACTTGATCATCTGGTAGAAGCCGCCGCCGTGCACCTGCCAGGCATCGCCTTTGACGCCCGTGGGCAGCGTCTCGCGCGGCTTCAGGCTGAGATCGAGGTGGATGAAGTAGAATGAGCTGCCGATCCAGGCGACGCCGGCGATCACGTGCAGCCAACGGATCATGGCGCTCAGCCATTCCGTGAGGATAACTTCCAAGACAGCAGACCCTCTTAAATGCCGGCCCGCTCACCATGCCAATGGCTGCGGGTACATTCAAGTCTACTTGCGGAGGGTATCGGACGGAAATGGCTGCCCGGCCGCGCGTCGGCGCAGCCGGGCGAGGCGTTATCGAGCGGCGTCAGCTTCCCTTGAGGTCGTGCGCCTCGACGAAGAACATGTCCTTCCACGACGAGGGCAGGCGCTTCATGCGGCCGACTTTGTGCATGAACGACATGTACGTCATCATATTGGCCGGCGCGGTGGTGTAGTCGATGTCCGGATCGGTGATCATGGCGACCATTTCGTCGGCCGAGTTCTTCTTGTCGTTGGTCAGCTTCAGATAGGTCTCCGCCGCCGCCTTCGGGTCGCGCTTGATGAAGGCATTGGCTTCCTCATGGGCGGCGCGCACCGCCTTGCAGATCGACGGGTTGGCGTCGTGGAAGGTCTTGGTGGTGACCTGGATGCCGTTGGTGTGCTTGCCGCCGACGGCGTCGTAGCTTTTGAGCACCGCGCGGATGCCGGGCACCTTGAGTTCGTAATAATTGAACGGCGCCACCGCGAAGTGACTGTTCACGGCCTGGCCCGAGAGCAAAGCCTGCATGGCGTCGGGGTGGCCCATGCTGACGGTGAATTCGTCGAGTCTGTCGTATTTGTCGGGACCCCACACTTTGGCCGCCGCCATCTGCAATGCCAGCGCTTGGCCGGAAATCTTGACGGTCGGCACCGCGATGCGGTCGGCGTTGGTGAAGTCCGCGATGGTCTTCACCGCCGGATTCCGCGTCGTCAGGATATAGGGCATCGACTGCACGGTGCAGACCGCGCGCACTTCCTGCGGCGTGCCGAACGTCTTGTCCCACAATGTGCCGAGCGAGGGTGGCGCGACGTTGACGAAATGGATCTGACCGGCGAGCAGCCCGTCATTCAGTGCGCCGGGGCCGCCCATGGTCGCCCAGCCGACATTGAGGCCGTTCACGCCGAACGTCGCGGCGTGTTTCTCGATCAGCTTCTGGTCTTCCATGACCATCTGCGGGAGAAACGGCAGGCCATATTGCTTGCCGAGAACGATGCTGGAGACTTCGGCCGAGGCCGTCCGTATGAAGGCCGGCGTTGCAAGCAGTCCGATCGCGAATTCACGTCTGTTCACGTCATCCTCCCGTGTTGGTCTTATTGCGTTCCCTTGTCGTTAGCCGCGGATCGAAACGTCCGCGTTGTCTTGATTGAGTGAGTTACTTGAAGCCGAACAATTTGGCCGGATTGTCGGCCAGGATTTTCTTGCGAAGCCCCGCGTCCGGCGCCCATTCGCCCAGCAAATTGTAAAGCTGGATGGTGCCGACCTTGTCGTGGAACGATAGATGCGGGAAATCGCTGCCCCAGATCAGTTGGTCCGGTACGGCGGCCATCAGCGCCTGCGCGATCGGTTTGACGTCGGTAAAGCCGGGCGTGGTCGAGAAGCGGTAGATGCCGGTAAGCTTGGGCCAGACGCGCTTCGATCCGTCGCCAACCAGCTTGAGGAATTCCTGGAAGCCGGCCTGTTGCGGCCCGTCCTTGGCGGGGAACAGGCCCATATGCGCCACCGAATATTCGATCGGCAGTTCGCGCAACGTCGGCATCAGTTCGGTGACGAGCCAGCCGGGCGTCAGGAAGTCGAGATGCCAGCCGAGTTCCTGACAGATTTTGGTCAGGCGGCCGATGCGCGGGAGCATCGAGTCGGCGAGGCCGGCTTCCGGCTTGCGGATCGGCGAGATGTTGACGCGAATGCCGCGCACGCCGAGCGCGTTCATGTCGGCCAGTTCTTTGTCGCTGGTGTTCTTCTCGTCAAGATCGATGATGCCGCGCCGCACCGCGGGATCGAGCGTGCGCATCGCGTCCAGCATGCATGAATTGTCGAAGCCGTAGGCGCTGGGCTGCACGAAGACGTAGCGGGTGAAGCCGATGCGCCGCGCCAGCTTGAGATAATCCTCCACCGGCTCGTATGGCGGCTTGTAGCGGATGTCGGTGCCATAGCCGTAGCGCTCTTCGCCGAAGACGTGGAAATGCGCGTCGCAGGCGTTTTCCGGCGCCTTGAAGGCGGGCTCCCAGCCGGCTTCGGGGTCGTGCTTGGTCGTGGCGTTCATGGTCTTCCCATCATGCTGCTTGATTGAATGGTACCGGCAGGCCTTGCGCGGTCAGCGTCTTGGCGCCGGCCCAGGCGGTGGCCTGGATCGACGACCACACCGGAATGCCGAGTTTGGCGCGCAGTTGCGCGACCACGTTGATGGTCGGCAATTGCGAGCAAGCGACGAAAAGGCTTTTGCTGTTGGGCGTCACGGTTTTCAGCGCGAGGTCGAGCACTTGTTCTTCCGTGATTGCCCCAAGCTCGGCAGTGGTCTTGCAAAAGAAAGAGTTCAGCACTTCGACGCGCACGCCGGAGGATTCCAGATAGCTGCGCAGGCCGTCGTTGACCGGCGTGAGATAGGGCGTCACCACGGCGGTTTCGGAAACGCGCGCGCTCTGCAAGGCATCGATCATGGCGCCGGCGGTGCTCACGACGATGGCGCCGGTGCGCTCGCGTAGCCGTTCCACCATGCGCGCGTTACCGGCGGGGCCGCCGAGGAAGCCGGCGGCGGTGCAGCCATAGATCACCAGATCGAATTTCCGGTCGGCGAAGGGCTCGATGGCGTCGATCGTCGCTTCGGCATAGGCCGGCAAATCTTCCAGCAGCAACGTGCGGGCCGGGCGCTTGACGCGCGCCACCGGAATGGGAGCGAGAGCGGGGCAGAGCGCGGAGATTTCCGGCTCCATCGTGGTGTTATTCTCCGGCACCACGATCAGCGTCTTGATGTCCCGCGGCATGCAGCCTCCGATTTCTAAACGGTCAGCTTGAACAGCGTCGTCGTCTCCATGTCGTCGCCGTACCAGGCAACGATCGCAGCCTCGCGTTTGTCGATATAGTGCGTGACGCCGTTGTCCTGCGTCATCGGTACGTCGTGGCCCGGCACCAGGATATTGCCCGGCCGCTTGCGCCACAGACCCCAGATCATGTCGATCGACGCCTTGCTGACGGCGAGGTCGTAGGTCATGTCGGTAGTGCCCGACACCATCTCGGCGCGGTTCTTGGCGGCGTCGCCGGCAAAGATGACGTCCTTGTCCGGCGTGTGCAGCACGTAAACCAGGCAGCCCGGCGTATGGCCAGGCGCGAGATGCGCGGTGATGCCGGGGAAGACTTCCTCGCCGTCCTTGGCGGTGTGCAGTTTCGAATAGGTCTTGAGTTCCTTCATGTAGAACTCAGGCACCGGCGTTTCGCCCCACGGCACCGTCAGCGACCAGTCCAGCTCGTGCGCGCCGATGACGATGCGCGCATTCGGGAACATCGGATAGTTCACCGAATGGTCGTGATGCGAATGCGTCAGCAGCAGGTCAGTGACCTCGGCCGGCTTCAGGCCGCGCTCGGCAAAGCGCTTGAGCAGCATGCCGCGCATGCTGAAGCCGCCAGTGTCGACCACCAGGATGCGGCCGTGCGCGCGCAGCAGCACCACGGTGCTCCAGCCCAAGCCTCCATGGCACACAGACTTGCCGGGAAAGCCGGTGACGACAATATCGAGATCGTAATCGTGCAGTTTCATTCAGTGTCCTAGGCGAGCGGAGAATTGAAAACGTCGAGTGCCGGCAGACCGGCCTTGGCGGCTTCGGCCTGCAGCGCATCCAGTTCCTTGACGTTATACGGCACGCCGCCGCGGCGGTAGTTGGCTTCGAGCCGGCGTTCCTGCTCGCCGGGCATCAGGATTTCGTCGAAGCCGTCTGCGCGGGCGCAGCCATGGACACGCTCGGCAAGCTTGTTCATGCGCGCGAGATATTCGTCTTTCGAGACGAACAGATCCGGCTTCATCGCCATGACGAAGTGGCCGACGTCCTGCGGCCGGTCGTAATCCTTGAACTGGTTGCCGACCTCGCCGGCGCAGGCCGCGCCGGTGATGACGCCGCAGAACACGTCCATCATCATCGAGAGGCCGGAGCCTTTCGGTCCGCCGATCGGCTGCATGACGCCGCCATCGAGCGCGGAGTTCGGATCGGTGGTGGCCTTGCCGTGCTTGTCCAGCGCATAGCCGAGCGGGATGGACTCGCCGCGCCGCGCCGCGCGCCGCACTTTGCCGCGGGCGGCAGCAGCGGGCGACATGTCGAGGTCGAAGGGCGTGTCGTTGTTGGAGGGCGCACCGGCCGCGATCGGGCTGGTGCCGATGATCGGGTCGCGCCCGCCCCACGGCGGCATGCCGGGCGAGGCATTGGTGAACACAAGCCCGATCATGCCGGCGTCCATGGCCTGCAACACGTAATTCGCTGCCATGCCGAAATGCGTGCTGCGCCGCGCGGTGACAATGCCGACGCCGAATTCGTGCGCCATCTCGATGGCGGTTTCCATCGCCTTGGTGGCAACGACAAAGCCGAAGCCATTGTCGCCGTCGAGTCCGCCGATCATCGGCGTGACGCGCTCGACCGTTAGCTTCGGCTTGGCGTTGATCAGCCCGCGCCGCACGCGGTCGAGATAATGCGGCAGATACTGCAGGCCGTGGGTGTCGACGCCGCGCAGATCGGCGCGCACCAGACAGCGCGCGACGGTGGCGGCGTGTTCTTCCGACAGACCATGCGCCAGCAGCAGGCGGCGGCCGAAAGCCTCAGCCGCCTCTGCCGTGGCATAAAGCCGGCTCTGCGATACTTCGAGCTTGGCGGGTCTGATCGCGGGCATTGCGCTGCTCAGCTTCCGTTCAGGCCGTGGGCTTCGGGAAAGAACATGTCTTTCCAGCTCGCCGGCTTCTTCTTGATACGGCCGACTTTGTGCATGAAGTCGACGAACTTCATCACGTTCATCGGCGTCGTGGTGTATTCGACGTCCGGATCGGCCACCATCTTCTGCAGATCGTCGAGCGAGTTCTTGTCTTTCGTCACGGTGAGATAAAGCTGTGCGGCCTCGCGCGGGTTCGCCTTGATGTAGGCGTTGGCTTCGTTGAAGGCCGCGATCACCGCCGCGCAGATTTTCGGATTGGCGTCGTGGAATTTCTTGGTCGCGATCAGCACGCCGTTGGTGTGCTTGCCGCCGACGACGTCATAGGATTTCAGCACCTGATGGATGCCGGGCTTCGCCAGCTCGTAATAATAAAACGGCGAACTGGCGAAATGCGAATTGACCTCGGAGCCGCCGCCCATCACGGCTGACGCCGCATCGGCATGCGACAGCGTGATGGTCATCGAATCGAGCTTGTCGTAGTGCTCGAAGCCCCAGGTCTGGGATGCGGCCATCTGCAGCGTGAGCGCGTGGCCGGATAGTTTCACAGCCGGCACCGCGATCTTGTCCTTGTCGGTGAAGTCCTTGATCGTCTTGACGTTCGGATTGCGCGTCACCAGCACGAAGGGCATCGACTGCATCGCGATCAGCGCACGCACTTCCTGCGGCGTGCCGACGGTCTTTTCGTAGATGGTCGCCAGCGTGGTGGCGCCCGGGCCGATGAAGTCAGCCTGAGCCGCGAGCAGCGCATCCATGTCGGCGGCGGGACCGACGCGTTGTGTCCACGACGTCTTGACGTCGAGGCCTGCGGCCTTCGCATTTTTCTCGATCAGGTTTTGCGCTTCGATGACGATCATCGGCAGATAGGGCAGGCCGAACTGTTTCGACATGCGTACTTCGGTGACTTCGGCGTGCGCTGCGCCGGCAATCGTGGCGGCCATCAGCGCGCCCGCTGCGAACTTCTTCCACATATGTCCCTCCCTCGTTTTTTATTGTCTAGAAATCATAAAGCCGCGCCGGATTATCGACGAGGATTTTCGCAAGCTCCTTGCTGTCCTTGGTCCATGTCGCGAGACGGTTGAGCGCCGCGCCATTGTCTTCCGGCCGGAACGGCTCGATGACCGCCGGATCGCGCTTGGCGGCGCCCGGATGCGGCCAGTCGGTGCCCCAGAGGACACGGTCTGCATTGGCGTCGATCATGGCGCGCGCGATCGGCGCGGCGTCCGGATACCCGGGCAGTTGCGAGATACGGTAGGGCGCGGAGATTTTGACATAGACCTTGCCGCTTTTGAGCAGCGCCAGCAGTTCGGCAAAGCCCGGTTGGCCGACCCCGAGCTCGGCTTTCGGACGGCCGAAATGATCGACCACCAGCGGCACCGGCAACTTGAGGATGGTGTCCTTGAGCGGCGCCAGAATGCCGAGATTGGTATAGGTCTGTACGTGCCAGCCCAGCCGCTTGACGCGGTCTGCGGCTTGCTGGATCGCGCGTCCGGCCACGGCCGGGTCGCTTTCGCCGTAGGACTCGATGTTGACGCGCACGCCGCGGATGCCGGCGTCGTGCATGTCGTCGAGCATGGCGTCGGTAGTGGCGTCGTCGATCACCGCGACGCCACGCGCGCGGTCGCCCATCTTGCGCACAGCATCGACCGTGACCGCATTGTCGGCGCCGTAGGGCGAGGGATGCACGACCACGACGCGGTCGATGTGAAGCGCCTTGTGGAGATCGTTCAGGTTCTGGATCGACGCAGGACCGGGCGTGTAGAGCCGCTTCGGCGACAGCGGAAACTTGTCGTCGGGCCCGAAGACATGCGTATGGCAATCGCAGGCGCCGGCCGGCACAGCGAAGTTGGGCGACGTCGGCGTAACGCCGAGGATTTGCTGGCTCGCCATCACGCTTTGCTCATGTCATGGACTTGCTTGGCCTTCTCGGTCATCGCCGCGAGCAAGAACTGGATATCGGTGCCGGTCGACACCATGCGCGCGCCCATGGCGATGAATTCCGCAGCGAGCTTTGGCTTGGTCGACAGGCCGCCGACGCCGACGTGCTTGCCGTGCTTGCGGCAGGCCGCGATGGTGCGAGCATAGGCGTCGAACACCTTCGGATGTTCGTGCTGACCCGCGAGCCCCATGCTGGCCAGCATGTCGTTCACGCCGATGAGCACCATGTCGACGCCCTCGACCGCGGCAATCTCGTCGGCATGTTCGAGCGCTTGCGCCGATTCGAACTGCACGATGACCATCGTGGCGTCGTTGACCGCGGCGTTGGCCTCGGCGGTCGGGAACGAGCGGTATTGCAGATGGGGCAGGGCGCCACCAGCGCCGCGCTCGCCTTGCGGCGCGAATTTCACCGCCTTGACGACCTCGCGCGCTTCCTCGGCCGAGCGGATGCCGGGCGCGACGATGCCGAGCGCGCCGCCGTCCAGCACGCGCTGGATATAGTCGGGCGTATTGGCCGGCACGCGCACCATCGGCGCGATGCCGACGCTCAAGGCCGCAAGACAAATCTGCCCGGTCATATCGAGCGTGATGGTCGAGTGCTCCATGTCGATATAGATCATGTCGAAGCCGGCGGTCTTGGCGAGCTGCGCGATCTCGACGCCGCGCGTCAGCCGGATGGTCATCGAGGCGACGACCTCGTCGCGCGCCAGCTTCTCCTTGACGACATTACGCACTGCTTCACTCGCCCTCACGCAAACACTCCTTACTTCGGGTCCGGCAGTTCGATCGCCAGCATCACGTTACTGTAGCTCTTGCCGTGAATGTCCTGCGCCAGCGAGACGGTGACGCCGCCGCCGAGCGCATTCTCGATCACGAAGTTGAAGGCCTTGAGATTGCGCAGCGGGTGCCGCTTTATCGGCCCTTTCGCGATGTGCTGGAAGGCTTTCGCCACGCGCTCGACCGTCAATTCGCGGTCGAGAAAATCCCAATGCTTGTCGTCGTAGCAGATCACCGAGATATTCGAGGTGTTGCCTTTGTCGCCGGCACGCGAATGCGCGAGATCGTAGACGCGGACGGTCATAGTGTGCCCTCCACCAGCACCTGGGCATTGACCAGGTTCTTCGGCAGCAAGACCGACTTCACCGCCAGAACGTCGCGCACGCGTGGTTCGATGGCGCCGCCGGCGCCGCCTGGGCCGTGCATATGCAGCGCGCGAACCTCGAAGCCGATGGCGTGAGCCGCCTTGCGGTCATAGGTGCGGCCTGCCATGCGCAGCCGCACTTCATACGGCTCCGGCCGTATGTCGGGCTGGCCGTGCAAGCTCGACACGCCGATCAGGTCGACGCGGAAGTCGTCGTATTTGAAGCCTTGCGCCTTCAGCCGGTCCTTGACGATTTCGCCGGCCCATTTGGCACGCGCGATGGCGTCGATGCCACCGTAGGAGACTTCGCCTTCGCCGATATAACCATCGGCATAGCCGACATTGACCTTGTAGGTCGGCGTCGCCGCCTTGGCCCGTGCGCCGGTGACGCGCACGCGGTCGGCGGCTTCTTGCGCCAGCGAAATGCCGGTGATGTCGAGCACGCAGTCCGGCGTGATGTAGGCGGTCGGATCGTGGATTTCGTAGATCAGTTGCTCGGTGCAGGTCATGACGTCGAGCCGGCCGCCGCTGCCGGGCGTCTTGCTGATGACGATCGAGCCGTCGGCGCGGACGTCGGCAAAAGGAAAGCCGTTGTTCGCCAGATCGGGCACGTCCTTCTTGCCGGGCCAGCCGAAGCAGCCGCCCGTCACTGACGCGGTGCACTCAAGCAGATGGCCCGCCGCGGTGCCCTGCGCGATCTTCGGCAGGTCGTCGAGAGTCCAGCCGTATTCGTGCATCATGGGCGCGAGAAACAGAGATGGGTCGGCAACGCGGCCTGACAATACGATCGGAGCGCCGGTGTTGAGCGCCTCGACCATCACGTCTGCGCCGAGATAGGCGTTGGCGGAAATCATCTTCGGCAGGATCGATTCCAGCGGCTCCCCGTTCTCGATCATGATCAAGTCGCCGCGACTCTTGACCATGTTCGACACGTCGTCGCCGAGCACGACCGCGACCGGAATATCGCCGAGGCCGAGGTCTTTCGCTTCCTTGCGCGCCGCGCGCGCGCCGCCGAGTGGATTGGCCGCGCCCATGTTGCTGACGATACGGATGCCGTTCTTGATGCAGGCCGGCAGCACCATGCGCAGCCGGTTATGCAGCGATGGCGAATAGCCTTGCTCGGGATTTTTGCTGCGCGACAGGTTTTCGCGCGACACCGTGCGCTCGGCCAGGCATTCGAAAACCAGGTAGTCGAGATCGCCGCGCTCGGCCAGTTCGAGTGCTGGGACCAAACGGTCGTCCGACGTACCCGCGCCGGCGCCGACGCGTATTGCGCCTTCCGCTTTCATTCGACGTTTCCTCACTGCGCACTTCTTATTTTGCGTCAGCATGGGCGGCTGCCGCGGCACCCGTCCAATCAGGAGCTTGGCATAGTCCATAAGCTCTGCTTATGTCTATCCTGAGCAAAGCGGTGTCGGTGCGATGAACCTGCGGCACATGGAAGTCTTCCACGCCATCATGCGGACCGGCTCGGTGACGAGCGCCGCACGCGCGCTCAATGTCACGCAGCCGGCGGTCAGCGCGGTGCTCAAACACTGCGAGAGCCAGTTGAACATGAAGTTGTTCACCCGCGTGTCGGGAAGACTGCAGCCGACCGCGGAAGCCAAGGCGATATTTCCGGAGATCGCCGCGATTTTCGGGCGGGTCGATGCCGTCAACGCCCTGACGCAGGATCTGGTCGGCGGCAGGCTCGGTTCGCTGTCGATCGCTGCCTCATTCCCGATTGCCAATGGCTATCTGGCGAAAGCCGTCGCGACCTTCATCGCCGACCGGCCCAAGGTTCGCGTTGCCCTGCAGTCGCTGACATCGCCGCAGGTGCTCGACCGCGTCGTCAATCGCGAGGTGGAACTGGGTATCGCCTACGAGCCGGTGGTCAGTTCCGAGGTCGAAACCCGCACGCTGATGCGCGCCGGCATCGCCTGCGTGATGCGGACCGACCATCCGCTCGCCCGCCGCAAGGAAGTCGATATCCGCGATCTGGAGCCCTATGCGATCATCACTTATCTGCCGCAGGCGCTGTTTCGCGGCTACGTCGACCGCGCGTTGAGCGCCGCGGGGATCGTGCCCAACATCACGGCGCAGGTCAGCCTGTCGCTGACCGGCATCATGCTGGCCCGGTATGGCGCTGGCGTCGCGCTGGTCGAGCCCTTTCTGGTCAAGTCGATGGGGCTGCCGGGCATGGTGGCCCGTCCGCTCAAGCCGCGCATCGAGGTCAAAACCTTGCTTATCCGGCACAAGTCGACGCCGTACTCCAAGGTCATGAACGAATTCGTCGGTACCTTGGGCCGTATCGTCGCGGCCGAGTCAGGCCAATAGACAGGCTTATGGAAACCGTCCAAATTGTTATTGGACGTTATGCGGGAGATACCGAAGGTTCGATCAAAAAATAAGAACGTGGTGGGAGGAAAGAAAGATGACGAGCGATACAACACTCGCATCGAAGTCTGCTCTGTCGGGTAGTGGAGGATCGAAGCCGGCCGTGCGCGGCCGTGCGCTGAACGATTCCGCCGCCGGTCAGCCGCTGCTCGACGTGCGCGGCGTCACGATTCAATACAAGACGCAGCATCATCTCATTACCGCGACCTACCGCGTTGGTTTTCAGGTCTTGCAAGGCGACCGCTTCGTCGTCGTGGGACCGTCCGGTTGCGGCAAGTCGACGTTGTTGAAAGCGGTCGGCGGCTATTTAGCGCCGACAGAAGGTGAAATACGCCTGAAGGGCGAACTGATCACCAGGCCCGGTCCGGACCGGCTGATGGTGTTCCAAGAATTCGACCAGTTGCTGCCGTGGATGACGGTGCTGGAAAACGTCGTGTTTCCGCTCAAGACCACGGGCACGCTGCATGGCAAGGCCGCGACCGAGCGGGCGATGCACTACATCGAGAAGGTCAAGCTCACCGACTTCGCCAACAGCTATCCGCACATGCTTTCGGGCGGCATGAAGCAGCGCGTGGCGATCGCGCGCGGCATGGCGATGGAGCCGGACATCCTGCTGATGGACGAACCCTTCGCCGCGCTCGACGCGCTCACCCGCACGCGCATGCAGGACGAGCTGTTGCTGCTGTGGGACGAAATTCGGTTCACGGTGCTGTTCGTCACGCACTCCATTCCCGAAGCGATCAAGCTCGGCAGCCGTATCCTGCTGCTGTCGCCGCATCCGGGACAGGTGAAGGCCGAGATCAACAGCGTGCCGCGCGGCCAGGAAAACTCCAACGAAGCAGCCGCGCTCGGCCGCGAAATTCACGACATGCTGTTTGCCGATCAAATCGAGGAGGCGCCCCATGCTCCAAGCGCAAACGCTCCAGGCCACTGAGCGGCCGAACATCTATTGCGAGACGTTGGGGCCCGATCAGTTCGGCATCATCCAGAAGCCGCTGACCTGGTTCGAGCAGGTCTACAATCAGACGTGGCTGCGCAAAGTCATGATTCTGGTGTTCCTCGCAGCGGCGTGGGAGCTCTATGGTCGCTGGCTCGATAACGGTCTGCTGGTGCCGCCGTTCAGCGACGCCGTGCGCGCGATGTTTACGGATTTCGGCAACGGTGTGATCCCGAAGCGCGCCTGGAGTTCGATCCAGGTGCTGATGATCGGCTTTGCCTCGGGCACGCTGCTCGCCGGATTGCTGACGGTGTTCGCGATTTCGAGCCGTCTCGGCACCGACTTCCTCGACACCATGACCGCGATGTTCAATCCACTGCCGGCTATCGCGCTGCTACCGCTGGCCTTGATCTGGTTCGGGCTTGGCGCCGGGAGTCTGGTGTTCGTGCTGATCCATTCGGTGATGTGGGCGGTGTCGCTCAACATGCTGGCCGGTTTCCGCGGCGTGTCGACGACGGCGCGCATGGTCGGGCGCAATTACAATCTCACCGGCTTGCGGTTTGTCGCCAAGATTCTCATTCCCGCGGCGTTTCCCAGCATTCTCGCTGGTCTCAAGATCGGCTGGGCATTCGCCTGGCGCACGCTGATTGCCGCCGAACTGGTGTTCGGCGTGTCGTCGGGTCAGGGCGGACTCGGCTGGTACATCTTCGAGAGCAAGAACCAGCTCAACATCGCGGAAGTGTTCGCCGGCCTGCTGACGATCATTCTGATCGGCCTCGCGGTCGAGAACGTGGTGTTCCGGTTTATCGAGAAGCGGACGGTGCAACGCTGGGGCATGCAGAACTAATTCCACTTCAGGCATGACAGCCCGGCTTTAAAAAACGGGGAGGACGCGATGATCCACAGAAGGGATTTCTGCAAAGCGCTGGCCGTTGCGCCGGCGGTCCTGGCGAGCCCGGCGCTGATGCGCTCGAGCCTGGCCCAGGAAGTGTCGAGCATCGTGATGATCAGCCAGACCGGGCTGCCGTATCTCCCGATGATGGTGATGGACACCCTCAAACTGGTCGAGAAGCACGCCGCCAAAGCCGGGCTGCCCTCGCTCAAGACCGAATACAAATCGATGGGCGGCACGCAGTCGCTGATCGACGCGCTGATCAGCGGCCAGATGAATTTCGGTGTCACTGGCGTGCCGAGCCTGAACACGCTGTGGGACAAGACCGCGGGCACGCCGCAGGAAGTCCGCGCGCTCTGCGCCGTGCAGTCGATGCCCTTCATGCTGGTGACGAACCGCGACAGCATCAAGACGCTGCGCGACTTCACCGACAAGGACAAGATCGCAGTGCCGGCGGTGAAAGTGTCGAGCCAGGCGATCTGCCTGCAGATGGCGGTCGCCAAGGAGTTCGGCTTCGACAACTACGCCAAGCTCGATCCAATGACGATCACGCGTTCGCACCCGGAGGCCGCCATTTCGGTGATCTCCAAGGCGAGCGAGGTCAACAGCCACTACGCCGTCGCGCCGTTCTATTACTACGAACTGGCGACGCCTGGCGTGCACGCCGTGCTCAAATCCTACGACACGCTCGGCGGTCCGGCGACCAACGGCTCGATGATCATGGCGAAGAAGTTCTACGACGCCAATCCGAAGATCAGCGCCGCCGTCTACGCCGCGGTGACCGAGGCCAACGAGTTCATCAACAAGAAGCCCGGCGAGGCCGCCGAAATCTACATCAAGACCACCAACGAGAAGCGCAGCACGCAATCCGAGATGTCGAAGTTCATCTCCGACCCGGACAATATCTGGACCACGACGCCGCAGCAGAACATGAACTTCGCCGGCTTCATGAACAAGGTCGGCACTATGAAGCGGCTGCCGAATTCATGGAAAGACCTCTATATGCCCGTCGCCCACGAACTGCCGGGCGCCTGAGTTCTTTCGCTTTCAACGCGCAAATGCGGTCGGGAGGCCGGAATGAAGATTTATGTGCTCGATCCATTTTTTCCGGCCGGCGTCGAATATGCCGAACAGCGCGCCGAGGTCGTGCGCTGGGATGATCCCCGCGTCAAAAATTGGCACGAAGATGCCGACGGCATCATGGTGCGCGGTACGAAGATCAGGGCGGACGACATCGCCCGGGCCAAGAAGCTCAAGGTGATTTCCAAGCAGGGCGTCGGCATCGAGAATGTTGACGTCGCGGCGGCGACGGCGCGCGGCATTGGCGTTTACCGCACGCCGGGCGTCAACAAGGAAGCCGTCGCCGAGCACGCGCTGTCGCTGGCGCTCGCGGTGGTGCGGCGGGTGAGCGAGCTCGACCGCATGATCCGCGCTGGCGGCAAGGTCGAACGCGCGGATTTCCTCGGTTTGGAGTCTTGGGGCAAGACCGTCGGCGTCGTCGGCATGGGCGACATCGGTACCCGCATCGCCCGCAAGTGGCACCTGGCGTTCGACGCCAAGATCATCGCCTACGATCCTTACGTCGAGAACAGCCGCTGGCCGGACGTCCCACACACGCGCGCCAAATCGCTGCAGGAATTGCTGCCGCAGGTCGATATTTTGACGCTGCATCTGCCTTACACCAAAGAGAGCAACGGCATGATCAATGCCGCGGCGCTGGCGCTCATGAAGCCGACGGCGGTGGTGATCAACACCTCGCGCGGCGGCATTGTTGATGAGAAGGCGCTGTATGACGCGGTCTCGTCCGGCAAGCTGTTCGGCGCCGGGCTCGACGTGTTCGACATCGAACCGCCGACCACGGAAAATCCGTTGACCAAGCTGCCGACGGTCGTGCTGACGCCGCACGCCGCGGGCGGCACCTACGAGACGCAGGTACGCTCGTCGATGCTGGTCGCGGAGCAACTGTTCGAGGCGCTGGCCGGTGGCCAGCCCTTAGGTAAGGTCGCTTAAGTGGCGGATACGCTCGTCAATCCGGTCAAGGCGCGCATGCAGGCCGGCGGCGTCGCGCTTGGCATGCCGGTGCGGCTCGGCCGTTCGTCCGATATCGCGCGCATCGCCAAGACAACGGGCCACGACTTCATCTTCATCGACTGCCAGCACTCGTTGTTCAATCTCGAAACCATCGGCGAAATCGCCAGTACAGCGTCGGCCATCGGCATTGCGCCGCTGGTGCGCGTACGCGGGATCGACGATCCGAGCGTGTCGCTGCTGCTCGACTGCGGCGTCATGGGCATCGTCTATCCCGACATCAGCACGCCGGCGCAGGCCAAGAAGGCCGTCGACATCTGCAAGTTCGCGCCCATCGGCAAGCGCTCGGTGTCCGGCGGCTATCCGCATTTCGACTACCGTTCGCTGCCGCTGACGACGACCGTGCCGCAGCTCAACGACAATTGCCTGCTGGTGTGCATGATCGAGACCGTCGAGGGCCTCGAGAATATCGACGCCATCGCTGCGGTCGACGGCGTCGACGTGCTACACATGGGCAGCAACGATCTCATCGCCAACATGGGCCGGCCCGGGAAGTTTGACGATCCGGAATTGATTGCGGCGCAGGAAAAGCTCATCGCCGTCTGCCGCAAGCACAAGAAGTTCGCCGGCTGCGGCGGCAACCGCGACGTCGCGCGTCAGGTCGAGATTATTCGCAAAGGCTGCCAGTTCATCACGACGCAGTCCGACATCGGCTTTTTGCAAGCCGCGGCGTCGAAGTGGACGTCCGGTATTCGCGAAGGTTTGGCCTAGAGTTCGCGTAGCGCGTTGAACTGTGCGACGTAGCCCGATGCGTCGATGCGCACGCCGATCACGGTGGTGCGCTTGGTCTTGAGCGCGGCGCTGAGGGCGTTGCTGAAATCCTGTTCGGTCTCGACCGTGACGCCGTCGGCACCGAAGGATTGCGCCAGCTTCTGCCAGTCGACGCCGCCAAGTGCGACGCCGTGCAGCGGAATGCCCTTGATCTCCTGCTTGACGCGGATGAGGCCGATTTCGCGATCGTCGAACACGATGATGATGATCGGCAGGTTCTCGCGCTGCGCGGTCTGCAACTCCGCGACCGTCATCAGGAAGCCGCCGTCGCCGGTGAAGGCAACGACCGGCCGGTCTGGAAACGCGATACGCGCCGCCAGCGCGCCGGGCACGGCGTAGCCCATCGAGGCGAGTCCGTTCGATGTGAGAAATTCACGCGGGCCGTAGGATTCCCACTTCTGCACGACGAGCAGACGGCTGGCGCCGGCGTCGCATGTGGCAATCGTGTCGCGCGGCAGGATGGCGCGTGCGACTTCCATGGCGCGTTGCGGCGACAGTCCTTTGGACGGCGTGTTGAGTGCGTCGCGCACCTCGATGCGGAAGTTCTTGGCGGACTTCTCGCCCCAGTTCGTGCCCTCCGGCGCCCACTGCGCCAGCCCTGCCAGTAAGGCCTTGAGATCGCCGATGATTTCCGGGTCAGCCGGGACCAGCGCGTCGGTGCTGGCGACGGAGGACAGCGCCAATACGGGCAGCGTGTAGGGCCACGGCTTGGGCTGCAATTCCACGGCGTCGAGGCCGATAGTGACGATGAGGTCTGACTCCATCACCAGCTTGCGCTCGATCAGGCCGCCGATGATGCAGCCGGCGCGCAGCGGATGATCCTCGGGGATCATGCCTTTGCATTTTGTCGTGGTGAGAACAGGGGCGCCGAGACGCTCGGCGAATTTCACGAACTCCGCCGAGGCGTTGCACCAGTACACGCCCATGCCCGCGATCAGGATTGGCCGCTTGGCGCGGTTGAGCATGTCGAGCGCGGGCTTGAGATCGGCGCGTTCAGGACCAGGCGTGATCCAGTTCGGCCGCAGCGTCGGCTCGGCCGTCATCGGCGCGGCTTCGCGCGAGGTTTCGGTTTGCGGAAATTCGAAATGCACCGGGCCGGGCGGCATCGCCGTCGCGGTGCGCATGGCGCGGCGCACCTGCTGACGCACCACCTTGGCATCGATGACGGTGCTCCACTTCACGACCGGCTGATAGATCGCCTGTTGATTGAGCACCTGGCGCAAGCCGGACTCGTAGGTCGGGCGCGAATAGGCATCGGTGATCGCGATCAGCGGAGAGCGGTCAAGAAATGCGTGCGCGACGCCGTTGACCATGTTGGCGGCGCCGGGTCCGCGCGTCGACAGACAGATGCCGGGTGAGCCTGTGATGTCGCCCCAGGTCGCGGCCAGCATGGCGCCGGCGACTTCCTGCTTCATCAAAAGAAAGCGCATATCGAGCTGGCGTGCCGCTTCCATCAGTTCCACGGACTCGCCGCCGGGATGTCCGACGATGAAAGGCGTGCCGGCATCCTTGAACGCGGCTGCGAGCACTTCGACGGTCGTGGACATTAACGGGCCTCCCAGGAATGCGGCTCTAAAGGCCGCTCGTTCAATAGCATGACAGGCTTGGCGCGCAGCGCCAACCGTTGCGGGATGCAGGATGGCTGCTATTCACGGCGCGCATTCGTGTTGCGCGAGAACGGACCGGATGGACAAGGCGCGGCCGCCGCTCTACTTCTGACGTCACGCGCTGCTAGCTCAGCTGGATAGAGCACCAGACTTCGAATCTGGGGGTCGGGGGTTCGAATCCCTCGCAGCGCGCCAATAGAAACAATCATTATTGAGATATTTTGGTCCCGCCTGCTTACAGGAAATTTGCAAAAGTAAGCAACTGGTAAGCAGTGCATTCAATTCTGTTTGGAACTTAAATTCCGCCCACGCTGGCCCGGTCTGCAGTGCCGATTAGACACGGCACCGAGTGAGAAAGTAGTTTCTTCATCAGTTGTCACAGCGCAGCGTTCTCAGACCGGCGCACCAAAATCATTTGAAAAAATGGGAAAATTTATCACCTAAAGCGTGATCGTCTGTGCCAGCTCGAGGTAACGACAGAATGCATTCGCCAATTGCATCTGTCGCGGCGTTTTGCATTCAGCCTCAAAAATAGCAGGGGATGCCACCATGACCGCGAGGCATTTGGCGCGGGAAATCGCAACGTTTAGGCGATTGGCGCTGTAAAGAAATTCCATTCCACGCGGAGCATCTGCATGGGACGATGTCGCAAGAGAATAGATCGCGATGGCCGCTTCCTGCCCCTGAAACTTATCAACGGTGCCGACATGCGCGCCGGGAATGCGCTGCTGGATTTCAAAAACCTGCGCGTTATAGGGTGCTATGATAACAATATCGGACAGCTCCAGCGCTTTCGTTTTGCCGTCCCTGTCCGTCCATTGCGTTCCTGAAGACATCAAAGAGGTCACGATCCGCGCGACGGCTTCGGCCTCTTCAATTGAGCTGGACTGGTTGCCCGTGTGAGAAACCGGCACGTACCGCAGTCCGGTTCCGAAAAATACTCCGCTGGAGGATACATTCTGCCGCGCGCATTTTGCCATCGCGTGCAGTTTGGCGTCGTAAAATAGTTCTGAATTGAAGGCGGAAATTGCCGGGTGCATCCGCCAGGTTTCTTCAAGGAAAAGCCCCTGATCGGGAGAAATCGTTTGGCCACCGGCGAGGACATGGTGAAGGGCCGAAACGCCTATCCCATCCGGATGCGATCCGTGCATGGGCTGGTCCAACTGCTGGGGATCGCCTAACAGAATGACTTGGGGCGAGGCTTGCGAAACGGCCAAGACATTGGCAAGCGACATTTGCGCGGCTTCATCGACGAAGAGAACATCTACGCTGTTCAACACGTTCTCGCGCGCCCAAAAGAATGAAGTACCGCCCAAGATAGCGATATCACCGGACCCGATCGCTGCAATTGCTTTCGGATTATCCGGATAAACACGCACGTGATCGGTTTCGGAGCCTTTGTCCGAGCATCGATGCCCGGCCTTGACGGCCTGTCGCGCCGCCAGCGCCACTTCGACCGCCTTGTCGATCAGGTTGCGGATGACCTTGTGGCTATTGGCGGTGACGCCGACGCGCTTCCCGTCTAGTAGCAGGCGGCAGATCATATGCGCGCCGGTGAAGGACTTCCCGGTGCCGTGTGTGTTTCGGCATGGAATAAGGACCCCGTTTTCGGGGTGATCGGCATCCAATCGGGACCCCGGCACTGAGGGTCCACACTGGCTTCCATTTTTCATGGGAGCCGAGATTGGAATGCTGGTCGTGGAGACGATTGCGAAGATCCGTCGCGCCTACTTCGTCCATGGTCATCCGATCAAGGCGATATGCCGTGATCTCGGCGTCTCCCGGAAGGTCGTACGGAAGGTCATTCGCTCGGAGGCGACTGAGTTCCGCTACGAACGAGAGGCGCAGCCGCTTCCGAAGATCGGGCCCTGGAGCGACAAGCTCGATCAGTTGCTGTTGGCGAATGAAGGGAAGGCGTCGCGGGAGCGCCTGACGCTGATCCGCCTGTTCGAGGAACTACGCGGCTGCGGTTATGGCGGCGGCTACGATGCCGTGCGTCGCTACGCCAGACGGTGGAGCAAGGAGCGAGGCGCTACAACGGCAGCGGCCTATGTGCCGCTGAGCTTTGCGCCGGGGGAAGCCTACCAGTTCGACTGGAGCCACGAGGTCGTCCTGCTGAGCGGCGTGACGGTAACCGTGAAGGTGGCGCACGTCCGGCTCTGCCATAGCCGCATGCTGTTCGTGCGCGCCTATCCGCGCGAGACGCAGGAGATGGTGTTCGACGCCCACGACCGGGCATTCGCCCTGTTCAAGGGTACATGCCAGCGCGGCATCTACGACAACATGAAGACGGCGGTAACAACCATCCTCGTCGGCAAGGAGCGTCTCTACAATCGTCGCTTCCTGCAGATGTGCAGTCATTACCTCGTCGATCCAGTGGCCTGCACGCCGGCCTCGGGCTGGGAGAAGGGTCAGGTCGAGAACCAGGTCGGGCTCGTCCGTGAGCGCTTCTTCACGCCGCGGCTACGGTTCAAGAACTACGACGAGTTGAACGCCTGGCTGCTCGATAAATGCATCGCCTACGCCAAGGCACATCGCCACCCGGAACAGCCGGAGCAGACGGTGTGGCAGGTGTTCGAGGCGGA
>CAITJJ010000123.1 GCA_903892675.1 uncultured Hyphomicrobiales bacterium | reverse complement strand
CGAGGTGATCGAGCTGTTGCGTTGGGTCGATCTCGGTGAGCGGATGTGGGCCCTGCCGCCAGTGTTGTCGGGCGGCGAGAAGCAGCGCGCCGCGATCGCGCGCGCGGTGATCGCGCGGCCGCAACTGCTGCTCGCCGACGAACCGACCGGCAATGTCGATCCGCCTTTGGCGCAGCGGCTGCTGCGGCTGTTCGTCGAACTCAACAAATCCGGAACCTCGGTGGTCATCGCCACGCACGACATCGCCTTGATGGACCAATACAATGCCCGCCGGCTGGTGCTGCATGACGGCCGGCTGCATATTTACGATTGAGTACTCGTGGGCGCGCGTGATCCCGAAAAGTGGGCACCGGTTTTCGGATAAGATCATGCGCAGGAAAAAATGACGATGTCGGACGAGACGCAACAGGAATTGACGGCGCCGGCGCGTTTGCCGAGCAGCGGCAAGCCGCGTTTTGAAACGCCTTTGGTGCCGCGCAATTCCATTTCCGGCAGTGCGCTGATCGCGGTCGTCGCCATCATGACGTTTCTGGCGTCGCTGACCACCGGCGCGGTGATGCTGGTGAACCAGGCGGCCAGCGAATGGGAGTCGGACGTCGCTCGCGAGGCCACCATCCAGGTTCTGCCGGCGCCCAATCGCGATGTCGACGCCACGGTCGAACGCGCCGCGGCGGTCGCCCGCGCCTTCAACGGCATTGGCGACGTGCGCGTTTACACGAAAGAAGAATCGGCGAGGCTCCTGGAGCCGTGGCTCGGCACCGGACTGTCGCTCGCCGATCTGCCGGTGCCGCGCCTCATCGTGGTCAAGATAGCGTCCGGGGCGACCCCGGACCTGCCGCAACTGCGGCGCATGCTGGCCGAGCAGGTGCCGGGCGCGATGCTTGACGATCACCGCGGCTGGGTCGACCGGATGCGCGCCATGGCCGGCACCGCGGTCGCCGTCGGCATCGGCGTGCTGCTGCTGATGTTCGCCGCCACCATTCTGTCGGTGACCTTCGCCACGCGCGGCGCGATGGCGACCAACAAGACGGTAATCGAGGTTTTGCATTTCGTCGGCGCCAAGAACCGCTTCATTGCCGGGAATTTTCAGCGCCACTTCTTGTTATTGGGGTTGCAGGGCGGCGCGATCGGTGGCGGCGGCGCGATCTTGCTGTTCGCTCTCGCCTCGATGACGAGCGGCTGGTTTTCCGGAACGGCAGGCGGCGATCAGACCTCGGCCATGTTCGGCACGTTCTCGATCGGACTGGCCGGCTATGTCGGTGTGCTATGTCAGGTCGCGCTGACCGCGGTGGTGACCGCGCTGACGTCGCGGCATACCGTCAACCGCACCTTGGAGTCCATCGACTAGCATGTTCGCAGGTTTCGCCCGCTGGCTTGGTTTTCTGACAATGACGGCGGCGCTCGCCGGCGGCCTCGTGTTGACCGGCGGCTTTTTCTGGTTCGCCATGCAGATTTCCGGCGAGGAGGTCATCCTCGACCGCAAGGCTGACGGCATCGTCGCGCTGACCGGCGCGGCCTCGCGCATTCCCGACGCCATCGAACTTCTGGCCGCCGAACGCGGCAAGAGGCTGCTGATTACCGGCGTGCATCGCGCCACCAGCGCCAGCGAGATAGCCCGGCTGACGCCGCTCTATTCCAAATATTTTACCTGCTGCATCGATCTCGACCGATCGGCGCTCAATACGCTCGGCAACGCGCTTGAAACCAAACGCTGGACGCGCGACCGCGGCTTTACCTCGCTGATCGTGGTGACGTCGAACTGGCACATGCCGCGTGCCATCGCCGAGATCGCCCACCAGCTTCCGGATGTCACTTTGATCGCCTATCCTGTGATATCGGAAAAGGTGAAGACCGAACCGTGGTGGCAGAGTCTCGACACCGCGCGCTTTCTGGTCGCGGAATATCTGAAATATCTCTTCGCACATCTGCGCATGCGCCTCGATTCCGACGGCGTGATTTGAAGGACTTTGAAGCCGTGCTGATCCTCGTGCGCTCGATTATTTTCAATGTGCTGTTCTACCTGAACACGCTGATCCTGTTGATCGTCGCGCTGCCGACGTTTTTTCTGCCCTATCGCGCTATCATCTGGGTGGCGAAGACCTGGGGCCGCATCAACCTTTTCTTGTTGCGCGTCGTCGCTGGCGTCAAAATCGAGGTGCGCGGCCGCGACAAGATTCCGACAGGTCCCATTCTGGTGGCGGCCAAGCATCAGTCGGCGTGGGAAACCTTCGCGCTGGTGCCGCTGTTCGACAATCCGGTGTTCATCGTCAAGCGCGAGCTGCAATGGATTCCGGTGTTCGGCTGGCTGATGATCAAAGGCCGCATGGTGCCGGTCGACCGCAGCGCCGGCTCGCAGGCGCTGGCCGAAATGGCCGAGCGCGCGCGCATCGAGCTTGCCGACAACCGCCAGCTCATCATTTTTCCCGAGGGCACGCGCCGGGCCGCTGGCGCCGAGCCGCGTTACAAGTTCGGCGTCGCGCATCTCTATGCCGCCGAGGGCGTGCCTTGCGTTCCGATCGCGCTGAATTCCGGGCTGTTCTGGCCGCGCCGCTCGATCCGCCGGATCCCGGGAACGGTGGTCATCGAAATTCTCGACCCGATTCCGCCGGGCCTGGAGAAGGACGTGTTTTACAAGCGGCTGCAAAGCGACATCGAGACCGCGACCGAACGCCTGATCGAGCAAGGCCGCGCCGAGATCGCCGCGCTAAAGCTCTAATGCGCTTCGTGCGCGCCTTTGAGCTGCGTGGCGAGTTGATGAAGCCCCGCGTCGCGCACGCCGAGCGTTTCCAGTTCCTGCACCGCCGCCAGAACGTAGTCGCGGCACGCGCCGGAACGACCATGGCCCTGCCGGCAGTAATGCAATTGCTCGGCGAGACTGAGCCGGCCGGCATATTGCTGATGGCCGCGATCCACCACATAGCAAAGCGCCTGGACGTTGCGCTGCGGATCGTCGTCGAGCCAGACCCGGCGCCAGGCCTCGACATAGACCATGGTCACCTGCTCGCGGGCGCGCAGATAGTCGATG
>CAITJJ010000122.1 GCA_903892675.1 uncultured Hyphomicrobiales bacterium | reverse complement strand
CGACCGTTGGCCATCGGACAAATCCTGAAATCGTCGCTCATATCGAGCTCTGCTGCGACGCGCTTGGTCACGTCGCAATGCAGATTTATTATCAGCCGGTCCAGCGAGCCCGTCCAAACGGTCGAATGATAACCACTGGCGGGATTAATAATAATGTTTCGGTGCCGCGCGCGCACTTTCTGGGTACCGACTCCTTCGTTCCACCAATTCAAATCGGTATCGCCGGACAGGCAAACCGCTATCTGGTGGAAATCGTGACGGTGCCGCCCCGGGATCGGATTAAAGGACTGCTCGTGTCGGACCTCAAGAAACGCAGACCGAGAACTATTGTAAATCGTCCCTCCCGCCATGGTCTTCCTCCTCGATGACGCATTCGTCGCTGAAACCCGCGATTGCGTACCTTAGACGGTCCGACAACCTCGAACGCAACATTCTAGAGCCTGTCCACTTTTTCCGCGTGGCACGGGCTCGGAGGCGGCAGAGCCTGCGCCTCATGCTGCGACCGGCGTACCGTCGGCGATCCGCCGTGCTGCGGACAGAGTCCGCCCCTTGGCAAGCTTCAGCAGGTTGTGGGCGGTGCACACGAGTGCCCATTCGCCGCGCACTTTTTCGACGCCGCGCAGCAAGAACTGGCGGAAGCCGCGACCCTCTTTGATCTGACCGAACACCGGCTCGGGCAGTTGTTTCCTCAGGCGATAGGGGCTCTCGTGGCCGCCGGCCCTGATCTTCTCACGCATCGCCTCGACCCGCGTCGGCGGTTCGGCCGACTCCTGCGTGGATTGCTCTGACGACGTCGCCGGCACGGCGGCGGCATCGGCAGTTGCAACCGGCGTCACGCTCTCAGCGGCATCGCCAACCGCATGTTTGGCCCGGCCCGTCGCGATATATCCGTCGATGCCGCGCGCCTCCAGACCCTCGAGATTGGCTTCTGAACAGAAGCCGGAATCGGCCGAGAGCTGATCCGGCTTGGCGCCCGTGTTCAGCATGACAGCGTCCGCCATCGGAATGAGTTGATGCTTGTCGTTCGGCCGGGCGTCGAGGTCGTGCGCGACGATCACCTGCGCGGTCCCGTCGACCGCGGCCTGAGCGTTGTAGGCCTGCACAAAACCGTCCTTCGATTTCATGATGCGGCTCTCGGGATCGGTGAAGTTCTTCTGCGCTTTGGGGTCGGGATCGTCTGATATCGGAGCTGCAGGCTTACCCGGTTTCTTGCGGTTTTCTTTGCGCCGCTGTTCCTCCGCCTCGGCCTCGGCTTTGCGTTTTTCTTCCGCCGCGGCCTTGGCTTCCGCCTCCAACTCGGCCTTCGCCTGCCTGAGCTTCTCCGCACGCCGCTTCTTGTCGGCAACCCACTTCGGCATCTCGTCGCCGGATTTATTGGTGCCGTGCTTGGCGTCTTCCGCGGTGTCGGCAGCCTCGGCCGCGGCCAGCCATTTGGCGACTTCGGCCTCCAACTCCGCTGCGCGCTTCTCCATGCGCTCGTACGACATCGCCTTGTGCTTCGAGGCGTTCGCCTTGATCTTCGTGCCATCCAGCGCGACATGCCCGAGCTTCACGAGGCCCGCTTGCTCGCACAACCGCAACACCTGCAAGAACAGCGCAGCCAGCGGCTTCAAGTGCCGCTTGCGGAAATCGCTGATCGTGCGAAAATCCGGCGGATCCAACGCCACGATGCTCATGAAGTCCACACGTTCGCGGCAAGCCTTGGCGATGCGGCGCGACGAATAAATGCCGCTGCAATAGGCATAGAGCAGCAGCGCCACCATCAGCCGGGGATCGAACGGCGGCTGGCCGTGGGGCGAGCTAT
>CAITJJ010000121.1 GCA_903892675.1 uncultured Hyphomicrobiales bacterium | reverse complement strand
CCTCAGGGCACCGTAAAGTGGTTCAATCCGACGAAGGGCTACGGCTTCATCCAGCCCCAAGAAGGCGGGAAGGATGTGTTCGTTCACATCTCGGCGGTCGAACGCGCCGGACTTAGCACGCTGAACGAAGGTCAGACCGTTCAGTTCGAACTCGTCGAAAACCGCGGCAAGACGTCCGCGGAGAACCTCAAGGTTAAGTAACCTCGTCGCCCGAGGCTGCTTCCGACCGCTACGTCTGAAATGGGTCACCGCCGGGCGTCTGCTCGGCGGTCGTGCTGCTTTAGCGCGTAATTTTTTCCATTTCTGGAAATGGCTCGAACACCGCGTCCGTGCACAGCGCTTTGACTTCCAGCGCGGCATCGAAAAAGCGATCCAGCTTGGCCGACACAAATGTCGCGGCCCCGTCCCGGGGCGAACCGAGTGCGCCGCCATCCTTGCGCTCGCGATAGCGTACGCAAACCACAAACCGCTCGCCCTGTCCGACCGACTTGAGTTCCGGCTTCGACGCCGATGCGCCGCGAATACGCGACGGATCGTTGAGATAAGTGCGCATGAACGCCAGCAGGTCGCGCTTGTACTCTGCCGGAAAGACGTTCTGCGCCTCCCAGCGCGCCTTCAATTCGGCCGCGGTCGGCCCGACGTCGCCGGCACAGCCAGCCAGTGCAAGACCGAGCGCGCCGGCAAGCGCCAACAGTGTCACTCGCCGCCACAAGTACATGAGCATCCTTCCTCGACCATGTGCCGCGCCAGAATCCAGGCCGCTATTCTAGAGCCTTCCCGGATTTGATGGAATCAAAGCCGGGGCTCTAATCTTTTGTTTTGGCGCGTTTTCTTCACGCGAACCGGCCGTCGCCGGCCGAAGCCGGCCATGGCCGGCGAAGGCCGGTGCCCACTTCGCTCGAAAACGCTCTCGCCGATCAATTTCGTTTCGTCAGGGATGCGCGCGGTCCGGATCGGTTGTAGGCTCCAGGCAACGATAAAAACATTCTGGGGAGGATATCCATGAAAGTGACGCGACGCACGCTCGTGCTCGGCGCTATCGCAGCACCATTGGCCGCGCCATTCGTTTCGCGCGCGCAGGCGCAAAGCTGGCCCGGCAGCAACGTCAAAATCGTTGTCGCCTATCCGCCCGGCGGATCGACCGACGCCATCATCCGGCTGACCCAGCCAGCGCTTCAGGACAAACTCGGCACGTCCATCATCATTGAAAATCGCGCCGGCGCATCGGGCAGCGTCGGCACCGCCTTTGTGGCAAAGGCGCCGCCGGACGGCGGCACCTTTCTCGCGGTGTTCGACAATCACGGCGCCAATCCCTTCGTGCTGCCTAACCTTCCCTATGACAGCGAAAAGGATCTCGATCCGGTTTTGCTCATCGGCACCGCGCCCTATCTTTTGGCCACATCGAGTGCCAAGCCTTACAAAACTCTGGCCGATGTCATCGAGGCGGCACGCAAGGCCCCGGGCTCGATCAGTTACGCCTCGGTCGGCGCTGGCAGCGTCGGCCATCTGGCGATGGCGCAATTGGCGCAGCGCGCCAACGTCAAACTCGTCCATGTGCCCTATCGCGGCGGCGGCCCGGCGATGACCGATGCGCTCGGCGGCCATGTCGACTTGCTGATCGGCAGCACCGCGCTATCGATGCCGCAGGTCAATACTGGCGGCCTGCGCGCCATCGCGCAAACCGGCAAGGACCGCAACCCGTTTCTCAAAACGGTGCCGACCATTGCTGAAAGCGGATTCCCCGGCTTCGAGGCCTATGCATGGTGGGGCATCTTCGCTCCCGCCGGCACGCCGAAGCCGATCATCGAACGCTTTGGAAACGAAATGGCGGCGGCTTTGCGCGACGAACGGATCAGCAAGCAACTGATCGAAACCCAGCAGGTCACGCTGCTGCTCGGCGGTCCGGAAATAGAGCGGCAATTTGTCGCCAATCAGATGCAGGTCTGGGGCAAGGTGGTGAAGGACAACAACATCAAGGCCGACCAGAACTAACGGGCTCGGCGCGGTGTTAGACAAGGACAGTCGCGACCCACAGGAGAACGACGTAATGACCGGGCCAACGCGCCGCTCCGTCCTGACCGGGGCCGCGGCCGCAGCTGCGCTGGTTCTGCCGCGCGCAGGACTGGCCGCCGCGCCGCTGGCGCAGACGCAAGGTCCCGGCGTTTATCGCT
>CAITJJ010000120.1 GCA_903892675.1 uncultured Hyphomicrobiales bacterium | reverse complement strand
TTCGGCCTGGTGATTTCCGACTGGAACATGGAGCCGATGACCGGCTACGCGCTGCTGCAGGAAGTGCGCAGCGACCCGGCTTTGACGGATACTCCGTTCATCATGGTTACGGCCGAGTCAAAGACCGAGAACGTCATCGCCGCCCGCAAGGCCGGCGTCTCCAATTACATCGTCAAGCCGTTCAACGCGCAGACGCTGCAGAGCAAGATCGAGGCGGTGTTCCGCACGCCGGAAGAAGCCGTCGCGATGGCCGCCACCGCGCAGGCGCCGGCGGCCTAGTTCGGTCCATCCGCCGGATTTTCGCTACCACACCAGGTGTTTCATCACCGCGGTCGGCATCTCGCCGGCGGCGGCGAATACCGTCTTCATCGCCTCCGCGTCGGGCGTGTGGCGGCCGCCGAATTCCTCGGCGTGGATGCCGGCCGCCATGAACAGCATGTCGATACCGAAGGCGCGCGCACCTTTGAGATCGGTGCGCACCGAATCGCCGATCGCCAGCACGCGCGTTTTGTCGGCTTTCTTGCCGAGGATCGCCTCGGCCTTTTTCAGCGCCATCTCGTAGATCGGCAGGTACGGCTTGCCGGCGTAGAACACCTCGCCGCCCATGGTGGCGTAAAGATCGGCGATCGCGCCGGCGCAATAGACCAGCCGTTCGCCGCGCTCGACGACGAGATCGGGATTGCCGCACAGCATGAACATCTTGCGCGTGAGCATGATCTCGAGACGCGGGCGATAGGTCTCGGGCGTTTCGGTCTCGTCATCCTCGAGACCGGAACACAAGACATAGTCCGCGCGCTCGAGCGGCGCGAACGTCGCCTTCAGCTCGGTGAAGATCGAGTGGTCGCGTTCCGGGCCGATATGGCAAAGCGTCTGGCCCTTGCGGTGCGCGATGACGTCGCGGGTGACGTCGCCGGACGAGACGATGCCGTCATAGGCTTCGTGCGGCACATGGAGATGGTCGATCTGGCGGATCACCGACGCACCCGGGCGCGGCGCGTTGGTAATGAAGATCACCACCTTGCCCATGGCCCGCGCCCGCATCAGCGCATCGCAGGCGTCGGGAAACGACACTTCGCCGTTATGCACGACGCCCCAGACGTCGCACAGGAACACGTCGTAGTCGGGCGCGAGCGCCGAGAAGTGCGGAATCAATTTTGGCAAGGAAGCAACCGATCAGAAAGTGGGCGCGTTGGCGGAGAGGTAGTCGCTCAGCGTATTGCCGGTGGCCGGCTTGTCCGACGCAGCCGCGTTGCCGGCGCCACCATGCAAGGCCTCGGCCCGCACCGGACGCGGCGCGGAGAACAGGAAGCCTTGACCGAAGCGCACGTCATAGTCGAGGAGATCGACCACCATGCTCTCGTTTTCGATTCTCTCGCCGATGAGATCGATGCCGGAGCGCGCCATCAGGTCGGCCAGATCCTCGGCATGAATGTCGCTCTTCGCCGAGGCTGCGCGGTTGAGCAGCAGCTTGGCCGGCACTTTCAGGAAACGGAACGAGCGGTCGGCCAGTTCCTTGGGTTCGAGGCGCAGGTCGGTGATGTGGTCCATCGAGAAGCGGAAACCGCGCTCGGCTAAAGCCGACAGGCTTTCATATTCGAGCGGGCCGAAAGCGCGATAGGCTTCCTGCGTGAACTCGAACACCAGCGCATTGGCCAGCGCGCGGTTGGCTTCCATGAAATCGAGGAACTGGCGGAAATAGATCGTGTCGGTCAAGGTCGAAGCGCTGATATTGCAGAACAGGCCGACGTCGCGGCTTTTCAGCTGCAGGCGGCGCACCACCTGCACGCAGCGGAACACCAGCATGTTGTCGATCTTCGGCATCAGGCCGACGCTTTCGGCGATGTCGATGAAATCGCCGGCGGGAATAATGTCGCCCTGCTCGGTGCGCAGCCGCGACAGCGCCTCGTAGAAGCGCACCTTGCGCTGCGGCAAGGTCACGATCGGCTGCAGATAGAGATCGATGCGGTTTGAATCGGCCGCCTTGGCGACCAGTTCGCCGATGGCGTCGCGGCTCATGCCCTGGAAACGGCGCGACCCGGGAACGGCATCGCTTTCGCTCAAGGCCAGCGGCGTTTCAGCCTCGGGCTGCGGTTCGGGTGGCGGCGGCGCGGCTTCGGCCCGCGGCGGCATGGCGCCGTGGTCGCGGAAAATCGTTTCATGCGCGGCCACGGTTTCGGCGATCTGGCGAACCAGCCCGCCGAGTTCGCCGATCTCAGCGGCCATCGGATCGACGGCGCCGCGCTGGCGGGTGACAGTGGCTTCCAGCCGGGACTCCGCGGCGGCGACCCGGCGCGACATTTCCGCCATCTGACGCGACAGGTCGGCGGTGCCGCGCGACAGATCGGCGATCTGGTCGCCCAGAAACCGGCGATCCTGCAGCCGCGTGGTGATCATATTGTAGATCGCCAGCGCGATGAGAACCGAGAGGCCGATAATGGCGGCCGTGCGTGGATCGAGATTCAAGACGAGGAATAGCACCGCGCCGACCGAGGTGGCGATAAGCACCATGCAGACTGCGATGAAAATTGCGCCGATCCGAAGCATTAAACCGATCCTAGCGAAGCTAGCCGCACCTGATTCGCACGGGCTGGCCCCTAATGTTCATGAGGCGGCGCGCCCGCGCAACCGCGATTTCCTGCTATGGTAACGAGCCGTCGCCCGTCTTTCACAAGAACCTTCCCAAAGTCCCTTATCCGGCTCCTTTGGCCAACCCGGAACTCGAAAACCGATGCAGGCTTCCCCCGCGTCGCCCCGCCTCACATGGATCGTCGCCTCGCCGGGGCGCGCTCTGGCGGCCTTTTTGGCGCTGCACGCGGCGGTCTGGACGGCGCTGCCGGCGCTGCTCTACCCCAATCTGCCGCTCGATCTGATCGAAGCGCTGCTCTATGGCCGCGAATGGCAACTCGGCTATGACAAGCTGCCGCCTTTGCCCTGGTGGCTGGTCGAGATCGTCTATCGCACGATCGGCCATGATTTCGGCTATTACCTGTTGGCCCAGGCCGCGGTCATTTCAGCCTTGGCGATCGTCTATATGGCGACCCGGCCCCTGACCGGCCCGCTCGGCGCACTGGTCGCGGTGCTGGTTGTCGATGGCCTGCATTATCTCAGCTACACCGCCGCCAAATTTAACCATGATGTCATTCAGCTGCCGTTCTGGGCGCTGGCCGGCTACGCCCTGCATCGGAGTTTACGCGGCGGTCACCTCGGCCATTGGGCGCTGCTCGGCGCGGCCATCGGCATATCGCTGTGGGCGAAATATTTCGTCGTTATCCTCGCCGTGCCGGTCGCACTGTTCATCCTGTTCGATCGCGATGCGCGCAAATCGCTGGCGACGCCCGGGCCCTACATCGCCGCCGCGGTCGCCTTGATCGTCATGGCGCCGCACCTCGTCTGGCTGGTGCGCAACGACTTCCTGCCCTTCGGTTATGCCGAACATCGCGCCGTGCTGTCGCGCGGCTGGTTCGACCATCTCTGGCACCCGGCCCAGTTCGCCATCGGCCAACTGGCCTTCCTCATTCCGTCGCTGTTGATCGCCGCGCCTTTGTTCGTTTCACGATTCTTGCCTCGCCGCGCCGCCAGCGAAACGCCGATCGCTTCCCTCGCCGACGCTTTCGACCGGCGCATCGTCACGCTGTTGGCTTTCGGCCCGGTCGCCGCCGTGCTGGCGCTGGCCGCCATCACCGGCCGCGGCACCATCGCGATGTGGGGCTATCCGCTGTGGATGTTTGCCGGCACCTGGCTGGTGCTGGTGGCGCGTAGCGCCATCGAACAAAGGCGGCTCGGCCGCATCGCAATCACCTGGGCTATCGTCTTTGTCTGCATGGCCGGCGCCTTCATCGTCAATTACGCGGTGCTGCCGAATTACGATCACCGCTACCGCGCGGTGTTCTTCCCCGGCGAAAGGCTGGCGCTCGAATTGTCGCGCCGCGCCCGCGCCGTCACCGGCCAGCCGATCGCCTATGTGATCGGCGACATGTGGACCGGTGGCAATGTCGCGCATTACGCCCCTCACCATCCGCGCGTTTTGATCGACGGCGAACCGGCGCGCGCGCCGTGGATCGAACTCGCCGACCTCAACGCACGTGGCGCCGTGGTGGTATGGACCGAAGGCGACCTCGACGTGGTTCCGCCGCGCTACCGCAAAGTCGCCAGCGAGGCCGCGGTGCAGCCGCCCTTCCTCATTCCCGACCGGCGCGGCGACAGTTTCGTCAATGTCGGCTGGGCGATTTTGTTACCGAAGCCGGCTTTCGCCGGACTCATGCCCGCGCACTAGTGGTCCGATTCTAACATTCGCATTCCGTCTGCGCGGGCACTTTTGCGAATGTTAGAATCATGGACCACTAGCAGGCTATTGTTGCTCGTGGAGCTTTGGATTTGACGTTCGCTTAAGATGGTCGCCGCGAGCGGGTAGCGAACGTCAAATCCGCTCCACGAGGACCGCCTTGTCGGCGACAATGGCGCCGTCGATCAATTCGATCTGACGGTCCATGCGCGCGGCCATACCGAGATCGTGTGTCACCGCGACCACGGTCTTGCCGTGCCGGTGCACCAGATCGCGCAGTACCTCGAACACCTGTTCGCTCGATTTCGAATCGAGCGAACCGGTCGGCTCGTCGGCAAGGATGACCGGCGGTTCGTTGGCGAGCGCGCGCGCCACCGCGACGCGCTGGCGTTGACCGCCGGACAATTGATCCGGCCGCTTGTTCATGTGATCGCCGAGCCCGAGCGAGCCAAGCAGATCGCCGCCGCGCGTCCGCATGGCCGATGCAGACAATTGCCCGAGCGCGCGCATCGGCAGCATCACGTTTTCCAGAACGGTGAATTCCGGCAGCAGAAAATGGAACTGGAAGACGAAGCCGAGCATGGTGAGCCGCGCATGCGCGCGATCCTCTTCCGCCATGTTCGTTGTCTCCTGACCGCGAACCAGCACCTCGCCCGAGGTCGGCAGGTCGAGCAGGCCAAGCAGATACAGCAGCGAGGATTTGCCCGAGCCGGACGGCCCGGTGATGCCGACAAATTCGTTCTCGCGGATAACGAGGTCGATGTTATGAACCAAAGTGGTCGGCACGACGCCGGGCAGGATGCGGGTAACGTTGCGCGCCTCGATCAGCGGCGCGGTCGCAGCGACGATGTGCGTATCTTGTGCAGCGGCTGCGCTCATGTCGCGCCCCGGATGATCTCGACCGGATGCATGCGCGCCGCCTTGCGCGCCGGCTGGTAGCCCGCCGCCACCGACGACACCAGGGCGACCGCGCCGGCCAGCAGATAATGCGTATAGGTATAGGCCAGCGGCAGTCGGTCGGAATCGAGAAACGGATTCTTGATCTCGATCGACCCCAGCGCCAGGCACAGCAGATAGCCGAGCAGGAAGCCCGCCAGCGCGCCGGCAACGCCGATGATCATCGCCTCGATGACGAAGATCGAGCGCACGGTGTATTCGCTCAGGCCCAGCGACTTCATGATGGCGATATCGCGCGCCTTTTCGTGCGTGATCGTGGAGATAATGTTGTAGGTGCCAAAGCTGGCGACCAGCAGAATGGCACCGACCACCGTGTACATGATGAGGTTGCGGATGATGAAGGTGCTGATCAGGTCTTCATTGGCTTCCTGCCAGGATACCGATTTGTAGCCGGTGTCGTTCTCGATGCGCGTGGCGATCTCGCGCGAGGTCATCGGCTCGCGCAGGCGCACGCGCAATTCGTTGATCAGCCCGGTCTGCTTCGACAGGATCTGCCCGGTCTTGGTCAGCACATAGGCCGTGCTTTCGTCGAGCTGGCGCACGCCGGTATGGAAAAATCCTACGACCTGGGCGTTGAGGCGGGCGCCTTCGCTGGTTTGCAGCGTGATATTGGCGCCGATCCGCGCGCCGATCTTGTCCGAAAGCCTGTCGCCGATGACGATGGCATTGGTGGCGCGAAACAGCGCGTTGAGCGTGGCGCCGCGCATCTGCTTGGGCAGATCGGAAATCATCGACTCGCGGCGTGGATCGATGCCGATGATATTGGTGGCGATGTCGTGATTGGCATAACGAATGATGGCCTGGACCTTCACCGACGGACCCACCGCGCCCGGCAACCAGGCCTCCAGCGCCGCCATGGTGGCGAGCGGGTTCTTGATGCCGCGCCGGCGCGCCTCGGGCGTCAGGCCGTGAATTTCGGCGGCAGCGTATAAGGTCGCGGCCGGCTGCGGCGGCGGCGAGCGCCGCTCGTCCGACACGGTGACGTTCGGCAGCGTGTTGACCAGCCGATTGGTGAAGTCGTCCTGCGAGCCCTGCATCAGCGAGGCCATCATGATCGAGAAGCCGACGCCGGTGGCGACGCCGGCGACGGCGAAGCCGGTCTGCCGCACACGGGCGCGCACATGCGTCCAGGCGATGTCGAGAATGAGGTTCATATGACCTTCATGGCGCGTCGAGAACGCGGACGCGCGCGCTGTCCTTGAGATCGGTCGGCGCCGGCGATGCGACGCGCTCGCCCTCCTTCAGCCCGTCCAGCACTTCGACGGCGCGCGTGCCGCGAATGCCGATCTTGACCTCGCGCTTGCGCGCGCGGTTGCCGTCGATGACAAACACGGCATTGCCTTGCACGGCGCCGGCCGGCACCAGCAGCGCATCGGGCCGTTCGCGCGTCACGATATTGGCTTCGACGCTCATGCCGGGCTTGAGCGGCGTGTCGTCGGGCAGCGCGACCTTGATGCGATAGGTCTTGGCGACGACGTCGCCCATCGGCGTGATCTCGCGCACTGTTCCTTCCAGCCGACGGTCAGGAAAGGCGTCGGTACGGAACAGCACGGTCTGCTTGAGCGCGACGCGCGGAATATCCTCTTCGTTGACTTCGGCCACCACCTGCAACGGCAACGGCACGCCGACGCGGAACAGTATCTGCCCCGCCTCGGCGATTTCGCCAATCTCGCCGTCGCGGCGCAGCACGACACCATTCATCGGCGCAAGAATAGTGTAGTCGCCGATCTTCTCGAGTTGCACCGAAATCAGCCCCTGCACCTGCTGCAGGTCCATCGAGGCGCGCTCATAGGCTTGGGTCGTTGCGGCGCCGCGCGTCACCAGATCGCTGACGCGCGACATTTCGCGCTTGCCGAAATCCTCGCGCGCCTTCAATTCCTTCATTTGCGCCTGAACCTCGCGGTCGTCGAGGCGCACCAGCACGTCGCCTTTGGCGACCGGCTTGCCTTCGCAGTCGCAGACTTCGACGATGCGGTCGCGGATGACGCTGGCGACCTTGGACCAGCGCACCGGCTCGACGCCGCCGGTGGCATAGACGATCTCGACCGCGGTGCCGCGCGTGGCGGTGGCGGCAGCGATCTGCGGTCCGCGCCCGTAATGCCACCAGCCAAGGCCTGCGACCAGCAGCAGGACGAGTGCGCCGACGATGAGTAGCCGTTGATTTCGCATGGGCCGACGCTAGCAAGCCGGCAGCGGCCTACATTGATGTAGCGCAAGCCTCGTTCGAGGCGATTACGCCACCTGCCGGATGACCGCGGCGACCTTGTCGAAGATCTCGCCGATCTGCGCTTCGGTGACGATCAAAGGCGGGCTCATAGCGATGGCATCGCCGGAAATCCTGAACATGATGTCGTGGTCGTGGAAGGCGTTTTCCAGCGCCTGATAGCCGCGCAAGCCGACCGCGTCGGGCTTGCTGGCGAGATCGATGCCGGCCATCAGGCCGACGGTGCGGATGTCCAAGACGTTCGGCAGGCCTTTGAGCCCCATCGCTGCTTGCGCCCAGATCGGCTCCATCTTTTTGGCGCGCGCGAACAGATCCTCGTCGCGATAAAGATCGAGCGTGGCGAGACCGGCGGCGCAGGCGAGCGGATGCGCCGAATAGGTGTAGCCGTGGAACAGTTCGATGGCGTGGTCGGGGCCTTTCATGAAGGCGTCGTGGATGCCCTTGCGGGCGATGACGCCGCCCATCGGCACACTGCCGGAGGTGATGCCCTTGGCGAAGGTGATCATGTCTGGCACCACATCATAGCGCTCGGCGGCGAAGGCATGACCGAGACGGCCATAGCCGGTGATGACCTCGTCGAAAATCAGCAGGATGCCGTGCTTGTCGCAGATCTGGCGCAGGCGCTTGAGATAGCCCTTCGGCGGCGGCAGTACGGCGGTCGAGCCGGACACCGGCTCGACAATCACAGCGGCGATGGTCGACGCATCATGCAGCGTCACCAGGCGATCGAGTTCGTCGGCGAGATGCGCGCCCCATTCCGGCTCGCCGACCGAATAGGCCTGCTCGGCGCGGTTATAGGTCGTCTGCAAATGATCGGCGCCGGCCAAAGCCACGCCGAACTGCTTGCGGTTGGCGACCATGCCGCCGACCGAGATGCCGCCGAAGCCGACGCCGTGATAGCCGCGCTCGCGGCCG
>CAITJJ010000119.1 GCA_903892675.1 uncultured Hyphomicrobiales bacterium | reverse complement strand
GAGCGCCATGACTGAGCGCATCCGAGAATTCTTGCGTGACCGTGCCGAGCGTGGCGTGGATGAAGGTCCGGTTCTCGTCGTCGATCTCGACGTCGTGAAGGATAACTATCTTAACTTCGCGAAGGCGTTGCCCGATACGCGCGTGTTCTACGCCGTGAAGGCCAACCCGTCGCCGGAAGTGCTTTCGCTGCTGGCCAAGCTTGGCTCCTGCTTCGACACCGCTTCGGTCGCCGAGATCGAAATGGCGCTCGCGGCTGGCGCAACGCCGGACCGTATCTCCTACGGCAACACCATCAAGAAGGAGCGCGATGTTGCGCGCGCCTTCGCGCTGGGCATCCGGCTGTTCGCGGTCGATTGCAACGCCGAGGTCGAGAAGATCGCCCGCGCTGCGCCGGGCTCGCGCGTATTCTGCCGCATCCTCTCCGACTGCGTCGGGGCGGAATGGCCGCTGTCGCGCAAGTTCGGTTGCGAGCCGTCGATGGCCGTGGACGTGCTCGAGCATGCGCTCAAGCTCGGCCTCGACGCCTATGGCGTGTCGTTCCATGTCGGTTCGCAGCAGCGCAACCAGCATGCCTGGGACCGGGCGCTTGCTTCGGCGGCGGCGGTGTTCAAGGAGTGCGGCGAGCGCGGCATCAACCTGTCGATGGTCAACCTCGGCGGCGGCTTTCCGACGAAGTACCTGAAGAACGTCCCGTCGGTGAAGACCTACGGCTCGGCGATCTTCAAGGCGCTGCGCAAGCACTTCGGCAACCGCATCCCGGAAACGATCATCGAACCGGGCCGCGGCATGGTCGGCAACGCCGGCCTGATCGAAACCGAAGTCGTGCTCGTCTCGAAGAAGAGCGAGGAAGACGACGTGCGCTGGGTCTACCTGGACGTCGGCAAGTTCGGCGGTCTGGCCGAGACGATGGACGAGTCGATCCGGTATCCGATCAAGACGACGCGGGACGGCGACGCCCTGGCGCCGTGCGTGCTCGCCGGTCCGACCTGTGATTCGGCCGACGTGCTGTACGAGAAGCAGCCCTACCCGCTCCCGGTCAGCCTGGAGATCGGGGACCGGGTGCTGATCGAAGGCACCGGCGCCTACACGTCGACCTACTCGGCGGTGGCGTTCAACGGCTTCCCGCCGTTGAAGACCTATCACATCTGATCGCTCCGCGATCGGACCTGACGGTTAAGGGAGGCGGTTCTCCGCCTCCCCCTTTCCTCACCTCTTGAACTGATGCGCCTTAGGCGCGCGTTCGCGCGTGCTTTTGGCGGGGAAGGAGCACGACCATGATCCAGATTCGCCACGAACGCCTGTCCGACATCGACGCCCGCGAAGCGCTGCTCGATAATGCTTTCGGCGAGAGCCGTTATCGCAAGTCGTCCGAGCGCCTGCGCGAGGACCGCCTGCCCGCCGAAGGCCTGTCGTTCATCGCATCGGAAGGCCGTCGCGTCATCGGCACGGCGCGCCTTTGGGACATTGCCTTGGGCAATGGACAGAAGGCGTTGCTGCTCGGCCCGGTCGCGGTCGCGGAAGACTGCCGCTCGCGCGGGCTCGGCGGCGCTTTGGTGCGCCGCGCGATCCAGACCGCGCGCAAACTTGGATTTGGCGCGGTGATCCTGGTCGGCGACCCGGAATTCTACAATCGCTTCGGCTTCTCGGGCGAGAAGACCGGCGCATTGTGGATGCCCGGACCGTTCGAGCGCCATCGCCTGCTCGGCCGCGAACTGACAGCGGGCTCCCTCGACGGCGCGCGCGGCATGATCGCGCCGGCCGGGCGATTGGAGCCGACGCCGGATCTGGCCGCTCTGGTAGCGCAGGCCAGCCGCGCCCATGCGCCGCGCGGACACCGCTCGCGCGCCGCGTAAAAGCGGCTTAAAACCTGAGAAAATCGTGGACGCCGCGCGCAAATCGCGGCGTTCACCCTTCCGTTCGTCACAGTCGGCGGATATGACCCCACAATACGAAAAATTCGTTTGGAGACTTGAGCAATGACCGATTGGCCCGTTTACGCGAACATCACCGGCCCCATTGTCATGGTCGGCTTCGGCTCCATCGGCAAAGGCACGCTGCCGCTGCTGGAGCGGCACCTCGATTACGACAAATCGCGAATCACCGTGCTCGATCCCAAGGACGAGGGCCGCAAGGCGCTCTGCGACAAGCACGGCGTCAAGTTCATCCAGCAGGGCCTCACCAGAGACAATTATCGCGCGCTGCTGACGCCGCTTTTGACCGAAGGCGGCGGCCAGGGCTTTTGCGTCAACCTGTCGGTCGACACCGGCTCTGTCGACATCATGGAACTGTGCAACGAACTGGGCGCGCTCTACATCGACACAGTCAACGAACCCTGGCTCGGCTTCTATTTCGACAAATCGAAGGGCGCGGCCGCGCGCTCCAACTACGCGCTGCGCGAGAACACGCTCGCCGCCAAGAAGGCGCGCAAGCCAGGCTCGACGACGGCCGTGTCCTGCTGCGGCGCCAATCCCGGCATGGTGTCGTTTTTCGCCAAGCAGGCGCTGCTCAATGTCGCCGCCGATCTGAAGCTCAACGTTCCCGAGCCGAAGACCCGGGCCGAATGGGCCGACCTGATGCGGCAGGCCGGCATCAAGGGCATTCATATTGCCGAGCGCGACACCCAGCGATCCAAATCGCCGAAGCCACCGGAGGTTTTCGTCAACACATGGTCGGTGGAAGGCTTTCTGTCGGAAGGCATGCAGCCGGCCGAACTCGGCTGGGGCACGCATGAAAAATGGATGCCGGCAAATGCGCATAGCCATGAGACCGGCTGCGGCGCGGCGATCTACCTGATGCAGCCCGGCGCCAATACGCGCGTGCGCACCTGGTGCCCGACGCGCGGCGCGCAGTACGGTTTTCTCGTCACGCACAATGAGTCGATTTCGATCTCCGACTACTTCACCGCCTATGACGCATCCGGCAAGGCGATCTACCGGCCGACCTGTCACTATGCCTATCATCCTGCGGACGACGCGGTGCTGTCGCTGCATGAGCTGTTCGGCCGCGCCGGCAAGATGCAGGAGAAGCATCATATTCTCGACGAGAACGAAATCGTCGACGGCATCGACGAACTTGGCGTGCTGCTCTACGGCCACGGCAAGAACGCATACTGGTTCGGCTCGCAGCTCTCCATCGAGGAGACGCGCGCGCTAGCGCCTTACCAGAACGCCACCGGCTTGCAGGTGACGTCCGCCATCATTGGCGGCATGGTCTGGGCGCTGGAGCATCCGACCGAAGGCATCGTCGAAGCGGATGAGATGGACTTCCATCGCCTGCTGGAAATCCAGTTGCCGTATCTCGGTCCGGTGAAGGGCTACTACACCGACTGGACACCGCTCGACGGCCGGCCGGGCCTGTTCCCGGAAGAACTCGACACCAGCGATCCGTGGCAGTTCAAGAACGTGCTGGTACGGTAATTTTTTCGCATCGACATAAAAACGGGCGGCCCGCAAAGGCCGCCCGTTTCGTTTGCGCGATGCGCGAGCGCTAGATCTTCTTGTTGGTTTCCGGTTTCTGATTGGCCTTTGCCGAAGGCGCATTGGCCGCCGGCGGCAACGGCGGCGGCGGCGGGGTTTGCGCCACAAACGGACGTTGCGGCCGCGACTGCGGCGGCGGCGACTCGGCGGCGGTTTGTGCGGTCGCTGCGCCAAGCGGCGCGAGGCCGAGCGAGGTTGCGGCCGCAAGGCCGAAGATCGTTCGCCAGTTCATGAGATCGCCCCGCAAGTCCGCTGTTAAGAATTCGATAGCGGCAGCAAGGTATCGCCGCTTGCGGAGCCTGGGCAATCGGGCGCCGCGACCATTTGCCGTCAAGCTTAACGCTTAAAGCTTCAGCACGCCGGCGCTGCCATTCTCGGTGCCCATGGCCAGCACCTGGCCCTCGGCGCTCCAGCCGAGCGCGCTGACCGGCTCGCCATCGGCCTCGCGCGCCAGAATGAGCGCGCCGTCATCAAGCCGCACCAACAGGACGGAACCGTCGGCGAAGCCGGCCGCCGCCACCGGCTGGCGCGGATGGCAGGCCACCACCGAGCAGCGCGCGGGCGATTGTGCGAGCAGCGTCGGTTGCTTGCCCATCGGCCCATCCTTGCCGGTAAACGGCCACAAAATGAGCTGCTCGGAGCCGGAGGTGGCGAGCGCGCCTCCGTCATAGGTCCATGACAGCGACCGCACGCGCGCCGAATAGCCCGACATGCGCATGTGCTTGGCATCGACGATGCGCCAGCCGTGCAGAGTCTGCTCCTGCATGGTTGTGACCAGAAACTTGCCGTCGGGGCTTACGGTGACGCCGAGATGCGACCCCTTCCACTCCAGCACGTCCGGCTTGGCGCCGGCGGCATTGGGAAACCAGAGCGTCGCGCCGTTGTAATGCGCGATGGCCAGGCGAAAGCCTTTCGGAAAAAAGCAGAGCCCGGCAACAGTCGACGGCAGGTCGAGATCGCGCTGCTCGCCCTTCCCGGTGCGCACATGGGCGACCTTGCCGGCGGCCCAGGCAACGGCGCCGTCGGGACCGATCGCGACCTGATCGACCCAGCGTTTCTTGTCGTCGGTAGCGAGGACTTCGTGCGTTCCGTCGCGACGGGTGGCGATCAGTTTGCCGTCGTCGCCGCCGGTGACAATGCGCGAGCCGTCGGCGGCGCTGGCGAGAATGGCGCCGCCATGGATGGCGACCAGCCGTTTGTCCTCAGGCGGCGCGAACAGCAGCGCTTCCTCGCAAAGCACAAAGACCGGCGTCTGTTGGAAAAAGTGCACGCCGACGATGGTGCCCTCCGCTGCGACTGAGCGGGCACGATCGGCAAGAGATGGAAGTGGAGTGCCGGTTTCGGTCACAGGGCTAACGCCAATTCTTTACGCAATGCAGCTCTCGAAGCCCTTGCGGATTTTGTCTTCCGGAAGATGGCGGCCGATGAAGACGATCCGGCTGGTGCGCGCCTCGCCGTCTTTCCACTTCCGCTGATGGTCGCCGTCAAGAATCATATGCACACCCTGAAACACGAAACGCTCCTCGTCATTCTTGAAGCTGAGAATGCCCTTGGAGCGCAAGATGTCCTTGCCCTCGGTCGCCACCAGATCCTGCACCCAGGGAAAGAACTTGTCCGGATCAAGCGGCTTGGCGGTGTTGAGCGAAATCGATTGCATATCTTCGTCGTGATAGTGCTTGAGGCCGCCATGATGGTGGTGATGATCGTGGCCGTGGTCATGGTCATGATCGTGATGATGATCGTGGCCATCGTCGGCGGTCAGGAATTCCGGTTCGATGTCGAGAATACGGTCGAGATCGAAGGCGTTGCGGCCGAGCACCTCGTCAAGCGCGATCTTCGAGCGCTCGGTGCGATGCAATTTGGCGTAAGGGTTGATGGCGCGGATGCGCGCCTCGACCTCGGCCAGTTCGCCCGGTGTCACCAGATCCGTCTTGTTCAGCAGAATCACGTCGGCGAAGGCGATCTGGTTCTTGGCCTCGGGCGCGTCCTTGAGACGATCCTTGAGCCATTTGGCGTCGGCCACCGTCACCACCGCATCGAGCCGCGTCTTCGCGCCGACGTTCTCGTCCATGAAGAAGGTCTGCGCCACGGGCGCGGGATCGGCCAGGCCCGTCGTCTCGACGATAATGGCGTCGAACTTGCCCTTGCGGCGCATCAGGCCGTCAATGATCCGCACCAGATCGCCGCGCACGGTGCAGCAGATGCAGCCATTGTTCATCTCGAACACTTCCTCGTCGGCGTTGACGACCAGCTCATTGTCGATGCCGATTTCGCCGAACTCGTTGACGATGACGGCGTATTTCTTGCCGTGCGGCTCCGACAGGATGCGGTTGAGCAGCGTCGTCTTGCCGGCGCCGAGATAGCCGGTGAGCACGGTGACGGGGATTTTTTCGGTCTGGGGGGCAGTGTTCATTGGCGGGCTGGCTCCTTGGGGTTGAGATATAGGGGTTCCAGACCGAACCTGCAAAAGGAGGCATTTGGTGGCCTATCCGCCCGTTTTTCCGCTCCGCGAAGTTAGACCGACCGTCCAAGCAACTATTAGTTGTCGAGGACGTTGTCTCCAATAATGAGCTGTTTTGATCAACTCCCGAGGGGCAACCCCATCAACAATGCAGAGTGCTTTCTAGAAGACGCCCGAAAATCCTTTTGTCTGGCCGCGAAGGCAGCAACCCAGAACGAAGTCGAGCGATACGCCGCTCTTGGCCGTGAATATCTCATGCTCGCCCACCGCGCCGCGACGGCTGCAATCGTGCCGCCGACCGCCAGCTTCTGGGATCGGCCGTAAGGCAATGGCCCGCTACCACTGGAATGAAAAAGGCCGCCGCGGTGGGCGGCCTTATTAGCGTGTACCCGCCAGCGCCTAGACCACTGTCACCTGCGTACCGATCGGCACGCGGTCATAGAGATCGATGATGTCCTGATTAAACAGGCGGATGCAGCCGCTCGAGACCGCCGTGCCGATGGTTTCCGGCTCGGTGGTGCCGTGCAGACGGAATAACGTGTCGCGGCCACCGCGGTAAAGATACAGCGCGCGCGGCCCAAGCGGATTGTTCGGGCCGCCATCCATGCCGCCGGAATAGGAGCGGTACATCGGGATCGCCGCCATCATATTCGCGGTGGGCGTCCAGTGCGGCCACTTTTCCTTGCGCCCGACGATCGCCGTGCCGCGGAACGTGACTCCCGGCGCGCGCCCGACACCGACTCCGTAGCGCAGCGCGCGGCCGCCGGCCTGCACGAGGTAAAGCCGCCGCTCCGGTACGTTGACGAAGATGCTGCCCGGCTTCTCCTTGCCGCTCCAGGCAACCTCCTGGCGCAACAGGCCGGGATCGAGCGTCGTCATATCGACCGGGGCGATGGTATGGCCGCCGTCATGGACGATGCCGTAGCCGGCGCCGCAACCGGCCGTTACCAGCGGCAGGCCGACAATGAACGCTCGCCGCGTCATGACGGAAAGGTCCGAAGGAGCAGAATTCTTACCAGGTTGCAGACGCATATTTCTCTCTATGTTTAGGCTTCATTGTGCGGAGCATCGGCCCTGCATGCAACAGGCCATTGGTTGGAACCGCGTCTCGCAAGACCGCGGCGCCGCTGCCGGACGCAAAATACCGGCGAAATATCGGCAAAATACTGGATTGCGTTTTATCGCTGATTTTTCGGAAAAATTCACTTATTCAGCCTAGCCTCAATATTGGGCGCACGACCGCCCGGCGGGCTAATTCCGCCCGAATTTACAGTTTTTTAGGTTTGTAAAATGTCGCTGTCCGCCGCCGAGAACTTCCTGCGCAACGCGCGCGAGCAGATCGCGCAAAAAGACATCAATGACAGCTTTATCAAGGCTATCGCGGAACTCACGCGCGAAATAAAGCGCCTCGAAGACGATGTCCGCCGCACCCGGCGCGATGTTCTGGTCAGCCGCCGGTTCTGATCCGAATTGCCGCGCACCGGGCGCGACGCCTATATCGGTTCCATGACACATCAGGATGACAAGCCGCTTCGCGGCGTCGGGGTCTATTGGATCGACGAAGCCGATTACGCCACTGTGAAAGCGCTGTTCGAGGACGGTGCGACCCTGCCGCCGGAATGGGCTCAATGGCAAAAGATGGCGATCGAGATGGAGACCGGGCTGAAGGCCTATGGTCACCCGGTCATGCGGGTGCGGATCGATCCTGAATCCTTCGCCGGCTGGTGCGCCGCCCATGGCACGACGACCGGACGGCAGGGCCGCAAGGCCTACATCGCCGAAGCGGTTTTCGACCGCTGGGGCGATCAGAGCTGAGCAGTTTCGGTTATCGCCGGGTCAGTTCGTAGCGGGCTTCCAGAATATTGTTCTTGAGATCGCAGTTGCATTCCATCGCGAAAGCCTGCAACGCCGCGCGCGCGAGCGGATCCGGTTCGCCCGGCGGGAAAGCATCGGCGAACAGGCCATAGGTCAGATCGAAGATATGGCCGGACGGCATCTCAAGCAGATAGTTTTTGAGCGCATCACGGGTCAGCATCGTTTGTCTTTCTTAAAGTTGCGCACCGACGGCGCGCATCGGTGATAGCGTGCCCTCGCGCCCGATTGAAGTCCCTCTCCATAGAAGTGCCGCCCCGCATGCTCACATTGTTTGAAGAACTGGACTATCGCGACACGCCGATCGGCGGGCTCAGCCTGCGCCGGCGCCGCGAATTGCGGCTTGGCGTCGACGTGTTCGAGATCAAACTCGGCGACGAATTCTTGATGTCCAGCCTTTTCACCGCCTCCGAGATCGCGCTCGCCGATCTCGGTCTCGCCGGCCTGCCCGGGTCCGGCCTTAATGTCGTCGTCGGCGGGCTGGGGCTCGGCTACACCGCCAAGGCGGTGCTGGCGCATGGCAATGTCGCTTCGCTTGTGGTCGTCGATTTTCTCGAGGCAGTGATCGAGTGGCACCGGTCCGGACTCGTGCCCCTCGGTCATGAACTGAGCGCCGACCCGCGCTGCCGCTTCGTGCATGGCGACTTCTTCAAGCTCGCCGCCTCTGCTGCCGGCTTCGATCCCGACGCGCCCGGCCGCCAATTCGACGCCGTGCTGGTCGATATCGATCATTCGCCGGAAGCCCTGCTTGATGAAAGCAACGCCGCCTTTTACGGCGAAGCCGGCCTTGAACGGCTGACCGCTCATCTGGCGCCCGGCGGCGTGTTCGGCCTGTGGTCGAACGATCTGCCAGATCCTGCTTTCACCGCGCGTCTGGCGCGGATTTTCGCCAATGCCCGGGCCGAGCCGGTGACTTTTCATAACCCGCTGCAAGACCGGCCTTTCACCCAGACGGTCTATCTGGCGAACAAGCCGGACTAAACTTTTCGCCGCGCCGCCTGCCGGGGGCCCTTGCGCTCCGATATGTTATAATATTACATGTCGGGATCGTCTCACCGTCCGGATGCCCCCTCATGCGAAGCATGGCCGCACTGCTTTTTGCTTTCCTGTCTGCCCTCGCCTCCGCTATTCCGGCCCAGGCGGCCGACAGCACGATCGCCATCGTCGCGGCACAGAATTTCTACGGCGATATCGCCCGCCAGATCGGCGGCGACCGGGTTTCGGTCGCCAGCATCATGTCCAATCCGGATCAGGACCCGCATCTGTTCGAGACCACGCCGGGCGTGGTGCGGCAGATCGCCGATGCGCGGATCGTCATCGTCAATGGCGCCAATTACGATCCGTGGATGGACAAACTCATCGCCGCCGCGCCGCGGCCGGCCCGTATCGTCATCACGGCGGCAAAGACCGTGAACGCCAAGCCGGGCGACAACCCGCATCTGTGGTACGCGCCGACCACCATGCCGGCGGTCGCCAAGGCAATCGCCGCCGCGCTCACCCAGGCCGAAAGCGCCCATGCCGCCGACTATGCCGCGCGGCTCGGAAGGACATTGGCCGATCTCGATCGCGTTGCGCAGCGCGCCACGCAGATGCGGGCCAAGCATGCCGGCAAGCCGGTCACCGCCACCGAGCCGGTCTTCGGGCCGATGGCGGCCGCGCTCGGCCTAACCATGCGCAACCAGAGTTTCCAGCTGGCGATGATGAACGACACCGAGCCAAGCGCCCGCGACGTCGCAGCCTTCGAGGACGACCTCAAGAACGGCAAGGTCAAGGCGCTGATCTATAACAAGCAGGTGTCGGAGAAACTGACCGAGCGCATGTTGGCGGTCGCCGCCAAGGCGAAGGTGCCTGTCGTCGGTGTGACCGAGACGCAGCCGGCCAATGTGCCGTTCGCCGACTGGATGCTCGGCGAACTCGACGCACTCGACAAGGCGCTGACGGGACCGAATTCGTGAGCGTCATCGAACTCGACCGCGCGACGCTCCAGATCGGCGGGCGCGCGGTTCTCAAGGACATCACTTTCGCCATAGAGCCAGGCGAATTCATCGGTGTGCTCGGTCCCAACGGCGCCGGCAAGACGACGTTGATGCGCTCGATCCTCGGTCTGCTGCCGCCGAGCGCCGGACGCCTGGCCGTGTTCGGCCGTGCGCCGCGATGCGGCGACGCCAGCATCGGCTATCTGCCGCAACTGCGGACCGTGTTGCCCGATCTGCGCGTGCGCGGCCTCGACTACATCGCCAGCTCCATGCACGGCGAGCGCTGGGGCTTGCCTTCATTGTCGGCCGTCAATCGCGCAACGATCGAAGCCACGCTCGACGCTGTCGGCGCGCGCGATCTGGCGAACCGCGCGCTGTCCGATATGTCGGGCGGCGAACGGCAAAGGTTGTTGCTGGCGCAGGCCCTGATCGGCGATCCCAAACTGTTGCTGCTCGATGAGCCCTTGATCAGCCTCGATGCGCGGCATCAGGAAGTGGTAATCGACGTCATCAAGACAGTGTGCCGTGAGCGCAAGATAACCGTGCTGTTCTCGGCGCACGAGCTCAACCAATTGCTTGGCGCAATCGACAGGGTGCTTTATCTCGGCAATGGCCAGGCCGAACTCGGCCGCGTCGACGATGTCGTCACCGCCCCGGTGCTGTCGCGACTGTATGGCACGGAAATCGAAGTACTGCGCGCCGGCGGGCATATTTTCGTCTTGTCGCGCGGCCGCGATGTCGAGCGCGCCGATCATATGCATGACCACGGCCACGATCACGGACACGCGCACTGATGTTTCAGTATGAATTCATGATCAACGCCTTCGCTGCCGCCGGCATGGTCGCCGTGGTGTCCGGCATTGTCGGTTATTTTCTTGTGATGCGCGGGCAAACCTTCGCCGGCCATGCGCTGTCGCATATCGGTTTTGCCGGTGCGACCGGCGCCGGCCTGATCGGCCTGGCGCCTTTATGGGGCCTGGTCGGTTTCACGCTCGCTGCTGGCATCGTCATGGGTTTACTGAGCGAACGCATCAACAACCGCGACGTCGCCATCGGCGTGGTGCTGGCGCTGTCGCTCGGTTTCGGCCTGTTGTTCCTGCATTACTATACGTCGTTTGCAACGCAGGCGACGGCGTTGTTGTTCGGCAACGTGCTGGCGGTCGACCACGCGATGATCGCGACGCTGGCCGCGCTCGGCGTTGTGACGCTCGTCGCTTTGGCGGCGATCATGCGGCCCTTGATCTTCGCCAGCCTGCAATCCGAACTGGCCGAGGCCAAAGGCGTGTCGCTGCGCTTCATCTCGACGGCGTTCCTCGCCATCGTGGCGCTGGCGGTGGCGGCCTGTGCGCAGATCGTCGGCGTCCTGATGGTGTTCACCTTGATGGTCGGGCCAGCCGCCGCGGCGCAGCGCGTCGCCACCGGACTCTGGGCCGGCCTCGTGCTTGCGGCAGCGCTGGCGCTTGGCGAAGCATGGCTCGGCATCGTCATCGCCTATCACACCGATTGGCCGGTCAGCTTTTGCATCGCGGTGTTGAGCGCGCTTTGTTACTTCGCTGCGCTCGCCATGCCGAGGGCGCGGCTGGCGCATGCGCATTAAAAAAACGGCCCCGCTTGAGGCGGGGCCGCCGTCTTTGACGTCGTTCCGGACGCACGCATAGAACGTCTTAGAACTTGACGCCCTTTTCCGTGAAGTACTTGATCGCACCCGGATGCCACGGGATCGGCGAGTAGTCCTTCACCTGGTTCGCGACTTCGAAGTTCCTGGCTTCGCCGTGCACCGCGACGAGATCCGCCTTCTTGTCGATGACGGTCTTGACGATGTCATAGGCCATCTGGTCGGGCATATTGGCGTTGGAGACGAGAATGTTCCACACCACGGTGTTCACATTGTTCGCGGTCTGGCCCGGATAGGTGCCGGCCTTGATGGTGCTCGACGCGTAGAGATTGCCGTACTTCTCGTTCATCGCCTTGGCCAGATCGCCATGGTCGATCAGCTTGATCTTGACGCCGGGAGTGGCGCCGAGATCGGTGACCGCGGCGGTCGGCAGCCCGCCGACCCAGAAGAAGGCATCGATCTTGCGATCCTTGATTGCATTGACCGACTCGGCGACACCGAGACGCTCGCGCTTCATGTCCTTGTCCTTGTCGAGACCGGCGGCTTCGATGACGCGGAACGCCATCACTTCGGTGGCGCTGCCGCCAGAGCCGGTGGACACGCGCTTGCCCTTGAGATCGGCCATTTTCTCGATGCCGGTGCCCTCGATGGTCACGACATGCATCTGGTTGGGATAAAGCACCATCAAGGTGCGGACCGGCACCGGACTGCCCTTGAACTTGTCCTGGCCTTTTTCGGCGTCGAGCGCGGCGTCGACCATCGAGAAGCCGAGTTCGCTGCGACCGGCGCCGATCAGCTTGAGATTATCGACCGAGCCGCCGGTCACTTCGGCGGTCGCCTGCAGGCCGGGGATTGCCTTGGTCAGGACGTTGGCGAGGCCGCCGCCGAGCGGATAATAAACGCCGCCGGTGCCGCCGGTGCCGATAGCGATCGTTTTCTGCTGCGCCTGCGCGGCACCGAACAGCACTGCGACGGCCGCGGCCGCGCCCAGTGCAATCTTTAGTCCTCGCTTCATCGTACGCTCCTCCATGTTTTGATTTTATCGGCCGGCTGTTTTCAGTCCGGCTGGCACTGGACCTTTCCACTGCCAAAGCAGCAAGGCGAGCCCCAAGGTTAGCCCGAAAGGCGCCGGATAGGGAATGTCCAATCCGGTCGCGGCTTCCATCAACGCCTCGAGCAGGCTCGGGAACACCAAGAGAAGCCCGGCAAGACCGAATAAAATTCGCTCGGTCAGCGAGGTGCGACGAATGGCCCAGCCCTGCGCCGAGGCCGACAGCGCGGCAAGACCCGCCGCGGTGATCGCGGTGATCAGGATAATGTCGTAGATCGAGCCGCCTTGCGGGATTTTCATCAGCAGGCCGAGGCCCTGCGGATCGAGCACGAAAACGAACGGCACCAGGAAAGCCGGCAGCGTATACTTCCACGCCTGCAGCGTCGTCTTGTAAGGGTCGCCGCCAGTGATGGCGGCGGCCGCGAAGGGCGACAGCGCCGTCGGCGGCGAGACTTCCGACAGCACGGCGTAATAGAAAATGAACATGTGTGCGGCGTAGTCCGGCACGCCGAGCTTGGTCAGCGCCGGCGCGGCGATCACCGCGCAGATGATGTAGGACGCCGTCACCGGCACCGCGAGCCCGATGATCCAGACGATCAGGCCGGTATAGAGCGCGGTCAGCAGCAGGCTGCCGCCGGCATAATCGATGACAATCGAGGAGAACTTAAGCCCCAGCCCGGTCAGCGTTACCACGCCGACGATGATGCCGGCCGACGCGCATGTCGTGGCGGCGCCGAGCGCGCTGATCGAGCCGTCGGCCATCGCGGTGGTCAGTCTTTTCGACGATGGCGCGATGCGCTGACCGGCCTCCGTCAAACCAAGGATGGCGAGCCCGGCAAGCGACAGAAGCACCAGCAGCGGGAAAAGCTGATCGAACATCAACGAGAAAGCCGAATCGCCGAAACCCGGGATCATGTAGCCGACGGCCGCGACCGCGCCGACCACCAGCAACGGAATCAGCAGCTTGCGCGGCCCCAATGTCGTCTCGGGCGCCAGCGCGCTCATGACGAAGGCGAGCATGGTGGAATAGAACACCGACAGCATCGGCGAATAGCCGACCACCATGAAAACGATGACGGCGATCAGCGATACAAAGTGGAAGCCGTAGCGCCGTACCATCTGGCCGAGCGGCATCTCCTGTTTGAAAACGACCTCGCGCGCGCCGAAGCGTGACGCATCGAGTTCAACCATGAACAGCAGCGAGGCGTAATAAAGCAGCGTCGGGATGACCGCCATCCAGATCACATCGAGATAGCTGATCTTGAGAAATTCGGCGATCAGGAACGCCGCCGCGCCCAAAACCGGCGGCGAGATGATGGCGCCGAGACCGCCGGCCGCCAGCAGGCCGCCAGCGGCATTGGCCTCGAAGCCCGCCTTCTTGAGCATCGGCCACGACACCGTGCCGATCATCACCGTGGTCGCAACGCCCGAACCGGACGGTCCGCCAAGCAAAAACGACGATGCCACCACCGCGCGCCCCGCGCTCGAAGGCTTGTTGCCCATGACCGCGAGCGAGAAGTCGATAAAGAATTTGCCGGCGCCGGAATGCTGCAGGATGGCGCCGTAGATCGTGAACATGATGATCAACGTCGCCGAGACATCGACAGCGACGCCGAAGATACCCTCGAGTGTGATGAACAGATGGCCGATCAAACGCGGCAGGTCGTAAGGCCGGTGCGTCCAGGGCGGCGGCAGATAATCGCCGAATAGCGCATAGAGGATGAACAGCACCGCAACGATCGGCATGATCGGTCCGGTGGTGCGGCGCGCCGCTTCCAGCACCAGCACGATCAGCGCGATGCCGAGAATGACGTCCCACTTTTCCGGAACCGCGGCGCGGTCGGTGAAATCGTCGCCGCCCCATAGCGCGTAGACCATGATGGCGACTGCGAGCATGCCGGCGATGACGTCGAACCATTCGATGCGGTTGCGAAACCGGTTGGCCAGCGGGAACAGCAGAAAGCTCAGCACCAGAACGAAGCCGACATGCGTATAGCGCAGCGCCTGGGTCGGGATGATGTCGTAGGCGGCATAGAGATGGAACAGGGTCATCGCAACGGCGAGGCCGGTGACGATAATGCCGGCCCAGCCGGTGAGGCGGTTGCCGGCGCCCTCTTCCTGCTGGACGTATTCTTCCGCCTTGCGCAGGGCCTCCGCCGAAATCGCGGAGTCGGAATCCTGTGTAACGTCGCTGGACATTGTCCCCCCGTAGCCGCCATCGCAATGCGACCGGCGGTCATTTTTGGTTTGCCGTTATCCGGCGTTATGGCCCGGGCCCCAGCCGCCGGACCCGACTTCCGTGCCCGATTTTATCACATTTGTCGACTGTGTAGCGCGCGAACGACCTTGGGATCTGCCCGCGGGTGACGCCATGAGTACCTCCGTGATAGGCAGGGGCATGAGCGAGGCCGCGAAAAGGGCGATCTGTGTCGGCGAAGCGACCATCGAACTGGCGCGCGGCGGCGATGGCCGCTTTGCGCTGGCCAGCGCCGGCGACGCCTTCAACACCGCGATCTACCTGGCGCGCGCCGGTCAGCCGACCGCCCTCGCCACCGCGCTCGGCGACGATCCTTATTCCGATGCCATCGTCTCGCTTGCCGCCGCCGAAGGCATCGGCACCGATCTGATAACGCGCGTCGCCGGGCGTCTGCCGGCGCTGGCTATGATCGACGCGAATTTGAAAGGCGAACGCCGCAAGCATGTCTGGCGCGACAGCGCACCGGCGCGCGACCTGTTCGAACTGCCCAACTGGAGCCTTACCGCGGCGGCGCTCACCGCGGCGCGGCTGATCTATTTTTCCGGCATCACGCTGTCGCTCTATTCCAACGCGGGACTCGGCCGGTTCCTGGCGGCGCTCGAACTCGCGCGCTCCGCCGGCGTGACGATCGCCTTCGACGGCAATTTCCGCGCCGACGGCTGGCGCGGCGATCTCACCCGCACGCGCACGGTTTTTGCCGAAGCGCTCAAGCGCGTCGATATCGCCCTGCCGGCTTTTGACGACGAGGCTTTGCTGTGGGGCGATCCATCGCCCGAGGCAACGGTCGAGCGCCTGCGCGCGTTCGGCGTCAATGAGATCGCCGTCAAGAACGGAGCGAACGGCGCGCTGATCGCCAGCGCCGGCGCCAGTGAAACGGTGCCGGTGCCGGAGATCGTCACGCCCATCGATGCCACTGCCGCCGGCGACGGCTTCAACGCCGGCTATCTGGCGGCGCGCCTTGCCGGGCACAATGCGCTTGAAGCAGCGGCGGCGGCGCATCGCCTGGCTGGGCAAGTGATCCGGCATCGCGGCGCGATCATGCCGCGCAGCGGCGCCGCCGTGCACTAGTTCAGCCGAACGGTTTACATATCGCGGATTTTCAATAAATCTAAACGCGACGCGGTCGAGACATCAGGAGCAGCATGCGGGGCACATTTAAACAGGTCAGTCTGGCACGCAGGCTGGTGATCGATCTGATGCACGCTTCGGTGCCGCTGGTCATCGTCAAGCGCGCGATGAAACTCGACCGGCTGGTGCAGGCCCGCGCCAGACTCGCGGCGCGGCCCGGCTGGACGCCGATCGTCGCCAAGGCCTTCTGTCTGGTGGCGCGCGATGAACCATGGCTGCGCACTTTTTATCTCACCTGGCCCTGGCCGCATTTCTACGAGGTGCCGCGCAGCGTCGCCATGGCCGCCATCATCCGCGACAGCTTCGACAAGGAATCGCCGGTCCTGCTCAACATCGGGTCCGCCGACGAAATGCCGCTCGCCGAGGTCGATGCTATCCTGCAACGCGGCAAGAATGCGCCGCTCGCCGACGTACCGGCGCTGCGGCGCGTCCTGCGCGTCACCGGCTTGCCGTTGCCGTTGCGGCGTCTCATCTGGTGGTTCGGCCTCAACCATGGCCGGCAGCGGGCAAACAATTTCGGCACCTTCGCGATCACGTCATTGGCGACGCTCGGCTCGGAAACCATGGTCCTCAACGCGCCGGGGCCGAGCATGATAACCTATGGCATGCTGAAGCCCGACAATACGATGGAATTGCTGTTGCATTGGGACCATCGCATTTATGACGGCGTCCTGGCCTGCCGCGCCCTGCAGCGACTTGAAGACGTCATGAACGGCGAAATCGCCGACGAACTTCTGGCCGGCGCGAAACCCTGAGCGTTACGGCCTGCCGATCAATATTGCCAAACCCGCGGCGAGCAGCGGCAATGGCAGACAGACCAGCGCCCGCAGCCAGACGATGCGCGGCGGCATCATCGGCACTTCGTACAGCACCAGACGGTGTACCGCATAAAGCGCCCAGGCGGTCGAATAGGCGATGACCTGCGGCGCGCCGGCGCCACCTTTGAGCGCCGCGGCGCCGACGGCAAAGCCAACCACCGGCCCGCCCGGTGTCAGCGCGCCGCCCAGAATGGCGAGCAGCACGCCGGTCAGTCCGGATTCCGGGCCGAGCCACGGCGCGATCAACGCCTTCGGCAAGACTTCGGCGATATAGCCGGAGCCGACGACACCGATGCCGATGCGCGGCAACAAATGCAGGAATTCGACGACGCCGGTGCGCAGCCCGTCATGCAACAGAAGGCGGCCGCGCAAGGCGGCCAGCAGCGCCAGCGTGCCGACGAGCAACCACAGCAGGATATCGATGGCGAGCGTCATGGCTATTTGCGCGCTCCGTCATCCGGCGGGTTGACCGGAAAGCCGGCGCGCACGGCGATGCGCGCGAGGACGCCGGCCAGGATCGGCAATGGCAATGCCATGGCGATGCGCCAAAGCACAAAGTCAGAGCCGAAGAACGGCAACTCCCAGACAATGGCGCGCGTGTAGCCGATCAACGTCCAACTGACGATAAAGGCCACCACGGTGCCGGCATCGGCCCCGACGAGCAGAAAGGCGCCGGCCACCGGATAGGCGGTGAGCGGTCCACCCGGCAGGATGAAGCCGAAGGCCGTGGCGATCGCCAGACCGGTCATGCCGGATTCATGGCCCACCCAGCGGGCCACCATTTCGCGCGGCAACAACAGGGTCACGAAAGCGCCGATGCAGCAGCCGGCCAGGACCTTGGGCAGCATGGCGGCAAACAGCATCAGATCGCTGTCGAGGACGGTCAGAAAATGCTCAGAACCATCGCGCCAAAAAACGAACAGCGCAGCTGAGCCCGAAAGCGCGGCTATCGCCGCCGTCGACCAGTCGAAAGCGCGCCGGCGGCGCTGCGGTTGAGCTTGATTCAATTTGACCCGGCGAAAATTCTTGGCTGGAAGTTCTTGGCTGAGAGTTCTTGGCCGAAAATTCCTGGCCAATGCGGCGAACGAGATGCGACGCCGACTATAGCCTGCGGGGCTTGTGTCGATAAGCCCGCCCCGATGCCGCGATAAAAATTGACCGCCGGTCCTTATCGGGCCGGCGGTCAACGTGTGACGTCAGTAGATCGTCAGAAACCCAGCTACTCCGCCGGAACCGCCTTTGCCGGCATCGTGGCGAAAGCCGGCTGTTTCGATATGGCGAACAGGAAACCGGCGACGATCAGATAGGCAAGCGTCACCGATGGCGTGACGCCAAGGCCGCCGCCGATGCCGACTGCCTCGCCATGCATGAAGCCGAAATAGGTCAGCACCGCGCCGGCGAGCGAGAAAGCCGAGGCGTTGATGAACTTGCGGTCGATGACGAACACCGCGATGGCGCCGAGCACCAGCCCGGTCAGGATCGAACCGCCGCCCATCACTTCGAGGCCGTGGAACAGCACGCCGTTTTGCGCCATCTTGCCGACGAACTCCGGAGCATGCTGGGCGCCGAAATTCATGCCAGCGGCGCCAAGCGCGCCACCGAGAAGCACCGTCGCCCAGGCCGCGAGATGCGGCGTCAGGGACAGGGCAACCGCCGGCGCATGTTCGCGTGGCGTGGTCTGGAACGCCTGCGCGCAGATCAGCATGCCGATGTACAGGAGGATCGGCGAGATCGCGACCACCGGCACAATCGCCAGCAATAGCGAGATGACGCCGAACCACGACAGAACGATCACCATCACGCCGGTCGCCGCCGAGTAGCCGATGCGGCCGCCCATCGCTTTCCAGCCGGGATGGCCGATATAGACCGCGTTGATGAACGGATTGCCCATCAGGCAGCCGATCAGGCTGACGACGCCGTCGGCGGTCAGCACGCGCGTGGTCGGGTAATGATCGCCGGCGGCTTCCGCCGATTCGACATTGTCCATCGCCTCGACCAGATCGTAGATGCCGTAAGGTATGGCCGTGACGAGAATGACCCCGAGATACTGGAAGCCGGAGAACACATGGTCGATCGCCGGCAGCGGTATCGAGAAGCCGAAGCTGGAGAACGCCGCCTTGACGCCGGCGACGCTGACGCCGCCGATGCCGGCGCCGAACAAAGTCGAGCCCCAGGCGATCAACATGCCGACTGCGATGGCGACCAGGCCCGCCGGAATGTTTTTCGGGTATTTATAGCCGCCGAACCAGCTCACCATGATGATGGCAAAGCAGGTCAGGCCGATCACCGGCGTCATGAACATTTCCAGCGCCGGCCGCATCGAGATGAAGGTAATTGAGACACCGGCGAGCGTGCCGAGCAGCGCAGCGCGCGGCGTCACCTTGCGAATGAAGGGCGCGATGAAACCGCCGATCATCAGGATGAAGCTCTGGAAGAACACCCAGACCAGTCCCGCTTCCCAGCCCTTTATCGGATCTCCGGTTGTGATCGCGATCGGCAGCATGATGACGAAGGTAACGATGAACATATGCGGCACCGACACGCCGGACGGCATCGCGCAGATATCGCTGCGCCCGGTTTTCTTCGCCAGGTCGTAGGCCAGATAGGCGTAATAGAACGTGCTCAGGCACATCATCAGGCCGAGCGCCGGCAGGATGCGCCCGAACACGATCGAGTCCGGCATCTTGATGACGAAACGCAACAGCCCGGTCAGCACCAGCATGTTGACAAGAATATTGGTGCCGAAGCCGAAGAAGGCGTTCCAGTCACCCGGCGTCCATAGTGTCGGTTTGAAAGTCGTTGTCGTTGCCATCTGCTTTACTCCCCCATTTGATCGATGAACCGAATTGACGAAACTGCGCTTTGCGATTCAGGCCGCCCTTTGCGTCGCCGACATCGCCGCCAGCAATTGTTGCGAACCGGAGACCCAGCCGAAGATTCCGCCTTGCGCCTTGATCATCGCCAGACCCATCTTGTGAAACTCCGGAAAATACGAGCCGCAGCAGTCCGCCAGCACGACGCAGCGGAAGCCGCGATCGTTGCCTTCGCGCACCGTGGTGTTGACGCAAACTTCCGTGGTGACGCCGCAGACCAGAAGATTTTCGATCGATCGATTGGCCAGGATCAGGCCGAGATTGGTGGCGTAGAACGCGCCCTTGCCCGGCTTGTCGATTACCGGTTCGCCGGCGATCGGATAAAGCTCCGGAATAATGTCGTGACCCGGCTCGCCCTGAATCAGGATGCGGCCCATCGGCCCCGGATCGCCGATGCGTTTCGACGGCGAACCGCGTTCGACCTTGGCCGGCGGCGCATCGTTCATGTCCGGGCTGTGGCCCTCACGGGTATGGATCACCAGCATGCCGGCCTTGCGCGCGGCGGCGAGGACCTGGCGGCACGGTTCGACCGCGGCTTTCAGCAAGCCGACATCATTGCCGAGGCTTTCGCCGAAGCCACCCGGCTCGAGAAAGTCGCGCTGCATATCGATGATCACCAGCGCGGTGCGCGCGGGATCGATGGCGATCGGCGTCGGTTCGGCGGCAAGCTGAATCATGGCTGGCTTTCCTTTCGACTGGCGCAGCGGCGGGCCGAGAGGCCCAAATTCGTCCGCGCGATAGCCGATGCCCCAGCCAGAAAAAGCAAGTCGTGTGCCAATGCACACAATAGGGGGCAGGCTGCTTATATTTTCAGCAAATAAAAATATTCTCTTGTAAATTCAGTTGTTTAACTAAATAGCGCGCGTCCGGCCAAATTTCATATGAAATCCGGGCCGATGAGCGGACTTGCCAAAAACAATGACTAAACGCTCAAAGCGATGGCGTACGCTTCACTCCGCTGGCGTCGAAGCCGGCCAGCGCGCGGCGCGGTAATCGCGCCAGCGTTCAAGCCATTTTTCCTTTTTGACGGCCAGATTGGCGATGCCCATCAGCGCCGCCGGAGTGACGATCAAGGTCAGGATGGTGGCAAAGCCGAGCCCGAACACGATCGCGGTCGACAGCGATATCCACCACTGCGTCGCCGGCGCCCCGTGCGTGATCTCGCGGCCGATGAAGTCGAGATTGATGCCGAAGGCGATCGGCAGCACGCCAAGAATGGCGGTGACCGCCGTCAACACCACCGGGCGCGCGCGCTCGCGGCAGGTTTCCATGATCGCGTCATAGGCATTCTGGCCTTCGCGACGCAGGCGGTCGTAGGTGTCGATCAAAACGATGTTGTTGTTCACGATCACGCCGGCATTGGCGATGATGCCGATACCGGTCATGACCACGCCAAACGCCTGCCCCATGATCATCAAGCCGAGCAAGACGCCGATGGTCGACAGCACCACGGCGGACAGCACCAGCACCACCGAGATGAAGCGGTTGAACTGCGCCAAGAGGATCGCGAAGATCAGGAACAGGGCGGTGCCGAAGGCCTTGCCGAGGAAGGCGCCGGCCTTGTTGCGCTCCTCGTCCTCGCCCTTGAGCTTGAAAGTCACGCCATCGCCAAGTTCCGTCTTCGAGACACGATCGATAACTTCCTTCTGCACCAGCGCGTTCTGCACGCCGTCGGCAATATTGGCCGAGACTGTCATCACGCGATTGGCATTGACACGGTTGATATAGCCGACGCGCGGCGCCGCTTCGCGCACGACGAAATTTCCGATCGGCACGTAGCCGGCCGGCGTCTGCACGCGCAATTCGTCGATCTGGCCGAGGCTTCGGCGCTCCTCGGGGAAGCGCACGATGATATCGACGGCCTTGTCATTGTCCGATGGCCGATACTCGGTGACCTTCACGCCATTGGTGACAAGCTGCACCGCGGTGCCGACAGTGCCGAGGCTGGCGCCGTATTTCGCCGCTTCGCCCTTGTCGACCTTTATCTTCCAGTCGATGCCGGGCAGCGGCAGGCCGTCATCGAGATCGCGGATCTCGGGAAGGCTCGCCAGAGCCGCGGCGACTTTTTTTGCCGCCGCCGGCAGCTTGGCCGGATCGATGGCCGAGAGCTGCACCTGGATCGGCTTGCCGGTCGGCGGGCCGGCGCGCGGCGCGGTCACTTCGACCAGAGTGCCGGCGATGTCGCTCGTCTTGGCGCGGATCTGATCCATGATCACATGGGCGACCGGCCGCTTCTGCCAGTCGGCGAATTCAAACTGGATGACGCCGATCGTGTCCTCGGTGATCTCGTTCAAGCCGCGTGGTTGCTCGCCGACACGGGTGTAAACCGTCTTGAGGCCGTCAGTCGACAGCACGGCCTTCTCGACCTGGCGCAAGGTCTTGTCCTTCTCGTCGAGCGAAAGGTTGCCGCGCGCATGGACGATAACCTGGCCGTAATCAGGTTCGACGCTCGGGAAGAATTCGACGCCGTTGCCGAGCTTGCCATAGGCGCCGACCACCAGCACCAACAGGCCGAGCGCGAGGCCAAGAATCAAGCCGGGCCGGTGCAGCGCGAACTTGACGCTGCGCATATAAAGACCGGATTCGGAGGCGCGTTCGTCATGCGGCACCGGCGACGCGCGGCCAAGCAGCGCGCCGAGCGTCGGCGTGAAGAACAGCGCCACAGCGAGCGACGCCGACAATGTTGCGATTAATGTGATCGGCATGTATTTCATGAACTGGCCGACGACGCCGGGCCAGAACAAAAGCGGCGAGAACGCCGCAATGCGCGTCGCGGTCGCGGCAATGACGGGACCGGCCATGCGCGAGGCGGCGGAGCGATAGGCTTCCTTCGGCGACATGCCTTCCGACATGCGGCGTTCGGCGAATTCCGAGACGATGATGGCGTCATCGACCAGCATGCCGACCGCGAGAATGAGCGAGAACAGCACGACGATGTTCACGGTCAGGCCGGCGAGTTGCAGGCCGAGCACGCCGGCCAGAAACGACGCCGGAATGGCGATGCCGATGAACAGCGAGGCGCGGAAGCCGAGCGCGAAAAGAATAATCACCGCCACCAGCAGCACGCCGGTCGCCACCGAATTCTGCAAGTCGGCCAGCATCTGACGGATCAGCTTGGATTTGTCTTGCGTGAAGCCGACCTTGACGCCTTCCGGCCAGGTCTTTTCCATCAGCGCGACCTGCTTCTTCACGCCGTCGACGGTCTCGATCAGATTGGCGCCCGAACGCTTGGAAACCTCGATGGTCATCGCCTGCTTGCCGTTGACGCGGGTGATAGAGGTCGAATCCTTGAAGGTCGGCCGCACCGTGGCGACATCGCCCAAGGTCACCGTCGCGCCGGCGGTCGAGGTGACCGGAATTTTCAACATGTCTTGCGGCTCTTCGATCAGACCGGGGACCTTGACGGCGAAGCGGCCGCTGGCGCCTTCGAGCGCGCCGGCCGCGATCAGGCTGTTCGAATTCTGTGTGACGGAGATCAGTTGATCGAGGGAGATGCCGTAGCTCTTCAGAAGCATCGGTTCGGCGGTGACTTCAACGGCTTCATCGCGCGCGCCGCGCAATTCGGCCTTCAGCACGCCGGGCTGCTGCTCGATCTGGTTCTTGGCGTCGCGCGCAATGCGCAACAAAGTGCGTTCCGGCACTTCGCCGGCGAGCGTCACCACCAGCACCGGATAGAGCGAGAGATTGACCTCCTGCACCGACGGCTCGTCGGCGTCCTTCGGCAGATCGTGCTTGGCCTGGTCGACCTTGGCGCGCACATCGGCGAGCGCCGCGTCGGAATTGAAGCCGGCTTCGAATTCCAGCAGCACATAGCCGCCGCCTTCATAGCCGGTTGAGCGCATTTCCTTGACGTTCGACACCGATTTTAATTGCGTCTCTACCGGACGCAGCAGCAGCCGTTCGGAATCTTCCGGGCTGATGCCGCGCTGCGTCAGTTGCACGTAAATGATCGGCACCTTGACGTCCGGCTCGGCTTCCTTCGGAATCGAGACATAGGCGACGAGGCCCGCGAGCAGCAGGAAGGCGAGCGTCGCCAAGGTCAGGCGCGCATGCGTGATGGCGTAATTGATGAAGCCGGTCATATCGATCTGCTTTTTCTATTTCGCGGCGCGTTCGGCCGCAGCATCGACGGTCGCGACCTTCTGGCCTTCGCGCACGAAGTCCTGGCCGCGCACGATGACACGCGCGCCGTCGGCGATGCCGGACAGCCACATCGTGTCCTGCTGGTCTTCGACGATCTTCACCGGCACGAACGCCACCACGTCACCATCGCCGACCACCCGCACGCCGATGTCGCCGGCCGAGGAAATGGTCAGCGCCGAACGCGGAACCTTGGCCGCCGGCACGGCCTTCAGCGACACCACCACTTCGGCGGTGATGCCGTCCGGAATCTTGCCGTCGGCGTTGGCCATCTCGACTTCGACGCGGTAGGTGCGCGTGGTCGCGCTCGCCGAACTCGACACATAGCGTACCCGCCCGGTGACCGTCTGGTTGGTGACGAGGCGGACTTCCGCCGTCTCGCCGACCTTGATGCCGGCAAGTTTGCGCTCCGACACCTCGACCACCGCCAGCATCGGATCGAGCGCGACCAGAGTCGCAATCTCCTTGCCGGCCATCGAGACGGCGGCGCCGCCGACTTCCGCCGGCACGTCGGTAATCACGCCGGCCCAGGGCGCACGCACGATGCTGCGCTCCTGCTCCGCGCGCGCCATGCCGAGGGCGGCCTCGGCCGACTTGTACTGGGATTCGAGATTGACCAGATCGAGTTTGGGCAGCGCGCCGCTGGCGATCAACGTGCGCTTGGCGTCGAGTTCGGCCTTGCGCTGATCGACCAGGGCTTCCGCCTGCGCCACCTGCGCCAGCCGCGCATCGTCGGACAGAACGGCGACCACGTCGCCCTGCTTGACCTGCTGGCCGCGCTTGACCCGTAATTCGGTAAGGACGCCGCCGGTACGCGCCGTGACCGCAACCTTGCGATCGGCTTCGGTGCGGCCGGACAAAGTCAGCGTCGGACCATGTGGAGCGACCGTCGCCGGCGTGACCGCTACACGAAACAGCGGTTGCGATTTCGCTTCGCTGGCGCGCACGGCGGCCTCGCCCTCGGCACTGTCATGCGGCAGCAGATGGCCGGAGGCAATCCATAGAACAGCGGCGGCGACCATGCCGACGGCGGTGAGGCGGCTGGATTTCATCATGATCTTTCTCCACGCACAGGCGCGTCATCGTCGGGCTTGGCCAACAGACCGCGCACCATTGCCAGAATGAGCGGCAATACTTTTTCGGCGTCGAAACTGGGATCGACCGACCGGCGCCAGGACATGCCGTCGCCAAGCAGCATCAGCACGCTCGCGGCGGCATCGAGATCGAGGTCCTGACGGATCTCGTCGCGGCCGGCGGCCTGTTTCAGCATGCCGGCAATACGATCGCGGATATCTTTTTCGATGTCCTGATAGAGCCTGGCGATGTCCGGGTGACGACGGCTTTCGGCCATGATCTCGGAACACAAGGCGACCTCGTCCTGGGTCCGATCGACCAGATGATGGCGCGCCAGCCCGGCGAGACCCTCGAAAAATTCCGGCGCCTGGTCGACCAAGGCGAAGCTCGCCACCGCCTCGGCGCGGTTGCGTTCGCAGATGCCGGCGATCAGCGCTTCCTTGGACGGGAAATAGCGATAGAGATTGCCCGGACTCATCGCCGCTTCGCCGCAGATGTCCTGCATCGAGGCGCGATGGAAGCCGGCGCGGGCAAAGCAGCGCTCGGCGGCGTCGAGAATCTCGGCCCGGCGATCGGATTGCCGTTGGGCTTTGGTTTCCAGCATAGCGTCCCGCTTGGTGATGCGCGGCCAGCCGTCTCGTGACCGGAAGGCCCTGAATTTGTGCGATGCGTCAAAATGAGAATGAACGTTCACTCCCAATAATTGACAAAGGCTGGGGATGTCAAGTCAGGCCGCCGCCATGCCGGTTGACCCCGTCGGGACAGGGGCTTTTGCTGCTCAATGGGCGCAAAATAGAGGGTACAGGCCATGGCCTATCTGATTGTTTTTCTTGGCGGCGGCCTGGGCGCGGCAATGCGCCACGGCGTCAATATCGCCAGCGCGCGGGCCTTCGGCACTGGCTTCCCTTATGGCACCCTGCTGATCAACATCACCGGCTCGTTGCTGATGGGGTTGGTCGCCGCCTATTTCGCGTTCAAGGGCGACGCCAGCCAGCACTGGCGGCTGTTCCTGACCACTGGCATTCTCGGCGGCTATACGACCTTCTCGGCGTTCTCGCTGGATGCGGCTTTGCTCTATGAGCGCGGCGAGGTCAGCGCCGCCGCGATCTACGTTGTCGCGTCGGTGGCGCTGTCGATCGCCGGACTATTCGCCGGCTTTGCACTGGTGCGCAATTTCACCTGAGGGACATACCATGATCAGCCGTCGCAGTGTCACCGCCGGACTTGCCTTCGGCATCGCCGCTCCCGCGCTGGCGCAACATGCCGCGCACGATCCGCTTTATTCGGGTCTGAAGGACCCCAAGCTCACCGACCTGCCGCACGACATGGCGGCGCAACAGCGGGTGTTTGACTCGCCGGCGCCGAAGGCCGCCAACCAGGGCCGCTGGGTCGCGAAGGCCAATCTGCCGCTACCGCGCAGCGAAATGGCCTGGGCGACCGTGCTCGACGACAAGATGCATATCGTCGGCGGCTATGGCGAGCAGCGCGTCGACCGGCCCTATCATCACGTCTACGACCAGAAGACCGACAAATGGCTGGATGCGCCGCAACTGCCGCGCGGCGCCAACCATGTCGGCGTCGTGACGATGGACGGCAAACTCTACGCCATCGGCGGCCACACCGAGCAGAACCGCAAGCCCGATAATCTTTGTTTCGTGTTCGAGGGCGGCGCGTGGCGCAAGATCGCGTCGCTGCCGCGCGCTTTTGCTGCGATCGGCTGCGCCGCGCTTGGCGGCGTCATTCATGCAATCGGCGGCGCTATCGGCGATACGTTTGCCGACAAGAAATCAGTCGACTGGCATTACGTGTACGATCCGAGAGCCGATGCCTGGAGCGAGCGCCGGCCGATGCCGACCGCACGCGACCATACCGGCACACTCACCGCCGATGGCCGCATTCATGTTATCGGCGGGCGCGTCGACAGCTTTCACACCAATTCAAACCTGCATCACTCCTACGACGCCAAGGAAGACAAATGGTTCGCCCGCGCGCCGCTGCCGACCGCGCGCTCGGGCCACGGCGCGGTGCTCTATCGCGACAAGATCTTTATCATGGGCGGCGAAGGCACCAATCGCGTGTTCGGCCAGAACGAGGCCTATGACCTCAAGACCGATACGTGGATGCAATATGCGCCAATGCTGACGCCGCGGCACGGTCTGGGCGCAGTCGCGATCGGCGACTACATCCATGTCGCCGGTGGCGGGCCGATCATGGGCGGCGACGTGCAAAGCGCCGTGCACGAGGCGTTTACGCTGGGGTAGCTCCGCCTCATCCAGAGGAGGCGCGAAGCGCCGTCTCGAAGGATGGGCGGCCTATGGTTCGAGACGCGCAGCTTCGCTGCGCTCCTCACCATGAGGCCGTTGCTACTCCATCGCCCTTAAGCCCAGCTTGTCGAGCAGCTTCATGTCGCTGTCGCGGCCGGGATTTGGCGTGGTCAGAAGCTTGGGGCCATAGAAGATGGAATTGGCCCCCGCCATGAAGCACAGCGCCTGGGTTTCGTCGCTCATCTCTTCGCGCCCCGCCGACAGCCGCACCATGGATTTTGGCATGGTGATACGCGCCACCGCGATGGTGCGGACGAAATCCACGCCGGAAAGTTTTGGCGAGTTGTCGGCCGCGGGCGTGTCGCGTCCCACAAGGGCGTTGATCGGCACGCTTTCAGGATGAACGGGCAGGGTAGCCAGGGCGTGGATCAGCCCGACACGGTCAGCGGTGCTTTCGCCCATGCCGACGATGCCGCCGCAGCAGACATTGATGCCGGCGTCCCGCACGTGCCCCAGCGTATCAAGTCGGTCCTG
>CAITJJ010000118.1 GCA_903892675.1 uncultured Hyphomicrobiales bacterium | reverse complement strand
CTTGGCTTTCGCCATGATGGTTTCGAACGGCTTGTAGGATTCCTTGGCCATCGCGGTGTACATTTCACCGATCTTGGTCGCCTCGGCGACGAAACCTTCATACGCGGTCTTGGCGTATTCGGTCTGCAGCTCGATGGCCTTCTCGATCGACTTGACGCCGAACAGCTTCTCGAGAGCGGCGGTGCTCTCCTCGAACGACTTCTTCGAATAGTCCGCGATTTCGACGGCGATCGCCTGGGCGCTCTTGGAAACAGTGCCGACCGACTTCACGGCGAGATCGATGTTTTCTTTGCTGACCTGCTGGAGGTCCTCGAAATTCTTGACCATTGTGCATCCTTTCCCGGCCCGCCCGAAAGCGGAGCCAATGTGCTATCTCGCGTCCCGGACTATCCCGGGATCACCAGAGATTTATAGTGCACTGCACAATAAAGTCAATGAATATATTGCAGTGCGAAATTTACCATAAAATCAGAGACATGGCTTAAGAACTTGTAAACCGCGTTCTCCTAGCTTGGTCAATTCTGGCGCACCAAAGCGCTATAAATTGGCCATGAACGTGGCTTAACGAAAACGTTCATTACCGGGGTTTGGGGAGCGCAGATGTCGCGTCGAGGAGGCCATGTCCGACGCGCGATCCGTTGCAGTGCCCTCGGCCTGGCGGCGGTCATTCTCGTCATCGCGGTCGCCGGCGACGCCGATGCCCGCGCCCGGCGCGGTCGCGCCAAGGCGGCGCCCGGTTACGAACCCTCGCAATCCTCGATCGTCGTCGATGCCAATTCCGGCGCGGTGATGCAGGCGACCAACGCCGATGCTATCCGCCATCCCGCTTCACTCACCAAGATCATGACGCTCTATCTGCTTTTCGAGCGGCTGGAGTCCGGCAAAATCAAACTCAACGACGAATTGCCGGTATCGCCGCACGCCGCCTCGCAAGCGCCGTCCAAGCTCGGTTTCAAGCCCGGTGAAACCATCCAGGTGGAAACCGCGATCCGCGCCGTCGTCACCAAGTCCGCCAACGATGTCGCCGTGATCATCGGCGAGGCGCTCGGCGGCGACGAACCGGGTTTCGGCCGGATGATGACCGCCAAGGCGCGCGCCCTCGGCATGAGTCAGACGACCTATCGCAATGCGTCCGGCCTGCCGGACATCCAGCAGGTGACCACCGCGCGCGATCAGGCGCTGCTCGGCCGCGCCATCCAGGACCGGTTCCCGAATTACTACCATTACTTTTCGACCCGCACCTTCGCCTTCCGGGGCAAGATGATGCGCAACCACAACCACCTGCTGGGCGCGATCGACGGCGTCGACGGCATCAAGACCGGCTACATTCATGATTCCGGTTTCAATATCGTCACCTCGGTTCGCCGCAACAAGCGCCATATCATCGCTGTCGTGTTCGGCGGCCGTACCGCCAATGCGCGCGACGCCCGCGCGCGTACGCTGATCGAGAACAGCATCAACGTCGCCTCGACAACGCGCAGCGCCCCACCGGTCGCCGAAGGCACCGCGATGGCCGAAACCAAACTGCCGGCAAAACCGCCGACGCCGGCGCGCGACCCGCGCGATGAGGCCGGCGCCGTCACCGCATCCTCTTCAAGCGGCCCCTCGCTCGGCTCGACCGAACCGATCCGGCCGATCGCCGTCAAAACCGTCAGCGTTCAGGCGGGCACAAAAATGGCGGCTCTTTCGGCGTTGCCATCGGATGCCCGCAAGCTCGGCGCCACGCCGCCGCAAGCCGCCACCGTGAGGACTATCGCCACCGTCAAGAGCGATCTGCCGCCGTCGCCGCCCGGCGCTGCGCCCGGCATTCTCGGCGTCTTGCCGGCCAACGACGTCAAGCCCGCGCGCGGCGCAGCGTTCATCCCAGGCGGCGACAAGCCGCCGGAACCGGTCGTCGCCTCGGCGACCACCGCGGAGCACGCCGCCAAGTCGCGCGGCGGCTGGATGATCCAGGTCGGCGCATTTCCGGACGAAAGCAATGCCAAGGAGCGACTGAGCGCGGCCCAGTCAAAAGCGAAAGAACAACTCAGCCAGGCCGACCCGTTCACCGAAAAAGTGGCGAAGGGCGACAAGGCTTTGTACCGCGCGCGCTTTGCCGGTCTGGACAAGGATCAGGCGGAAAATGCCTGCAAGAATCTGAAATTGAGCGAAATTCCCTGCATTTTGTTGAAGAACTAGAGTTGTCGACGAACTGAAGCCGGCAGTCCGACTCCGAAAACGGAGCGGATTTTAAGAAAACAAAAACGATAACAGGATCAAGTCAACGGTCAGGAGCTGCTGGTGCAGTTGCGTGTGGAGTACATCAGCGATGGCGACGAAGCAGGATTTCCTTGGCCTCATTGATGCGGGCCGCGAGATACGTCGAGCCCCCTTGGTCGGGATGGAATTTCTTCATCAGCGTGCGGTGCGCGCGGCCGATGGCGTCGGCGCTCGCGCCGGCTTCCAGGCCAAGGATCTGATAGGCCTCCTGTTCCGACATTTTTCCGCTGCTCGCCGACGGCCGCCCCGTTGTCGCGTCACTTTGCGCGTGTTCACGCCAGCCGGCGTCCCGGCGGTCAAGATACGGAACTAGCAGCGCGCGGCTTTCGGCGTCGACCTCGGTCAGCAATTCGAGCAGCGTCGGCGTATCGAGGCTTTCCAAGGTGCGGCCCTGAAACCGCCCGGCCAGCACCAGCCCGCCCATTGCGCCGCTGTCGTGATCGAGCGCCATTTCGATATAGGCGGTGCGTACGCGCGAGGTCTGGCCGCTGCTCTTTTGCGTGCGGGCAGAAAAGCCGGCCGGCCCGAACGGCATCCAGCCCAGCATGCCGAGTCCGAAAATGCCGATCGGAATGGCGATGCCGATCTCGCCGCGCAGCCCGAGAAAAACGGCCATGCCGAGCGACAACAGACCGCCGCCGGCTTTCAGCACGCGCGCGCCCAAATGCGGATCGACCTTGGACACCACATTGAGCGCCCACAGCGCGAGCACCAGCGCAATCACACCGAGGAAGAGCATCGGCATCAGCGATCTACTTCTTTGCGGATCATGCGCTACACCTTCATCTGCGCAAGCAGCGCTCGCGCCCCGCCGGCATTGCGCGCCGACAGCGCGGCCAGCGCCTTGAGACCGCCGGCGGCATAGGCGGCGACCGCGCGCAGCAGTTCGGCCAGTTGCGCCGCCGAGCCGGTGTCGAAACGGCCATAGGCGCCGCGCGACAGCCGGGCGATCTCGCGATAGGCGGTCTCGGCCACCGGATCCGCGCCTTCCTGAAACATGAAGACCGGAACGCCGAGCAGGCCGAGCTCGCCGGCCGCATGCGCGAGATTGTCGATGCCCTCCTCCATGGCGTCACCGACAAAGACCAAAGCCTGCACCGGCTTTTGCGCCTGCTCCTTGCGCGCGTGACTGAGCACCTTGCCGATCTGGGTGTGGCCGCCCTGACAGGTGATGCGCTGCATCAGCGCGGCAAGCTTGTCGCTGCCGGCGACCCAGCCGGAGGCGCGGCATTCGCTCAGGCCCCGGAAATAGACCAGCTGGATATCGAGCCCGCCGGTCGCGGCCGCCTCTCTGAACATGTCGGCCTGTAGCGCGCAGGCACTATCCCAGGTCGGCTGCCGGCTCATGGTGGCGTCGAGCGCGAAGATCAGCCGGCCCCGGTTGCCGGCGGTGGTGGCGGGGCCAAGACCCTTTACCTTTTCCAGAAAGGCATCGATCTCGGCCCGTTGAGAAGGCTTGATCGGCGTGTTTGACGATCCGCTGTTACTCATGGCCCACGTCGCTATCCATTTTACGGCCAAAATTGGCGTCCAATTTGGCCCGTCGTTTGCCTGGCGCGCCACGCCGAGCCTTAATGTGTAAAGCGCGCGGCGCCGGAACAAGGCCCTTGATGACGATCTCCAGCGACCGCTGCAACCGATCGAGCCCCTTTGCGACATCAATCGTCCCCACCGTAAGCCAGGTGCGGACCTCAATCTGAAATATCGCGAAGAGTACCGTGCCCAAAGCCAAGCAATCCACCTTCGAAGCTATATCTTTGTTTTTCTGCGCAATGCGTACGATCTCGACGCAGAGCGCTATCATGCGATTGCGCGTTCCAACGAACCGTTTGGCCTGCAAGCCGGTTTCGTAGAACATCATCTCCCGCAGAGTCAGGCGCGACAAGCGCGGCTCGCGGCCAAAAAAAGCATAGATCGGCCGATAGGCGGCGAGGAAATTCGCCATCATCGGAGCGTCCGGACGCACCGCGACTTCCGCTTCCTTGGCAACCGCCTCCAGTTCGTCGTTCACCACCAGAAACAGCAGGTCGCGTTTGTTGGCCGCATAGATGAACAGGGTGCCCAAAGCGACCCCGGCCGCGGCGGCAATCTCGCGCGTGCTGGCTTCGTCGTAGCCCTTGGAGATGAAAGCCGCGCGCGCGGCTTCTCGAATGCGGCGCGCTTTGTCCTCCTTATTGGTTTGCCGGCGGCTCTGGCCCGGCTTCAACTCGCGATCGCCCATCATGTCCTCTTTTGCCCTCGCACCAAACAGCTTGACTTCGGCCGCGTCAAATATGAACATGTTCATTAATAATAAACACCGGGGCTGAAAACGCCATGAGCATCGAAACGATAACGGACGTACACCTTGTCGGCAGCATCGGCCTCGACACGGTCGATGAGGTTTTCGCCACCGCCGGCCCCCTGCTCGGACGCCGTCTACGCCGCATCCCCGACGGCGAGCCCGGCCCGCGCCGGCTTTGGGTCAGTTTCCAATATCCACTGTTGCGCTCGAGCCCGTTCCTCCGACCCGATCCCAGCGGCGCTTTGCGCAAGACATCCGGCTTCCCGCTGCTCTGCCTGGCCGAAGGCGTCGACGGCGACGACGTCTCGTTCAGCGAACTCGGCTACGCCCGCGAAGCCCGTGGCTCGTATCTCGATTTTGTCGCCGCGCGCCAGCGCGGCACGATTGCGCCCGGCGTTCGGTTCCAGGTCTGTCTGCCGACACCGATGAGCGTCATCTATGCCTTCTGTACGGCGCGCGATGTCGTGGCGATCGAACGCGCCTACGAGAAAGCCATGGCGCGCGAGGTCAAGATGATCTGCGCGGCGATTCCACACCAGGACCTCTGCATCCAATGGGACGTTTGCCACGACATGATCCTGTGGGACGGACAGCCGCAGGATCAATTCCCACTGGTCAAAGCGTCGCGCAATGAGATCACGCAGCGCCTTGCGCGCATCTGCACCGCCGTTTCAGATGACGTCGAACTCGGGTTTCATCTGTGTTACGGCGATTTCGGCGGCAAGCACTTCTTCGATCCCGTTACCGCGCGCCATCTGGTCGATGTGTCCAACGCGCTCGCCACCCATGTGAAGCATAAAATAGCCTACATCCATCTCCCGGTGCCGGCGGCGCGCGCGACCGACGATTTCTTCGCCCCGATGCGCGACTTCAAGCTGGCACCGGAAACGACGATCTATCTGGGCCTGGTCCATGCGGCCGATGGCGCCGAGGGCACGAAGAAGCGAATCGCCCTGGCACAGAAATTCGTGCCAAAATTCGGCATCGCGACCGAATGCGGTTTTGCCCGCGCGCGAAAGCCGGATCTCGTCAAGAACCTGCTGGCCATACATGCCGCCTGCTCGGACGAGCCATGACGTTTTAGTTTCGCCGAAAAAGAAGGCGCGGCCTTACGCCAGCAGGTCGTGGACCTGCAACGGCTGGTCCATGACCGAGTACCATTCGGCGCGGGCGGCGGCGCGGCGGCGGCCGTTTTCCGACATCGGCAGATGCAGCGCGTTCAACAGCGCGATGACTTCCTCGCGGGCAGTCAGATGCGACATGTTCGGCCGCGTGCCGAGCGTCTGCTCGTCGAGATCGTCGAAGGCGGTCAGGCCGCGCGGAAAGAATTCGCGATAGACGACGCGCTCGGCGAAACCGTCGACCATGCGGAAGCCCATGCGCTTGCCGAGTTCGGCGATGCCCTCGCCGACCAGCTTCTTGTTGCGCGAGCCGAGCGTCGACAGACGGTTACGCACGACGATCCAGTCGGTCAGCCGGCCATCGACCAGACGGCGCTGGCGGCGCGCTTCGCGCACCATCGAGGCGTAATGGCTTTCGCCGGTGACGGTGAAGTCGGTCGGGTCGAGCGTCGCTAGAACGTCGAAATCGACGAAGCTGTCGTTGAGCGGCGTGACCAGCGTATCGGCCATCGAATGCGCGAGGCGCATGAGGTAAGTGTCGTTGCCCGGCGTATCGATGATGACGACGTCATGCGTATGCTCGATCGCGGCGATCGCCTTGGAGAAAGTGTTGAACTCGTTCGACTCGTTGGCCTCGAGCGAATTGGTGTCGGAGCGCGGCACGCAGAAATGCGTCGGCAGCTCGAGCTTGATGCGCGCGCGCTCGGCCCAGTCGCGGCGGTTCTCGATGTAATGGGTGAAGCTCTGCTGGCGCGAGTCGAGATCGATGGTGGCGACGCGCTGACCGGCCTTGAGCAGAGCGACCGCGATGTGCAGCGCCGTGGTCGATTTGCCAGAACCGCCCTTTTCATTGCCCAGCACGACGACGTGGGCTGACTGGGGGCTTTTCTTGATCGGCTGGACCAACATTTACGCTTCCTCTTACCCCGCAATTGTCGATTAATTACGGTGGTTTAGTCAAGTTAAACCGGCGTTAACCATTAATCCGCGTGGCCGTAGTTGAGACTGACTGATAAATCTACGCCGGTTCCGTGACAGTCAGCCGACAGGCCTCCCCGGCGGGCGAAGCGAACAGGCAAGCGAGTTAGACAACGAACATGGCGAAGAGCCCGACAATTGTGCACACGATACCGGCGCTGCGGCGTGAAATCGCGCGCTATCGTAAATCCCGCGAAACCGTCGCGCTGGTTCCAACAATGGGAGCCCTGCATCGCGGCCATCTGGCGCTGGTGCGCGCCGGTCAACAGCGCGCCGACCGGGTCGTGGTGTCGATTTTCGTCAATCCGACGCAGTTCGCGCCGACCGAGGATTTCGGCAGCTATCCGCGTACTATGAAAAAAGACATAGACGCGCTCAAAGCGCTCAAGGCCGATCTGGTCTGGGCGCCCTCGCCGTCTGTCATGTACCCGACAGACTTCGCCACGCGCGTCGCGCCCGAAGGCGCGGCTTTGGCCGGGCTGGAGGACAAGTTCCGTCCGCATTTTTTCGGCGGCGTCGCCACCGTGGTCGCCAAGCTGTTCACGCAAGTGACGCCCGATTTCGCCATTTTCGGGCAGAAGGACTACCAGCAATTGCGCGTTGTGACGCAGATGGCCAGGGATCTCGATCTGCCGCTCAAAGTGGTTGGGCTCACCACCGTGCGCGAGAAGGACGGCCTCGCGCTGTCGTCGCGCAATGTCTATTTGTCGGAAATCGAGCGCCGCCACGCGCCGGTGTTGTATCGCACGCTCAAGACCTGCGCGGCGCGCATCAAGGCCGGCGAGCCGATCGCCATGGTGTTGGAAGAAGGCCGCACGCACATCCGCCAGGCGGAATTCTCGGTCGATTATCTGGACGCGCGCCATGCGCTGACCTTGGCTCCGGTTGTGACGCGCAACGACGGGCCGATAAGGCTTCTGGTGGCGGCGAAGATCGGCAAGACGCGGCTGATCGATAATTGGGCGGTGTGAGAGCACGCTTGTCGTCCCCGCAAAAGCGGGGACCCATAACCCCAGCGATCAAATTGACGCGGGACTGACTAGGCAACGCCAGGCGGCCTCGTCCTTCGAGACACGCTCCTTCGGAGCCCTCCTCAGGATGAGGCCGATTGAGAAATCTTCGGTAATGGTGGGCTCGGCGCTACGCGCCTTAAGCCCACCCTACAAGAGACCCAACTCGCGCAATTCCCGCCGCATCTCCTCGGGCATCAAGGCGGCGCCCGGCGCGGCCTTCGACAGGTCGCGTGGCGCTTCCTTGTCCTCGAGATAGCGCCAGCCCTGGAACGCCTGACGCGGGCGCGGTTCGACCGGGACGCATTTGGGATCGAGCACCAGCTTGCAGCGGTGGATGCCGTCCTTGTCGGTGAAGGGGGTGATGGCGAGAATGCGCTCGCGGCACATGATCTGGCCCTTGATCACCCAATAGATCGAGCCGCCATCGAGCAATTCCTCGGCGCGCTTGGGCACCATGCGCGTGGTGTGGACGCGCTCGGGCTTTTGCCCGCGCTTTTTCTTTTCCTTGAGCTTGAGTTTAATCCAGTCCTCGAGGTCGGCGACCGAGTCAGTGCCGACGGAGAGCTTGATGAGATGGAGAGGCATGGAACTTCTTTCAGCTCACTCTTTCGCAACAATCAAAATCATCTTCGCGCCTTCGGACACCTGATCGTCCCTCGCGACCGCGATTTCCAACACCGTGCCATCGAGCGGCGATACAAGCGTGTGCTCCATCTTCATCGCCTCGATGACGGCGAGACGCTGGCCGCGCGTGACGGTCGCGCCCTCCTCGACCAGCACGGACAGCACCTTGCCGTGCATCGGAGCGCGCACCATGCCGCCGCTTGAGCCGTCGCCGCCTTCGTCGAGCGAGAGACCGCGCAAGGCGATTTTCGTCTGGCGGCCGTGGCGCAGCACATAGACGGCGTCATCCGTGACGACTGCGACGGCGTCGCCGGCCGCGGCGATGCCGTCAATGGTGACGACTGTGCGGCTTCGCTCCTGCATGACCTGCGCGGTTACTTTTTCACCGTCGGCGACGATCGGCACGATCTGGCGGCGCGGCCCGGACAACTGGAAGCCGTCATCGGCATCCCACGGAGAGATGTGCGACGAACCGGTGGCGTCGCGTTCGGCGGCGGCGGCGATGCGGGCGCGCTCGTGGGTCAGGAGTTCGCGCGCGCCCAGCGCGGCGGCGGACTTGTCGAGGCCCTGCGGCACAGCGCCGAGTTCGGCGAGATGGCCGTCGATGAAGCCGGTGTCGAATTCGCCGGCGCGGAATTGCGGCGCGCGGCACAGCGCAGCCAGGAAGCCGGCATTGCTGCGGGGACCGGCGACGATCGTGTGGTCAAGCGCATGGGCGAGCACGCTCAGCGCCTGCTCGCGGGTTTTGCCGTGCGCGATCAGCTTGGCGATCATCGGATCGTAGAACGGCGTCACCGTATCGCCCGACGTGACGCCGGTGTCGACGCGCAGGCCGTCGCCTTCGGGGAACTTCAACGCGATGAGTTTGCCGGTCGACGGCAGAAAGCCGCGCTCCGGGTCCTCGGCATAAAGCCGCGCCTCGACGGCGTGACCGGTGAGCGTTACCTGGTCCTGCTTGAGCGGCAGCTTTTCGCCGGCGGCGATCTGGAATTGCCACTCGACCAGATCGAGGCCGGTGATCGCCTCTGTCACCGGATGTTCGACCTGCAATCGGGTGTTCATTTCCATGAACCAGAAGCCGCCAGTTTTCAGGCCGCCGGCGCCGTCGGCGATGAATTCGATGGTGCCTGCGCCGACATAGCCGCAGGCCTTCGCCGCCGCGACGGCGGCGTTGCCCATCTCAGTGCGCAGAGCGGCGCTCATGCCGGGGGCCGGCGCTTCCTCGATTACTTTTTGATGGCGGCGTTGCAGCGAGCAGTCGCGCTCGTTCAGGTGAATGGCGTTACCATGCGTGTCGGCGAAGATTTGAATCTCGATGTGGCGCGGCGCGGTGATGTATTTCTCGATCAGCACGCGCGCGTCGCCGAAGGCCGATTGCGCCTCGCGCTGCGCGCCTTCAAGCGCGGTGTCGAAATCGGCGTGCTTGTCGACACGGCGCATGCCCTTGCCGCCGCCGCCGGCGACCGCCTTGATGAGCACCGGGTAGCCGATTTCGTACGCCTTCTCCTTGAGGAATTTCGGCTCCTGCTTGTCGCCGTGATAGCCCGGCACCACGGGTACGCCGGCCTTTTCCATCAAAGCCTTGGCGCGATCCTTCAGGCCCATCGCCAGCATCGCCTTGGGCGGCGGGCCGATGAAGGCGATGCCGGCGTCGGCGACGGATTGCGCAAACGCAGCGTTCTCGGACAGGAAGCCGTAACCGGGATGAATGCAGTCGGCGCGCGCGGCCTTGGCGGCGGCGATGATCTTGTCGCCGGCGAGATAGCTTTGCGCGGTGGCGGCCGGCCCGATTTCGTGCGCTTCGTTGGCGAGCGTGACGTGTAGCGCCTTCGCATCGGCCTGCGAATAGACCGCGACCGTGCGCAGGCCGAGCCGCTTGGCGGTGCGGATGACGCGGCAAGCGATTTCGCCGCGGTTGGCGATGAGGACGGTTTTGAACATGAAGGGTCCCGGGCGGTGCGCCTCGGAATACTAGCGCACAGTCGCGGCGGGCGCTGCTTGCTCGCGTGAGGCCTGTGGACGCTTTGGCGGCATCGGCACGTCGTCGTCGGCACGGGATTCGGGTTTCGCGTCGGCCTTGATCTCCGCCCTGGTCTGCGCCGCGAGAGCCTCGGCGGCCGCCTTCGGCAGCGGCGGCTCGGCATTCATGATGCTGACGGCCGGAATCGAGGCCGCCGACGGCAGGGTGTATTTGCTCGACATAGGATGCGCGACCGACTGGCCGGCGGACGGCTCGGCCGCCGCCGACTTCACCTCAGGCGCCGCAACCGGCGGCGTGGCCGATACAGCCGCCGGCGGCGGTTCTGCCGAAGGCGGCGGCGCATTCCAGGCGGACGCGTGGCGCGACACATATTGATCGAACACCTGCGCCTTCATGTTCGATTTCAGCGCGCCGGTGTCGGCGAACAGGGCGAAAGTTGCGCAGCGTTCCGCCGTGCAGCCGTCGCGCGCCGCCAGCACATAAGCGGCGACGCCGTAGCGGTCGAGTTCAAGCGCGCGGCGCGAGCCGGCGAAGGCCTCCGTTGCCGCATCGAGCGCCTTGGCCTCGGCCAGAAGTGTCAGCCGCGCGCCGACATAGGCGACCGCGGCGGCCGTACTGGAGGCGCTGGCGAAGACCGACGCCTCGCAGGCGGTCTCGGCGGCATCGCCTGCGCCGCCGTCGAGGCAGGACAGCGCCGAGCCCGGCATCAAGGCGCTGGCGGTGAGTTGGTCGCTGCGCGCGACAAGCGAGCGCCGCTCGGCCGCCCTGCTATCGAGCGCCATGCGGTCGAGTACGGCGACAACGGCGAAGGCGACGGCAACGAGCGCCACGGCCGGCACCGCCAGCCGCAGCAATCGATCGAACGCGCCATCGAGTTTCGCCATCACGACCTTTTATAGACTTTTATTGAACCTTCGCGCCGGAGACCTTCACCACCTCGGCCCATTTGTCGATGTCCTTGCGCAGATAGACATCGAATTCCGGCGGCGTCATGACCAGCGGAATGGCGCCCTGCTTGAGCCAGGCTTCCTTCACCTCGGGCAGATTGATGACCTTGTTGATGGCGCCGTTGAGATAGGCGATCACGTCCTTCGGCGTATCCTTCGGCGCCATGACGCCGAGCCAGATGGTCGCCTCGTAGCCGGGCACGGTCTCCGCCACCGTCGGCAGATCCGGCGTCAGCGGGCTGCGCTTGAGGCCGGTGGTGGCGAGCGCTTTGACTTTGCCGGCCTTGGCCAGTTCCGACATCGTCGTCACCGCGTCGAACATCATCTGCACGGTGCCGGCGAGCACGCTGTTGCGCGCGTCGCCCGAGGCCTTGTGCGGGATGTGGACGACGTCGGTCTTGCTCATGGCTTTGAACAGTTCGCCGGCCATGTGATACGGCGTGCCCGGACCCGACGAGGCATAGTTCATCTTGCCCGGATCTTTCTTGGCCAGCGCGATGAACTCGGCGACGCTTTTGGCCGCAACGTCGGGATGCACGACCATCAACAGGTCGGAATAGTTGATCGGCGCCACCGGCACGAAATCGCGCATCAGCTCATAGGGCTTGTTGGACAAAAGCGACTCGTTAGTGGTGTGCGTGTTCGACATCACCAGCAGCGTGTAACCGTCCGGCGCGGATTTCGCGACCGCGTCGGTGCCGATCAAGGCGCCGGCGCCGGGGCGGTTTTCGATGACGAAAGCCTGCTTGGTCTCGTCGGTGAGATATTTCGCCAAGACGCGGGCATAGACGTCGGCGGGGCCGCCGGCGCCGAACGGCACGATCAGTCTGACGGTGCGGTTGGGATAACCTTGCGCCTGCGCCGGCGCGCCGGTCGCGGCAAAGGCGATCGCCGCGGCCAGCATGACCGGCACGGCCCGAACGACGTTACGAAAATCGATGCGCATGAATCCTCCCAATGTGTCGTTTTGCTCTGTGTTGTTAATGCTTCGCTGGGCGCTTTATTCCGGCTTTACGAACCGCCGGCCGAGCGGAAACTCGGCGCCAGATCGCTGGCCGCGGCAAAGGCGCCCTTGGCCTCGACCGAACTCATCGCCACCGTGGTGCGCAGATCGGTGACGCCGCCGCCGGAACCCGCCGCCAGCAGCACCGCCGCCATCTGCGTGTTGTCCGGCACCTCGGCGATCGACAGGAAATCATAGTCGCCGAAGGTGACGTAATAGCCGATCAGCCGGCCGCCGACCTTGCCGAGCAGGCGCGACACCTCATGGGCGCGGTCCTCGGGCTTGACCAGCATGCCGAGGATGGCGTCGCGGGTGTAGCGGCCTTGCGTGATATAAATCGGCATGCGCTCCTCGCTCGCGTCGGAACCGGTCCGGGCTGCCCCGCACTTATAATTTAAAGCGGGACGGAAATCAGGACGCTTTTGCCAATGCGCACGATCTTTGACTGAAAATCATTTGCGCACCCACGGCGACATCCGCGCGCACGCTTCCGGATCGTGTGTGCCGGTTAAACGCGGTCGAGCTGGCTTTCCTTGGCGACGCGCTCGAAGGCCTCGCCGGAACTCTTGATGCGGTACTGATAGTCGTCGCTTTCCGACGGCAGCAGCTTGATGACCGTATAGGTGCCGGAGGCGGAGGCGCGGCCGAAATTCGGCGAGGTGAAATAGACGGTCTCGCCGACCTGATATTTGTGCCGCACGACCGGCAGTTCCGGCGCCATTGGCTGCACCGGCGGGCTGTAGGTGCGGATCATCTTCGGCGCCGGCGCGTCCTTGGCCGTCGTCTGCGCGGGCTTGTTTTGCGCGGGCGACTTCGATGACGCCATGCGCGCGGCGAGCTGGGCGGCGATCTTCGAGACGGTGCTGGAAATCGATTTGGACGCAGCAGGCCTGGACGCCGGATTGGCCGCGGCCTTCGATACAGGCCTGGACGCCGTGCTGACCGCGACCTTGGCGGCGGTTTTCGCGGCAGGCTTCGACATCAATTTGGCGTCGGGCGAGGACAATGCCCTGGATGTTCCCTTGGTCGGCGACTTCGCGGCGGCCTTGGCAACTGCCGGCTTGGTCGCGGATTTCGTCAAGGCAGCTTTACCGCGGGCGTTGCGCGCCACGAACGCAGCCGTCGTCGGCCGCGCCCCGCGCGTGGTGGTGGCGGCGACCCGGCGCGCCGATTTCGACGCCGGCTTTTTGGCCTGCGTGCGGGCGCTCTTGTGCGCGCTTGCGCCCTTGGTGGCTTTTTTAGCGCCTCGCCGGGATGCCTTGGCGGCCCGCCGGGCGGTCTTGCTCGATTGTGTACCCATGACTGTAATATAGCAGTTAATTTCAAAAAGGCGCGAACTTTTTTCCGCAAATAAATTAACCTAATCAATGGGTTGATATAGCAGATTTGGTTAACGCCAAAGCCGCCGGTCCGCCCTCCCAAGGCGACCCGCCAATCGACGGACCGATGCATAAATGCCGCACGTCGCCTCGGCCTGCGACCAAAGAACGGCCGTTACGGACCGGTAGCCGGCGTCGCGAGCGGAACTCTTGCCCTATCCGCGCGTTTTTGCAGCGGGATCACGGGAGATTAGACACATGCGACTTCTGCTTGGCATTATTCTCGGCGCGCTTTTGACGATCGGCGGCGCCTACCTCATCGACCAGCACAACGCCGCGGTGGCGGCGGAAGCGCCGGCAACGGTGACGCGCCCGATGGTCAACTGGAATGTCGTCGGCGTGAAATGGCAACACCTGACCGAGCGCGCCCGTTCGGAATGGACGCGCGTCGCCGGCTAAGATTGCCGCGCCGTGACGCTGGCCGACGCATCGCCGCTTGACCGCCGTTACGGCGCCACGGCGGCGTCGGTGAAGCCGGCGGCGTCGAGCGCGCGGCGAACCAGGCCGGACGCTTTGGCTTCCTCCAGAAGCAGGCTGGCGAGACGCAACGCGCCGGGGCGACCCTTCGGCACCGCGACCGATATGCCGGTCTGTTGAAACTGCCCCGGCAGAACCCGCGCGCCCGGCACTTGCGGCAACATGCCGACGAAAGAATCGTGCGACAGCGCGAAGGCATCGCCCTCGCCTTTCTGTGCTTTCGCCGTCATCAGATCGACGCCGGCGACTTCCTCGACCGAGGCCAAGGGCGCGGTGCGCGCCGCACTGCGCGCGGTCGTGGTGTTGGCGATGGCGACGATGCGCATGCCGGCGCGGTTGACCTCGTCGATTGTCTGGATGTTTGACCCGGCCAGCACCAGATAGGTCGAGGCGATGAAGTAATAGGCCGGGCCGAAATCGACCTTGCCCTCGCGCGTCGCGTCGCGCGGCATGACGGCGAGATCGCAGGCGCCGGAGGCGACCGCGTCGGTCGCCTGCCCCGAATTCGAATAAAGCTGCATGGCAAGCGGCACATTGAGCCGATCGGCAAAGGCGGAAAACAGATCGACGGTGACGCCGCGCGGCACGCCTTTGTCATCTGTGACGGCAAAAAACGCCGACGCCGCCGGCGCCAGCACGACGCCGCAGCGCAAGGCGCCGGTCGGCGCGAGTTCTTTGAGGTCGGCGGGATTGATCGGCTGTGTCATGGGTGCGCGCTTAGCACGGACCCGTCGCGGTCGCCAACTACCCGCCGCTACTTCTTGCGCGGCGCGTAGTCCTGATTGGTAAAGGCCGGCGTGGTCGGCCGCTTGATGACGATGAAACTGTTCTCGGTGCCGGCGTGACAGGCATTGCAGGCCTTGTTGAGCGCGTCGTAACCGGCGGCGAACTTCTTGAAATCCTTCGCCGCGATGGCTTTTTCCAGATCGACGATTTCCTTGGTGATGACGGCGTCGAGCATCTGCGCCAGCGGCAGGTTCTTGAACACCGGCACGTGATCCTGCACATCGCCCATCACTTCCTTGATCTCGCCAAGTTCGTAATCGGCGAGCGGCCAGTTGCGCGCCGCGCCGGCGAACCACAATTTGTTGTGCTCGATGAGGATGACATTCATGAACTGCTCGAGGCCGGGGATGTAAAGCTTCGGCGCTGCGGCAGGCGCGGACGGCGCCGGGGTTTGCGCGAGGCCGACAAGCGGCACCAGCATCGCGGCGAACACGGCGGCGGTGATTGTGCGGAAATTCATTGAACGACCTCGCTGAAAAAACGCGCGACATAAGTAAAGCGCGCATGCAAATCAGTGTCACTGCGCGCGCATGAATGCAAGGCGCTGAGCAAACATTGGAATTGGTCTAATTCAAAAGCGGGATGGCAATGGCGACGCTTTGGCGATGGCGACGCGATGTGTGCGCGGTCTAGAACTTCTCGACCCAGGGCCGCAACTCGACTTCCTGCGACCACGCACTGCGCGGCTGTTGCAGTACTTGCAGGTATGATTGCGCGATGGCGTCCGGATCGAGCAGCGCGTCGGGTCTGTCGGCCTCAACGGGACGGCGCGCGCTGCGAATGCCGCCGTCGATGATAAAATGCGCGACGTGAATGCCCTGCGGGCCGAGTTCGCGCGCCAGACTTTGCGCCAGGCCGCGCAGCGCGAACTTGCCCATGGCAAAGGCCGCCGACTGCGCATAGCCTTTCACGCTGGCCGAGGCGCCGGTGAACAACAATGCGCCTTGCTTGCGCGGCAGCATGCGTTTCACCGCGGCCTGCGCCACCAGAAAGCCGCCGAAGGCCGAGATCGCAATCGTCTTCTCCACCTCGGCCGGATCGAGGTCGATCAAAGGACCGCGCACGCGGTAGCTCGGATTGTAGACGACGACATCGGGCGCGTTGCCCTCGGTGTCGAGTGTGGCGAACAGAGCCTCGACCTCGTCGCGTTTGGCGGCGTCGCAATTATAGGTGCGAGCGCCGGTGGCCGTGGCGAATTCGGCGAGTTTTGCAGGCGAGCGCGCGGCCAGCGCCACTTTCATCCCAGCCTTGGCGAAGCTGTGCGCCAGCGAAGCCGACAGTCCGGAGCCGGCGCCAACGATGAGCGCGGAATTATAAGTCATGCGGTGCGGTCCGGTGATGCACGCGCCAAAGCCTGACGCTGGTGACTTGCTGTCTTGTCTGAACTATTTTTTGTTTTCTTTTTTACAGGCGCCGACCCAGACCGAATCGACTTTCTTGTTGGCGGTGGTCTTCTTGCCGGCGAGAATGACGGTCGATGTCAGCACGCCAGTATAGTGCTTCGCATTGATGAATGTATAGGTTGCCTGCATGTCCATCGCCATCTGCTGCGGGTCGCCGCATTGCATGATGAAGGTGACGACGTTGCCGCTTTGCTTGATGTCCAGTTTGCCGCACTCGCCGGCCTGGTCTTTCATCGCGGTGAGAATCTTGATGGGGTCCCTGGCCTCTTCCGCCGTCATGCAATCGACAGTGATCTGCGGCGGCACCGGCTTGCCGTTTTCCTCGCCGGTTTCGGTATCCTGCCAGGCGCCGGGCGTGAGTTCGATGGCGGCGCGAGCGGCCTCCACGGCAAGCGGGACGCCGGAAATAATGGCGAGGACGATCAAATAAATGCGCATGGGCGCGGCATGCCTTTCGCGATCCCGCCGCGCGGCGAATCGCGGCAGACATTATCCCGGTACCGCGTTGCTTAGCGCCAGGCCGGCGGGCGGACTGTGATAAATGTCACAGTCCGGCTTCGACTAAGGTCGCAGGTATGAGCCGGGGCCGCGCCGAACCCGGAGCCCCATCATCGCGCATTTCCGGCGTGGCGGGCGCGGCTAAATCGCCGCATCCGAGCGGACGACCGCGACGATCTCGAACTGGTCTTTTTCGTCGTCGGTTTTGGCATAAGCATTGAGCGCATCGCGCGCCTTGGCGATCGCCTCTTCCGGCGTCCAGCAGCTTGTCACCTGCATGCTGTCGTCGTCGCCGTCTTCGAGATAGACGAAGAAGACTTCCCAATCGTGGCCGGGCGGTTTTTTGGGGGTGGCGGGCATGAACGGATATCAGTCTGTAGGGCGCGTTAGCCGAAGGCGTAACGCGCCGTTCGGACGCGGGCAACGGCGGATTGCGCTGCGCTGGTCCGCTTAACGAGCTACAATTTCTTTGCCGCATCACGTAACTTAGATGTAACGTCCTCAACCCCCGCGATTTTCCAAGTGTCGTCGTGAAGGTAAAAAATCTGCCCATTGACGTAATTTGAGAACCGCGACTTCATTTTAAGCAACTGCACTTGCGGTATCACAATTGCGCGATGAACTGAATAATCCTCATTGAACAACACACCTGCCAGGTAATCAAATTTTTTGCTTTCAAGATTTCGTATAACACCAAGTTGCCGCGACGGCCGACGAGAATTCATCCGGCGGCCCTTAATCTGATATCGATCCCCTATTTTGCTCGTCGCATCGTGACCTGACGATGAGTTTCGTTCGAGAGTCCAATCAAACGCCTTCTGAAAAAGCGTCTCGGCATAGTCGCCAGTAGGATTATTGGATGTTCTAATAATTTCGCGACGACGCAGTTCATTCATGATGTCGCTATGCAATTTGAGCAATTGCAACGTCGCCTTAGATCCAAGCGCCGAACTAGCATTTCGCTTTTCCATTATAACTCTCACATCCTAAACACCCCAAACCTCGTCTCATCCACCGGCGCATTGAGCGCAGCGGAGAAAGCCAGCGCCAGCACCCGCCTTGTCTCGTTCGGCGCGATGATGCCGTCGTCCCACAGCCGTGCCGTGGCGTAATAGGGGTTGCCCTCTTCTTCATATTGCTCGCGGATCGGGTTTTTAAATCCTTCTTCCTCGACCTCCGACCAGACGCCGCCGCCCGCTTCGATATTGTCGCGCTTGACGGTGGCGAGTACCGAGGCCGCCTGCTCGCCGCCCATCACCGAGATGCGCGCATTCGGCCAGGTGAACAGAAAGCGCGGCGAATAGGCGCGGCCGCACATGCCGTAATTGCCGGCGCCGTAGGAGCCGCCGAGCACGAGCGTGATCTTGGGCACCTGCGCGTTCGCCACCGCGGTCACCATCTTGGCGCCGTCCTTGGCGATGCCGCCGTTTTCATACTTTCTGCCGACCATGAAGCCCGTGATGTTCTGCAGGAACACCAGAGGGATGCCGCGTTGGGCGCACAGCTCGATGAAATGCGCGCCCTTTTGCGCGGATTCG
>CAITJJ010000117.1 GCA_903892675.1 uncultured Hyphomicrobiales bacterium | reverse complement strand
TTCGGCATCGAGCCGCCTTTGTTCGACAAGCGCGACATCCACGTGCACGTGCCGGAAGGCGCGACGCCCAAGGATGGACCGTCGGCCGGCGTTGCTATGGTCACGGCGATCGTCTCGGTGATGACCGGCATTCCGGTGCGCCGCGACGTCGCGATGACCGGCGAGATCACACTGCGAGGCCGCGTCCTGCCGATCGGCGGCCTGAAGGAAAAACTGCTGGCCGCCGCGCGCGGCGGCATGAAGACGGTGCTGATCCCGGAGGAGAACGCCAAGGATCTGGTGGAAATCTCCGAGACCATCAAGAAGCATCTGGAAATCGTGCCGGTGAGCCGGATGGACGAGGTCATCGCCCGGGCGCTTGTGCGCAAGCCGGAAGCGATCGAATGGGACGAGGCGGCGGCCTCCGCCAAGCTCGCGGCCGCCGCAGCCAAGGTCGGCAACGCGGCGATCGACGACGACGGCATCACCGCGCACTAGGCGGCTGGTTCTGACGAAATGCAAAACGGCGCTCCGAAAGGGGCGCCGTTTCGTTGAGCGAATACCGGCGTCTCGAAGGCGGGAGCAGGGAGCTAATGCTTGCTCGCGGCGCCGTCAGGCGTTATTGGCTTAAGAATTCGGGCGATTAGCTCAGTTGGTAGAGCGCCTCCTTTACACGGAGGATGTCGGCGGTTCGAGTCCGTCATCGCCCACCATTCCCGGTGTCAATGTCGCGACGGCTTGCCAGGACAATGGCGATCCAGGCTCGGGCTACTTAAGGCTTGATCGCTTAAGGCCTGGTCGCTCTAACGCTTGATCGCTCTAACGCTTGGGCGCGTCTTTGATCGTGCCGGTCACTTCGCCCGGCGCGCAGGCCTTGCCGTCTTCAGGCTTGCACGGCCCGGCAAAATTGGTCGGCTGCGCCGGCGTATTGAGCAGCGCCGTGCCTTCGATCCGGGTGGCGTTGCTGGCGCTGACCTTTGTGCGCTGGCTTTGCAGTTTCCTGCGGCACTGGTCGAACGAGGGCGAGCCATCGGCCATCGCGGACTGGGCGCAGAACGCCTCGTCGCTGGCGACGATGCCAGACGACTGCCCGGCGCAACCGGCCAGCCACACCGCGGCCAGAATGACCCCTGCGACTTTGAAATAGGCCGATTTTTTATGCACGATGCCGTTCCCCGCCCTGGCTAGAACAGCATTCGGGCGCATGACGGTCAAGGCTTTAAGCGGCTGTGGAATATCCGGCTTTGGAACGGATGCGCTTCGTCCTATGCCCGTTCTTCCCACAGCGCCGCGAGATGCACGATGGTGCGCACCGCGGCTTGCATGTCCTGGACGCTCACCCACTCCAGCCGCGAGTGGAAGGCGTGCTCGCCGGCGAAGATGTTCGGGCAGGGCAGGCCCATGAACGACAGGCGCGAGCCGTCGGTGCCGCCGCGTATGCTGCTTCGGAGCGGGGTTAGGCCTGCGCGGCGCACCGCTTCCATGGCGTTGTCGACCACTTGTGGATGGCGGTCGAGTACCTCTTTCATGTTGCGGTATTGCGGCTTGATCTCGAGGCGATAAGTCGAGCGCGGGTAATCGCGCATGACGTCCTTGATCGTCCGGTCCAAAAGCGCCGCTTTGTCGCGCAAGCCCGCTTCGCTGAAATCGCGGACGATGAAGTGCAGCGTCGCCTGGCCGAGTTGCGCGTTGAGGCCGTGCGGATGCAGGAAGCCCTCGCGGCCTTCGGTCGTTTCCGGCGAGCAGCTATCCTTCGGCAGCGCGTCGACGATGCGGGCGGCGATCTTGATGGCGTTTTCCATCGCGCCTTTGGCAAAGCCGGGATGGGCGGAAACGCCGTCGATGGTGACGGTGGCGCTGTCGGCCGAGAAGGTTTCGTCCTCGATATGGCCGGCGCTCTCGCCGTCGATCGTATAGGCAAAATCGGCGGCGAGGCGCTTCAAGTCGGCCTTGTCGACGCCGCGGCCGATTTCCTCGTCGGGGGTAAACAGCACCTTGATGGCGCCGTGTTTGATCTCCGGATGCTGAATGAGGAAACGCATGGCATCGACGATCTCGGCAAGCCCGGCTTTGTTGTCGGCCCCTAATAACGTGGTGCCGTCCGAGGTGACGATGTCGTTGCCTAGCTGCGTCGCCAACGCCGGGTGCGCGGCGGCGCGGATGATCTGCGCCGGGTCGCCAGGCAATGCGATGTCGCCGCCCTGGTAGTTGCGCCAGACTTGCGGCTTGACGTTCGTGCCGGAGCAATCCGGCGATGTGTCCATATGCGAGCAGAAGCAGATCGCCGGCACGGATTTGGCGGTGTTGGCGGCAAGCGTCGCATAGACATAGCCGTTGGCGTCGATGTCAGCGTCGCTGAGTCCGATGCCGCGCAACTCGCTCACCAGCAGGCGGCCAAGGTCTTTCTGCTTCTCGGTGGACGGGCAGGTGGGCGAGGCTGGGTCCGACTGTGTGTCAATGGTCACGTAACGCAGGAAGCGTTCGGTGACCGTGTAGGCAAAATTGATTTTTGGCATCGCTATGGTTCGCTTGATGCATTCCGAATGGTGGCGTCTTGCGCCGCCGACTTATGGCACGTGCCGCGCCAGGAGCATGCCGCGAACCACGAAGTTTACCAGTTCTGAAATCACTTCGTCAGGATTTGACGTGTCGCATAGACCGCCGGAAACCCGCCTCAGGCGATGGTTTCGCGAAGGGTCGAGCAGAATGTGCAGCATTGCGCCGATCATGAAGTCGTATTCCCAATACAAGCCGGCGAGATTTCTGTCAGGCAGCGCCTTGCTCATCGCCGCAACGAAACGCTGCAACAATTCATCGGTTTGTTCGTTCATGACCTCATCGATATAGGGCTGACGCAGGGACAGCGACAGCATCCAGATGCGGGCATAGTAGCGTTCCGGCCCCGTGCCGGTGAAGCAAGCGCGGACAGTCGGCTCGATCATAGCGCGCACGACGTCGTCGATGGCGATGGGACCTTCGGGGTTGCGCGCAAGGACGTCGCCGAGCGCGGCAAGCCGAAGCGCATTCAACGGCGCAATGACGGAGCGTATTGCCTGCTGGATCAACTGCTCTTTGGCGCCGAAGTAGTAGCTGATGGCCGCCGGGTTGGCGCCGGCGTGTTCTGCGATGTCCCGCACCGAGACGGCATCGAAGCCGCGAGCGGCGAACAGTTCAAAAGCGCTGTCGAGAATGCGCGCGGCGGTCCGGGAGTCCGCAGCCTCGCGGGTTCGTTCGCTCGCAGCAATTAAAGGCTTCATGACAAGTCCTTGGGCGTTGACACAAAATGGCATAAATGCTTGTTTTAAACAATCGTATAAAACATATGTTTATGGAGGATTGATTGCCCTCACTACCATCACGCCCCCAGGGGTGGCCGGTCGATCGACCTATTGCGGCATCCGTGAGCGTGATGCTGGAAGGCTGGACCGATGATGCCGCCCCGGGGATTGGGCCTATGGGCAATCCCTTGCGGGCCGGCGTTTACGACACGCAAGCCAAGTCCTGGGCCGAATACGGCGCCAAGACCGGCGCCTGGCGGCTGCTCGATGTACTGGCCGACCTCGACGTCAAAGCCGTGTTTTACGTCAGCGGCATTTTAGCCGAGCGCAATGGCGACCTCATGCAGACCATTGCGCAACAGGGGCATGTCATCGCGGCTCATGCCTGGTCGCAGCATATCATTCCGGGCTATCAAAGCCGCGAAGAGGAACTGAGCGATCTCAAGCGTTGCATTCAGGTATTGGAAAAGACGTCGGGGACGCGGCCAAAAGGCTGGATCAGCCCGCGGGCAACGCCCAGTCTCAATACGCCGGAATTGCTGGCGCAAGAGGGGATGACTTGGTTCGTCGACGTCTTCGATCAAGATACGCCTTATCCGATCAAGACTCCGAAAGGCGCGATCCTCGCCATTCCGTTCACGACGGAGGTCAACGATTTCCCGCTGCTCGTACGCTACGGAAATGAACCCGACGCCTTTGTCCGCACCTTAAGCCATATCCTCGATGGCTGGTCCGAGATCGGAAGCCCCGCCGCCTGCCTCGACCTGACGGCGCACGCTCACGTCTTTGGCCGGCCTGCCGGCGCCATGGCCTTCAAGAAAGCGCTCCGCCTGGCGCAAGCAAATTCTCTGGTTTGGCTCACCCATCACGAGCAGGTCACAAACCACTATGCGACGGCGGATTAGCGTCGCGCTCGCACTCGCGTGCGGCGCAGCTCGGTGGTTGCGTTGCTGGCCCGTCGCGGCTTAACGCCGGCAGAACATCAACTCCGGCAAGTACAGGACGTTGAAAATGCTTGTCCTCTATAATGCGGCGCATTCGACCTGCAGCCAGAAAGTGCGCATCTGTCTCGCCGAGAAAAACTTGTCTTTCGAGGATCGTCGCCTCGACATCGGCAAGGCCAAGGAGCACCTCAAGCCTGACTACCTGAAGATCAATCCGAACGGCGTCGTGCCGACTTTAGTGGATGACGGCAAGGTCGTCGTCGATTCCAGCGTGATCTGCGAATACCTCGAAGAGAAGTATCCCGCGGTCGCGCTGGCGCCGAGCGACGTCGTCGAACGTGCACGAATGCGCGCGTGGATGCGTTTCCTCGAGGAAGTTCCGACCGCGGCGGTACGCGTGCCGTCCTTCAATATGGGCTTTTTGCCGCGCTACGCGGGAATGGATCGCGCCACGTTCGAGGGCGTCGAATCCGACGTCCGCCCGATCCGCAAGCAATTCTATCGACGCATGGGGCCAAGCGGCTTCAAAAAAGAAGACGTAAGGGCGTCGCTTGAGCAGATGGGCAACACCTGTTTGCGGATGGACGCGGCGCTCGAACATGGTCCTTGGCTGCTTGGTGAGCAGTACACGCTTGCCGATATCATCGTTGCGCCCTTGATCGACCGGATGGCCGATCTGGGCATGTCAGACATTTGGGAAGGCCGATATCCGCGCGTCTCCGACTGGTATGCGCGCATGCAGGCTCGGCCGGCGTTCCAGCAGACGTTCTACCGGGGAGCGCGAATGTCGGAGTTTTTATCGCTCGCACCTGCGATCAAAGAGGAGGCTTGAATGAGTACGTTACGTAAGATTGCCGCCATCATTGTAGCGTCCACGGCTCTGCTGACCGCCGCATCCGCGGAGGAGTTTCCAACACGGCCGATCACCATTCTGGTGCCTTTCGCAGCCGGCGGACCGATCGATACCACAACCCGGATCGTTGCCGACCGCATGCGAGAGTCGCTTGGCCAGACGATCATTATCGAAAATGTCGGCGGTGCTGCCGGAAGCCTCGCGGCGGCGCGTGTCGCTAAGGCGATGCCCGATGGCTATACGCTGATGACCGGGATTTGGGGCACGCACGTCGCCAACGGGGCGATCTATAGTCTGACTTACGATATGAAGGCCGATTTCGCGCCGGTCGCGTTGTTGTCATCGAACCCGCTGCTGATCGTGTCGAGCAAGAAGACGCCGGCGAACAATCTGCAGGAACTGATCGCCTGGCTCAAAGCCAACCCGGACAAGGCGACGCAAGGGACCTCGGGCGTCGGCAGCGTTGGACACATTGGCGGCCTGTTCTTTCAGAAAATCACCGGCACGAAGTTTCAGTTCGTGCCGTATCGCGGGCTGGCGCCGGCCATGCAGGATCTGATGGCCGGCAACATCGACTTGATGTTCGACACGCCGGCAACGTCGCTGCCGCAGGTCAAGGCGGGCAACATCCGCGCCTATGCCGTGACCTCGATGAGCCGGATCGCGTCGGCGCCCGATGTGCCGACGGTCGATGAGGCCGGACTGCCGAATTTGCACATCTCTACCTGGACCGCGTTCTTCGCGCCAAAGGGCACGCCGAAGGAGGTTGTCGCCAAACTCAGCGCCGCTGCGATGGCCGCGCTGAAGGAGCCGAATGTGCAGAAGCGTCTTGCCGAAGTCGGCCAGGATATCTACCCGCCGGAACAACAGACGGCGGAATACCTCGCCAAACTTCAGGACGAGGAAATCAAGAAGTGGTGGCCGATCATCAAGGACGCCAATATCAAGGCTCAATAAGCAACCGGCGGCCTAAACAAAAACGGCAGGCGAGGGCACCATCGTGCACCAAGCCTGCCGCTTTTACTCCGGAGGGCCCGGTCTGAAGTGGCTCAGACCGCTTCCTTGAGTTCCTTGGAAGCGCGGAAGGCGACCTTCTTGCTGGCCTTGATCTGGATCTGTTCGCCGGTCGCAGGATTGCGGCCGATACGCGCAGCACGCTTGCGCACCTGAAGGATACCGAGGCCGCCGATGCGGATACGCTCGCCCTTCTTCAGATGCTTGACGATATTGCCGACGAAGTCGCCGAGGACCGCTTCAGCTTGTTTCTTCGACATCTCGTGCGATTCCGCGAGTGCTGCGGCGAGATGCTTCAACGTGACCGTTGCCGGTGCCGGGGCTTTTGCAGGTGCCGTAGCCATCAGGGGGACCCTCCTCTTGATCCGCAG
>CAITJJ010000116.1 GCA_903892675.1 uncultured Hyphomicrobiales bacterium | reverse complement strand
GCGACCATCGTCATGCCGGTGACGACGCCCTTCGTGAAAGTGGCGGCGACGCGCTCGCACGGCGCCGAGGTGGTGCTGGACGGCGAGACCGTCGCCGACGCGCAGGCGCGCTGCGAGATCATCCAGCAGGAGCGCGGCCTGACCATGGTGCATCCTTACGACGATGCGCATGTCATCGCCGGGCAGGGCACCATCGCGCTGGAGATGCTGGAGGAGGTACCCGACCTCGACCAGCTGGTCATTCCGATCGGCGGCGGCGGGCTGATTGCTGGCAATGCGATTGCCGCGCGCGCGGTCAATCCGAAGATCGAGATCGTCGGCGTCGAGGCGGCGCTTTATCCCGCGGTGTGGAACGCGCTGGAACACGGCAACCGGCCGGTCGGCGGGCCGACTCTGGCGGAAGGCATCGCGGTCAAGAATGTCGGCAGGCTGACGCTGCCGATCATTCGCGAACTGGTCTCCGACGTCATTCTCGCCGACGAAGCGCATCTCGAGCGCGCGGTGAATGCCTATGTCACTTTGCAGAAGACCATGGCGGAAGGCGCCGGGGCCGCCGGTCTTGCCGCGCTGCTCGCGGAACCTGCGCGCTTCAAGGGCAAGCGCGTCGGCTTGATCCTGTGCGGCGGCAATATCGATCCGCGCATTCTCGCTTCCATCATGGTGCGCGAACTCGAGCGCGAGGCGCGCATCGTCTCGTTCCGCCTCGCCATTCCCGATCAGCCCGGTGTGCTCGGCATCATCGCCACAAAACTCGGTGCGCTTGGCGCCAATATTCTCGAGGTCGAACACTGCCGCCTGCTGCTCGACGTGCCGGCCAAGGGCGCCAGGCTCGACGTTACCGTCGAGACGCGCGACGCCAAACACGCTGCTGAAATCATGACGGCCCTGGCGGCGGACGGCTACCAGCCGGTGCGGCTCGGGCAGGGTATCGTCTAGGTCGGGAACCGAGTGGCCTTTGGCGGCGTTGTTCGGCTGCCTTTCATGTGCAGCCCGAACAGGTGCCCCATGGCCTCGACATACCCGACCCCGACCTACACCGCGCCGGTTCCCGATGCCGACATCCGCCGCATGGCTGGCGTCAACGATTCCATCCTGCTCATCGGCCGCATCGCACTGGTGGTCATGTTCATCTATTCGGGCTTGGGCAAGTTTATGGAACTCCCCGGCACCGCGGCGATGATCGCGTCAAAGAACCTGCCGCAGCCGACGTTCCTCGCGATGCTGGCGGGCGCCGGCGAAGCGATCGGCGGCCTGATGATCGTGTTCGGCTTTCAAACGCGAATCGCGGCGCTGGCCTTGCTCGTCTACACCGGGCTCGCCACTTATTTCTTCCACGACTTCTGGAACATGGCGGCCGGCCCCGAGCAGATGAACAACATGATCCACGCGATGAAAAACCTGTCGGTGACGGGCGGTTTCCTGATGCTGGCCGCGGTCGGCGCCGGACGTTTCTCGGTCGACGGGCCGTGCATCATGCACGATCGCACCACGACGGTGTCGTAAAGCCGATTATCGTGGCGGCCGCCGCATGAATTCGGCGACGCGCTCGCCAATCATGATCGCCGCCATATTGGTGTTGGCGCTGACCACGGAAGGCATCACCGAGGCATCGGCAACGCGCAGGCCTTCGACGCCATAGACGCGGCATTCCGGATCGACCACCGCCAGCGGATTGTCGGGGGCGCCAATGGCGCAGGTCGAACTCGGGTGAAACATCGGGCCGGCAGCGTCGACGATCTCTTCATCGCTCAGCGCGTATGTTGTCTTGCCGTTCCAGACCAGCCGGCCGGGGCTGATCGCGGTGGCGATGATCGCGCGGCGCAGCCATGAAGGCGCGGCCAGCACTGCCGCCGCGCCGGCGGCCTTTAAAACGCCGATCAAGCCAGTGCCGTTGATGAGACGCAGCGGCGCCTGGCGCGGCATCAGGTAGATTTCCGAAAAGAAATCGCGCAGTGCGGGGTCGAGAAGCAGACCGGCGGCGTGACGCCCGGCAATGACCATGCGCTTGACATCCAGCGGATCGGAAAACAGCCGCTGGTCGACGCGCGGCGGCGTGTCGGCATCGGCCGTTTCAAGCGTCACCCGGCCGCGCGACACCGGTCCGTACAGCGCGCAGGCGAGCATGGCCATGCGGCGTCCGAAAGGTTTCGGACTGATACGCCCGGCAAAATAGTGAAACAGGTCGCCGGGCGTGCCGCCCTCGACGCCGGAGGAAAATTGCAACGCCGACATGATGTAATGCTGCGCCGTTTGCGGCAGCTCCGTGCCGGGCTTGAGCGTCATCGAAAAATGCAGTTGAGCGTGGTTTTGATAGTTGCGGCCGACGCCGGCGCGATCCGCGACGACCGGGATGCCGAGCGCGTGCAAGTCGCTTGCCGGGCCGATGCCGGAGCGCAACAACAAAGCCGGCGAATGCACCGCGCCGCAACTGACAAGGACCTCCGGCGCGACAAGCGTGAGCGTTTTCCCGCCGCGCTGCGCGACCGCGCCGCTCACGGCAGTGCCATTGAACGTCAGGCGAAGCACGCGCGTATCGGTCATGATGCTCAGGTTGGGCCGCGCCCGCACCGCGTCCGACAGATAACAGCGCGCGCTGCTCGCGCGTTCTTCGTCCTGGCTGAGCGGCGCGGCAAAGAAACCGTCGTCGCCGCCGTCATAGACGTCGCCGACCTTGCGCCGTCCGCGCGCCAGCAGCACTTCTTCGACGCGGTGCATATAGGCCGGCCAGCGCTCGCGTGGGATACGCCGCACGATATTCGGCCCGGCGGCATTGCGCGCCGGTGCGTCGAGATCGTTGGTCATCGCCTGATAGGCCGGCAACACGTCACGCCAGCCCCAGTTGGTCGCGCCCATGGCTTCCCAGCGACCGTAATCCTGCGGCTTGCCGCGTAGCGCCAGCATGCCCATGACGCTGGAACCGCCGCCCATGACGCGGGCCTGGGGAAACGGCGTCGGCACTTCTCCGTCGCGAATCCGGGCGGCAAGACCCGGCCAGAAATAGTTTCGGTTGAAATAGGCCGATGGAAAAATGGCGCGGATATCGCTGGGCACATGCCCCGGCGCGGTATCGCGCCCGGCCTCGATCAGTAGCACGCGCCGTGCCGAATCCTCGGAGAGCCGCGCCGCCACGGCGGCGCCGGCCGAACCGGCGCCGATGACGATGATGTCGGCGTGAAATGTGGAATTGGTCATGGGTTTGGGCCGGTCACGCCGCTACTTGCGCGGCTGCATCGCGCGCCAGATGCGCTCGGCCGTCGCCGGCATTTCGATGTGGGTAACGCCGAACTCCTTGAGCGCGTCGACCACTGCGTTGACCACGGCGGGCAGCGCGCCGACGCAACCGGCTTCACCGGCGCCCTTGGTGCCGAGCGGATTGGTTTTGGTCGGCACCGGATTGGCTTCGACGTGAATGGCTGGGAAGTTGTGCGCGTGCGGCATGGCGTAGTCCATGAACGAGGCCGTCACCATTTGGCCGCTATCGTCGAAATGGATGTTTTCCATCAGCGCCTGGCCCGCGCCTTGCGCGACGCCGCCGTGGATCTGGCCGTGCAGGAGCATCGGGTTGAGCACGGTGCCAACATCGTCGACGACGTTGTAGCCGACGACGGCCGTCTCGCCAGTCTCGATATCGATTTCGACCTCGCAGATGTGACAGCCGTTCGGATAATTATTGACCGGCGTCTTGTGCACGGCGGTGGCGGCCAGTCCGGGCTCCATGCCGGCCGGCAGCTTCGCCGGCACCATCGCATCGGCGGCGACTTCCTTCATCGTCATGGTGCGGTTCGACTTCGACGACGAGAATACGCCGTCGGCGAAATTAATGTCGCCGGGCTCCAGCTTGAGGGCGAAAGCGACGATCGCTGTCGCCTTCTCGATAACCTTCTCGCTGGCGCGCAAAAAGGCCGCGCCGCCCATGGTCGCCGAACGCGAGCCGCCGGTGCCTTCGCCGTACCAGACCTGATCGGTGTCGCCCTGCACATAGCGGATGTCGTCGGGATGGATGCCGAGTTTGTCGGCGACGACCTGCTTGAACACGGTCTCGTGGCCCTGGCCCTGGCTGTTCGAGCCGGCGAACATGGTGACGCCGCCGTTGCGGTCGAATCGGATCTCCGCGCCTTCGGTGCCGGGCGCGGCGGCGCGCTCGATCGTGTTGGACAGGCCGAGGCCGCGCAATTTGCCGTGTTTGTGCGCTTCCTTGCGGCGTTTGTCGAAGCCGGCGACATTCGCCATCTCGATCGCCAGGTCCATGTTCTTTTCGAACTCGCCGCAGTCATAAGTGAAGGTCAGCCCGGTCTTGAACGGCATGTCCTTCGGGCTGATGTAATTGCGCCGCCGCAGTTCGATGCTGTCGATGCCGGTTTCAAGCGCCGCCAGTTCGACCATGCGCTCGATGACGAAAGCCGCCTCGGGGCGTCCGTTGCCGCGATAGGGCCGCACCGGGTTGGTGTTGGTGAAAACGCCGGTGACATCGACGTGCAGCGCCGGCGTGCGATAGGTGCCGGCCAGCGTGCCGTAATTGAGAAAGAAAGCCGGCATGTTGTTTTGCAGATAGGCGCCGATGGCGGCCGTGGTCTTCACCCTCATCGCCAGAAAGTGGCCGTCTTTGTCGAGCGCCAGCTCCGCTTCGGTGACGTTGTCGCGCCCCTGCGGGTCCGACAGGAAGGCCTCGGTGCGGGTGCTGATCCACTTCACCGGGCGGCCGGTCAGTTTCGAGGCATGGCAGACCAGCGGGATCTCGTTGAAAATCGGCGTCTTCATGCCGAAGCTGCCGCCAGTGTCGCCGGTCACGACGCGCACGGCGGTCTCGTTCACTTTCAGGATCTGCGCGACGTTGGCGCGAACGTCATGCGGGCGCTGCGTCGCCGTATGTAACGTATAGCGGCCGGTGCCGGCATGATAATGCGCGACCGCGCCGCGCGGCTCCATGGTGACGGCGGTGACGCGGTTGATGACGAATTTGCCTTTGGCGACGTGTGCGGCCTTGGCGAAGCCGGCCTCGGTCGCGGCCTTGTCGCCGATCAGTTCGACGAAGGAGATATTGTCCTTGCACTCGTCATAGACGCGCGTCTTGCCATGCGCCGCCATTTCCGTTGAAACGACGGCGGTCAGCACCTCGTAGTCGACCTGCATCAGTTCAGCCGCGTCATGCGCCTGCGCCAGAGTATCGGCGACGATGAAGGCGACGCTGTCGCCGATGAAGCGCACATGCGTTTCGGCCAGCACCGGATAGCGCGGCTTGAACATCGGCGACCCGTCGCGCAGCTTGAGCCCCGGATGCGACAACAGATCGCCCAGGCCCGCTGCCTTCCAGTCGGCGCCAGTGATGACGGCGAGCACGCCGGGCGCGGCTTTCGCCGCCGCACTGTCGATCGACTTGATTTTCGCGTGACCATGCGGCGACCGCAGCACGACGCCATAGGCCATGCCGGGGATCTGCACGTCGTCGGTGTAGGACCCGCCGCCGCGCACCAGACGCGGATCCTCGAAACGCGACACGCCCTGACCGATTGCAAATTCACCCATGTGCGTTTCCTTAAGGTCTCGTCTACACCGTTCGTCCCCGTGAAAACGGGGACCCAGTGTTTTCTATAATGCGTTGGAAGTTTCAGCCTGGGTTCCCGCTTTCGCGGGAACGAACGGAGTGTGTCGCGTGCATCGTAAAGTCTATTTTTCGTTTCGCAGTTTTTCCGCCACGCGCGGCGCGAAGTATGTGAGGATGCCGTCGCAGCCGGCGCGCTTGAACGAGGTAAGGCTTTCCATCATCGCCCGTTCGCCGTCGAGCCAGCCATTGTTGGCGGCGGCCATGATCATCGCGTATTCGCCGGACACCTGATAGGCGAAAGTCGGCATGCCGAAGGTTTCCTTCACCCGCGCGACGATGTCGAGATAGGGCAGGCCGGGCTTGACCATGATCATGTCGGCGCCTTCCTCGATGTCGAGCGCGACCTCGCGCAGCGCCTCGTCGGTATTGCCCGGGTCCATCTGGTAGGTGCGCTTGTCGCCATTGAGCGTCTTGGCCGAGCCGACCGCGTCGCGGAACGGGCCGTAAAAGGCGGACGCATATTTCGCGGCATAAGCCATGATCGATACGTCGGTGAGGCTTTCGGCGTCGAGCGCGCGGCGAATGGCCCCGACGCGGCCGTCCATCATGTCGGACGGCGCGATGATGTCGCAGCCGGCTTGCGCCTGCACCAGAGCCTGCTTGACCAGCACTGCGACCGTCTCGTCATTCATGATGACGCCGTCATCGCGCAACAGTCCGTCATGGCCGTGGCTGGTGAAGGGATCGAGCGCGACGTCGCAGAGAATACCGATGTCCGGCACTTCCTTCTTGATGGCTCTTATTGCGCGACAGACAAGGTTATTGTCGTTGAGCGCTTCAGAGCCCGTGGCGTCGCGCAACGAAGGGTCGGTATAGGGAAACAGCGCAATGCAGGGGATGGCGAGTTTCGCCGCGCGCTCGGCTTCACGCACCGCCTGATCGACCGACAGGCGCTCGACGCCGGGCATCGAGGCTATGGGCGCGCGGGCATTGTCGCCGTCCATGACGAAGATCGGCCAGATCAGGTCGTCGGCGGTGACGACATTCTCGCGCACCAGCCGCCGCGCCCATTCGCTGCGCCGGTTGCGTCGCATGCGGGTCGGCAGGTCGAGCGGCGTATCCGCGCTTAAGCCGGAGTCGGGCTCGCCCGGCACAAAACCGATATTTTGCTGCAAAGGACGTCCGAATTTGATGGCCATGGTGTTCTCCGGACGGCCTTTTTAGCCGGTCCGGACAGGCCACGCTACCCGGGCCTTTCGCAGGCCGGGGCGTTGACGTTGGCCGGCCCGCCTTCTATCCGTCGAGGCAAGGAATTGACCATGGATTTCGAGCTTTCCGAAGACCAGCGCGCCTTCCAGTCGACCGCCCGCGCTTTCGCGCGCGAGGAGATGATGCCGCACGCGGCTGCCTGGGACGAGGGCGCGATTTTTCCGGTCGAGGCGCTGCGCCAGGCAGCGGCGCTCGGCTTCGGCGGTATCTACGTCAAGGAAGACGTCGGAGGCTCGGCGCTGAGCCGGCTCGACGCCGCGCTGATTTTTGAGGAATTGGCGCAAGGCTGCACCTCGACCGCGGCCTATATCTCCATCCACAACATGGTGGCGTGGATGATCGATACCTATGGCAGCGACAGTGCGCGCTATAAGTTTCTGCCGAAGCTCTGCACCATGGCGCATTTCGGCAGCTATTGTCTGACCGAACCGGGTTCGGGCTCGGACGCCGCCAGCCTGACCACCAAGGCGCGGCGCGATGGCGACTTTTATGTTCTAGACGGCACGAAAGCCTTCATCTCCGGCGGCGGCGTCTCCGACATCTATCTGGTGATGGCGCGCACCGGCGAAGCGGGTCCCAAGGGCATTTCCTGCATCGCGGTCGAGAAGGGCACGCCGGGGCTTTCCTATGGCGCGCAGGAGAAGAAGCTCGGCTGGAAATCGCAGCCGACGTCGATGGTGATGTTCGAGAATTGCCGGGTGCCGGTCGAAAACCTGATCGGCAAGGAAGCCGAGGGCTTTCGCATCGCCATGGCAGGCCTCGACGGCGGGCGGCTGAACATCGGCGCTTGTTCGCTCGGCGGCGCGCAGTTCTGTCTCGACCGCACCATCGAGTACATGAAAGAGCGCAAGCAGTTCGGCTCGCGGCTGTCGGATTTCCAGGCGTTGCAGTTCCGCATCGCCGATTACGCCACCGAGATTGACGCCGCGCGTCTTCTGCTGCATCGCGCCGCCGTCGCGGTCGGCAACCACGAGCCGGGCGCGACGACGCTCGCCGCCAAGGCCAAGAGGCTCGCGACCGACACCGGCTTCGAGGTGGTCAATGGCTGCCTGCAACTGCATGGCGGTTACGGCTATTTGCGCGATCACCCGATCGAGCGCGTGCTGCGCGACGTGCGCGTGCATCAAATTCTCGAAGGCACCAACGAGATCATGCGCGTGATCGTGTCGCGCGCGATGTTGGGGAATTGAAATGAACGCAGCCCATTGGAGCGGCGAACTGGCTTTGGTAACGTCTGCATTGTTTGCCGGCGCGGCGGTTTATATCAACTTCGCCGAACAGCACGCGCGGCTGCAACTCGATGTGCGCTCGCTGCTGACGCAATGGAAGCCGAGTTACACGCGCGGCTTCATCATGCAGTCGAGTCTCGCGGTCATTTCCTGCGCATTCGGACTTATGGCGTTCCTCCTAAGTTATGACTGGCGATGGCTGGTGGGCGCACTGCTCATCGTCGCCAACTGGCCGTTCACGATGTTCATCATCATGCCGACCAACAAACAGTTGCAGGCGACGGCGCCGGAAGAGGCCAACGAAGTGACGCGCGGCTTGATCGAGCAATGGGGCCGGCTGCACGCCGTGCGCACCGCTCTGGGATTTGCCGCGACGGCTGCCTATTTGTGGGCGATGACGTGAGCGAAGCCGAAATCCTGCGCGAACGCCGTGGCGCCGCCGGCACGATGCGGGGGAATTGATACACGTCAACCGGCCGACACATCCCCCGAATAAACTCACCGCCGCGGGCTTAAGCCATGCAACGGAGCGTGACATGAACGGCATGGACGATTTCAACCACGGCATCGACGCTTTGCTGCCGCTGGAAATTGCCCGCAAGGCCGAACTGGTCGGCGCGCAGAAAGTGCGGCTCGACGCGCTCAGCCTGCTGGCCCTTGGCGTGCTCGGCGGCGCCTTCATCGCCCTCGGCGCGATGTTCGCGACCACCGTCCTGGCGGGCGCGGACGGTGCCGTTCCGTTTGGCATCAGCCGGTTGCTTGCCGGCCTTGTGTTCTGCCTCGGTCTCATTCTGGTGGTCGTTGGCGGCGCCGAACTGTTTACCGGCAACACATTGATGGTCATGGCGGTGGCGGCCGGAAAAATTCGATTGCGCGAAATGCTCCGTGCCTGGCTGATCGTCTATGTCGGCAATTTCATTGGCGCGATCGGGACGGCCGGGTTGGTGTTTCTTTCCGGGCAATATCTGTTCGGCAAAGGCAGTATTGCCGTCGTCGCCCTTGGTTTCGCAGTCGGTAAAGCCAGTCTGCCGGTCGGCCAAGCGTTCTTTCTCGCGATTTTATGCAACGTGCTGGTTTGCCTCGCTGTCTGGCTCGCCTATGGCGGGCGGACGACGGCCGACAAGGTACTCGCGATTCTGTTTCCGGTATCGGCCTTTGTTGTCGCCGGTTTTGAACATTCGGTTGCCAATATGTATGTTATTCCCCTTGGTCTGTTCATCAAGACGTGGGGGCCAGCGGAACTATGGACGCAAATCGGCAGCAGCGCTGCCGCCTATCCGGCGCTGACATGGCAAGCCTTCTTCGCCAATTTGGTCCCGGTGACTGTCGGCAATATCGTCGGCGGGGGCGGGCTGGTTGGCGCGGTTTACTGGTTCGTCTATCTACGTCAGCGTCCAGCTAACGAGGCGGCGCCGTATCGGTGACGCTGCGATAGGCCACCGGAAAATAAGAGAATGACCGACATTCTATTTGAGCGCCGTGGCGCCGCCGGCATCATCACGCTGAACCGGACGAAGGCGCTCAACGCGGTGACGCTCGGCATGGTGCATGCGTTAAGCGCGCAGCTGGCCGCCTGGGCCGACGACGACGCGGTCACGCGAGTTGTCATCATGGCCAATGGCGAGCGCGCCTTTTCCGCCGGCGGCGACATTCGCCATCTCTACGATCTCGGCAAAGCCGGGCGCCAGACGGAAGCCTTGCAGTTCTGGCGCGACGAATATCCGCTCAACGCCGCGATCAAGAATTTCCGCAAGCCCTATGTCGCGCTGATCGACGGCATCGTCATGGGCGGCGGCGTCGGCATTTCGGTGCATGGTTCGCACCGCGTCGCCTTTGACCGCTTTTCCTTCGCCATGCCGGAAGTGAGCATCGGCTTTTTCCCGGATGTCGGCGCGACCTGGTTTCTGCCGCGCATGCCGGGCGAACTTGGCACCTATTGCGCGCTGACCGGCGAACGCTTCAACGCCGCCGATAGCGTTGCCGCCGGTCTCGCCACGCACCGCGTGCCGTCGGCGCGCTATGGCGCATTGGTCGACGGGCTGACCGGCACGGTGTCGGTCGATGCCGTGCTGGCGGCTTTCGCCGAACCGGCGGGCGAGGGGCCGGTGTTGGCACATCGCGCCGCGATCTACCGCCTGTTTACCGGTGAAAAGGTTGAAGCCATTCTGGCGGCGCTCGATCGCGAGGCGGCATCCGGCAGCGCCGACGCCGACTGGGCGGGAAAAACGGCGGCCTTGATGCGGACCAAATCGCCGCTCAGCCTGAAACTGGCGCTGGCGCAGGTCCGCCACGGCGCGACTTGCGATTTCGCGACGTGCATGCGCACCGAATTCCGCCTAGTCTCCCGCATCGTTTATGGTCACGATTTCTATGAGGGTGTGCGCGCCGTGATCGTCGACAAGGACAACCAGCCGCTTTGGCAACCGGCGGCTTTGGCGGATGTGAGCGACGCCGAGGTGGCGCGCCACTTCGCGCCGCTCGACAGCGGCGAATTGGTGCTCGCATGAGCGAACAGTTCCACGCCGACGACGTGAAGAATCTCGAACCCGTCCATGAGTATGACGGCGAGGCAAGCGTCGGCCTGTGGACCGGGCGGTTAATTCTGTTCCTGCGCGTGATGGCCGGCGTCTCGATGCTCAAGGGGCTTTATCACTGGTCGCGGGTCTGCGGCATTGGCGTCGGCCCCGACGATCTCTATGAAGCCCGTTCCGTCGCGTGGCAGTCGGCGACCGTGTTCTTCGCGGTCATCGATCTGGTCGCGGCGGTCGGCCTGTGGCTGGCGGCGGCCTGGGGCGCGGTGATCTGGCTGACCGCTGTCGCCTCGATGCTGGCGGTGGAAATGTTCTTTCCGCAGGTCTATGGCCGCGCCTTCATCACCGTGCTGCTGGAAGCCGGGCTGCTCGGGTTCTATTTTTGGCTGGCCGTGAAGTCGGCGCAGGAACAGCCGGCGTAAGCCAGCTCAGAATTGAACAGCCGCAGTGGTCTGACCGCATGATCCCGAAAAGCCGGTTTTCGGATAAGATCATGGGGCAATTAAAAGGGAGAGTGTCATGGCGCGCATCGGATTTATCGGTCTCGGCAATATGGGTCTGCCGATGGCGCTCAACCTCATCAAGGCCGGGCATCAGGTCGAGGGCGTCGATCTCAATCCGGCGGCGATCGAGAAGCTCAAAGCCGCCGGCGGCGGCAATGCGGAATTCGCCAAGGTCGCCGCGTCGCGCTGCGACGTCGTCATCACCATGCTGCCGGCGGGCAAGCATGTGCGCGAGGTCTATCTCGGCGCCGGCGGCATCGTCGAGAACGCCAACCCCGGGACGCTGCTGATCGACTGTTCCACCATCGATGTCGAGACCGCGCGCGAGGTCGCCGCCAGCGCCGAGGCGAGGGGGCTTTTGATGCTCGACGCGCCGGTGTCCGGTGGCGTCGGCGGCGCGGCTGGCGGGACGCTCACTTTCATGGTCGGCGGCTCGACCCAGGCCTTCACCCGCGCGCAGACCATTCTCGACAAGATGGGCAAGACCATCGTTCATGCCGGCGGAGCGGGCAACGGCCAGGCGGCGAAGATCTGCAACAACATGATCCTCGGCATTTCGATGATCGCGGTGTCAGAGGCATTTGTGCTGGCCGAGAAACTCGGCCTCGATCACCAGAAGCTGTTCGACATTTCCTCGAAGTCGTCGGGCCAGTGCTGGTCGATGACGACCTATTGCCCGGTGCCGGGACCGGTGGCGACCTCTCCTGCCAACCGCGACTATCAGCCCGGTTTCACCGCGGCGATGATGCTGAAGGATTTACGTTTGGCGCAAGACGCGGCGAAGGCCGCCGGCGCGAAGACCGAACTCGGCGCCGACGCCGAAAGGATTTATTCGGTATATGCATCGAGCGGCGAGGCGGAGCGGGATTTTTCCGGCATAATCCGCTTCATTCGCGGCTGATACGCACATACAGGGTGAACGAAACCTTGCGTGAATTTGCGCAATTGAAAATTCAAGGAAGCGTTCACCGTTGCAAATAAACCTAATCTTTATGCTGTTATTTAAGCCGATTTTAGACTGGCCCGCATAGTTTGGTTCACAAGGGACGAGGAAAACAGGGCCTCGTTACCAATGAAAACAAAACTAAGGGGCGTTGAAATGAAAGCCGTCGCAAAGACGGTCGAACCCGCCGAGCGTGAAGCGCGGTTCGACACGATCCAGCCTTTGTATCATGAGGCACTGACCTTGGTTGAGCGGCTGCATCGCCGTCTGCTCGACGTCATCAAGGACGAATTCGACCGCCGCGGCCGCTCCGATATCAATTCGGTGCAGGCGTTGCTGTTGTACAATATCGGCGACAAGGAGCTGACGGCCGGTGAGCTGCGCACGCGCGGCTACTACCTCGGCTCCAACGTCTCCTACAATCTCAAGAAGCTGGTCGAGATGGCTTTCCTCGATCACCAGCGTTCGCGCGTCGATCGCCGGTCGGTCCGCATCAAGCTGACCGCCAAGGGCCAGGAAGTGCGCGACATCGTCGACACCCTGTACCAGAAGCATGTGCGCACGGTCGAACAGGTCGGCGGCATCAATGCCGACGAGTTCGCCACGCTCAACAAGTCGCTGCACCGGCTTGAGCGCTTCTGGACCGACCAGATCCTGTATCGCCTCTAGCGCATCGATCATGCGCCTGAACTAAGCCTGCTCGCACGTACTGGCGAGACGACTTGCCCTCGGCCGGAATTTACCTCCCCGGCCGGGGGTCTTGTCGTTGGAAAAGAGCCCAGACTGGCCGGGTCGCTGCCGCGGTCTATACTGCGGTCCTTGAGGGGCAGCGATGACGGACGAACCTGTCGTATATTTCGAGCGCATCGAGATCGGCACCAGCGCGAAAATGGTGGCGATCGACGCCGGCACGGGCATCGAAGTCACGGTCATCGGACCGTCTCATACCTCGCAAACCGATCTGCAGAACTTGGCGCTCGCGAAGCTCCGGGCCCGGATGGCGCGAGAGCAGACCTGAGCAAAATACCTATATATTGCGGCTGAAACGCCCGGCCATCCCAGCGCTTGGCGTGCCGCGAGCGATATGCTATTCGCGGGGTATTCCCGAACCCTTGGAAAGTCGGCGCCGATTTTGTCCGGCGCCCGGAGAAATTAAATGTCGGCGGACGGCCTGTTTTCAGCAAACTTGCGCGATGTGGACCCCGAAATCGCCCATGTGATCGGCCAGGAGCTCGGCCGCCAGCGCGACGAGATCGAGCTGATTGCGTCCGAAAACATCGTCTCCAAGGCCGTGCTGGAAGCGCAAGGCTCGGTGATGACGAATAAATATGCCGAGGGCTATTCCGGACGGCGCTATTATGGCGGCTGCCAATTCGTCGATATCGCCGAGGATCTCGCCATCCAGCGCG
>CAITJJ010000115.1 GCA_903892675.1 uncultured Hyphomicrobiales bacterium | reverse complement strand
TGATAATAGGCATAGGCCGACATGATCAGCGACTTGCGCGCCCATTCCGAATAGGGGTGCTGGCGATCGACCTCTTCGAATTTCTTGACCGCTTTGCTCGGGTCGCTCTTGTTGTTGAGGAGATAAAGCCCCTCATTGTAGAGGCGGTCGGCCGGCTCATCGGGCGGCGTCTCGTCCTTGCCCCACAGGCTCGAGCAGGCGCCAAGGCTTGCCGCCAGCACCAGCATTGAGAGCGTGCGCACAATTAGGCGCGACGTCGACCCGGCGGCTAAAGCCATATTACTCAAATCCCCTCAAACCCCGCTGGTTTAACGAAAAAGCGCGGTTCCGCCAAATGATTAGCAAGCGATTAGGCCGACATTCAGCCGGGATTAAGGCGTACGGTTAAGGTGGAAAACGCTAAAAACCCGCCGTCTCAGGAGACGTTCGGCCCATAGGCCGCCGCGGCCATCGCGGGGGCCGCCTCGGCATGGCCGCGCGAGCGGCGTACCGTCTCGGCGGGAGCTTCGACCACCCGCCAGGCGGAGGTGTCGGCCATCAGCGCGGACAGGACCGCGTGGTTGAGCTTGTGGCCGCCGCGCACGGTCTTGTAGGCCGCGAGCAAAGGCTGCCCGGCCAGCGCCAGATCGCCAATGGCGTCGAGCACCTTGTGGCGCACGAATTCGTCGGCGAAGCGCAGGCCTTCCGGGTTGAGCACCCGGTCTTCGCTGATCACCAGTGTATTGTCGAACGAGGCGCCGAGCGCGAAACCGGCGCTCCATAGACGCGACACATCCTTCATGAAACCGAAGGTGCGGGCGCGGGCGATTTCGCGGCGGAAGCTGTTGGGCTCGATGTCGAGCGCCATCTGCTGCTTGCCGATCAAGGGATGATCGAATGCGATTTCGGCCTCGACGCGGAAACCATGGCTGTACGGGCGCAATTCGCCGAAGGCATCGCCGTTGGCGACGCGGATGGTCTTGACCACTTCGATATATTTGCGCGGCATCGCGCGCGAGGTCAGGCCGGCCTGATCGAGCGCCTCGACAAAAGCGGCGGCGCTGCCGTCCATGATCGGCACTTCCGGCCCATCGATCTCGACGACGACGTTATCGACGTTGAGGCCGCGCAGAGCCGCGAGCAGATGTTCGGCGGTCGAGCAGATCGGGCCCGAGGCATCGCCGAGAACGGTGGCCAATTCGGTTGCGGTGACGGCGCGGACGTCGGCGCGGACTTCGCGCTCGATTTCGCCGTCGGCGAAAACGCGGCGGAAGACAATGCCGGCATCGTCATCGGCGGGATTCAAGGTGAGCGTCACCGGGCGGCCGGAATGAACGCCGACGCCGGAGATGGCGACTTCATCGCGCAACGTGGTCTGCTTGACGCCCTTCATAGACCCCATTTCCGAAAAGACTTTGCCTGCCTTAAATAACCAGATTGCGGCACTGTCTTTTCGTATCCCCATGAAAGCCGGTTTTCGGCCTTCAAAGCCTTATATGTGACCGCCCGAACAGCGGCGCCTCCGGGTCCGAATATCCCGTTCGCACCGCAACTTAGGCCAAGCGGGCGGCCGTCTCCAAGACACGGATTCTTACCAACTGTTACTCTTTTTCGCCGCAATTTGCCGGATCCGGGTCGTGCTAAGCCCGGCCCTGGATACCGCCGGCAGCGGCGCAAACGGCGCGACAGCACCGCGGCGAGCCCGCAATTACAAAAATAGTTTAAATTATTCAATGGCTTAAAAGAAGGCGCGCGGCCGCAGCGGCAAAAAAAACAGCCCCGCTCCGGTGCGACGGAGCGGGGCTGCCCTTAATCCAGCCAGGCGTCAGTTGGCCTGGCGGCGCAGGAAGGCCGGAATATCCAGCTGGTCTTCGTCGCTCGAATTATGCACAGGCGCTGGCCGGCCGTGCGGGTCGAGCCCTTGCGGCGCCGGGCGGCGGGCATATTCCGAGACCGGATCGGCACCCCGGACTTCCGGCTGGCGCGATTCGGGCGGGCGATTTTCGGTGTGCCTGCCTTCCGGATTGCGCGCGGTCGGCCGCTGTTGCGGCCGGTCGAACTGCGGCATCGGCCGGGCGGCGCGCGGCGCCGGCGGCGCGTCGATTTCGTCGGCGCGTTTGCCGAGGCCGACCGAGGCCAGACGCTGCATCAGCGACATGCGCTGCTTTTCCGGGTGGTTTTCGACCGGCTCGCCGCGCTGGGCGTTGAGCTGGTTCTGGCCCGGCAGCGGCAATTCGTCGATACGCGGCATGCGCGGCGCGCGCATCACCGGCTCCGCCTGCGGCGGAATGAAGTTCGACGGCGTCGGTGCTTCGTAGGCGGCGTTTTCGCCGGGTGTCGGCTCGAACAAAGACGGCTTGATTGGCATCGGCCGGAAAGAGACGTCCTCGATCGCGCTGGCCGGCAGAATGGCGGCGGCCACCGCGGCGTGGGCGGCGTGGAAAGCCGTCGAATCCGCCTGCGGCGCGCTGGCCATCGCCGGTTTCGCCGGCGACACGCGCTCTACCCGGTCGGCGATGCGCTTGGAGTCGTTGCGCATCTTGCTGGCCAGTTCCTTGAGCGCGCTTTCGGCGGCGGGCTGCGGCTGCGCCATGTGGCCGGTATGGTCGATGCCGGTGGCAACGACCGAGACGCGGATGATGCCTTCCAGGCTTTCGTCGAAGGTGGCGCCGACGATGATGTTGGCGTCCTGGTCGACTTCCTCGCGAATGCGGGTCGCCGCTTCGTCGACTTCGTACAAAGTGAGATCCTTGCCGCCGGTGATCGAGATCAACAGGCCGCGCGCGCCTTTCATCGAGGCGTCGTCGATCAGCGGGTTGGCGATCGCCGCCTCGGCGGCGGTCAGCGCCCTCTTCTCGCCGGTGGCCTCGCCGGTGCCCATCATCGCCTTGCCCATCTCCTTCATCACCGCGCGAACGTCGGCGAAGTCGAGATTGATCAGGCCTTCCTTGACCATCAGGTCGGTGATGCAGGCGACGCCCGAATAGAGCACCTGGTCGGCCATGGCGAAGGCGTCGGCGAAGGTGGTCTTTTCGTTGGCGACACGGAACAGGTTCTGGTTCGGGATGATCAGCAGGGTGTCGACCACCTTCTGCAGCTCGGCGATGCCGGCTTCGGCAAAGCGCATGCGGCGCTGGCCTTCGAAGTGGAACGGCTTGGTGACCACGCCGACGGTGAGAATGCCGAGTTCGCGGGCGATGCGGGCGATCACGGGGGCTGCGCCGGTGCCGGTGCCGCCACCCATGCCGGCGGTGACGAACACCATATGCGCGCCGGTGAGATGATCGCGCAATTCGTCGATGACTTCCTCGGCGGCGGCGCGGCC
>CAITJJ010000114.1 GCA_903892675.1 uncultured Hyphomicrobiales bacterium | reverse complement strand
ACGGTGGTCTATGGTCAGGACAATGCCATCACCTCGTTGTCGGCGTCGATCAAGCTGGCGCGCGCCGGCTTGCGCGAGCCGGAAAAGCCGATCGGCTGTTACCTGTTCTCAGGACCGACCGGCGTCGGCAAGACCGAAGTTGCCAAGCAATTGGCACTGTCGCTCGGCGTCGAACTGATCCGCTTCGACATGTCGGAATACATGGAGCGGCACACGATCTCGCGTCTGATCGGCGCGCCGCCGGGTTATGTCGGTTTCGACCAGGGCGGTCTTTTGACCGACGGCGTCGATCAGCATCCGCATTGCGTGCTGCTGCTCGACGAAATCGAGAAGGCGCATCCCGATCTGTTCAACGTGCTGTTGCAGGTCATGGATCACGGCAAGCTCACCGATCACAACGGCAAGCAGGTCGACTTCCGCAATGTCATCCTGATCATGACGACCAATGCGGGTGCGTCCGACATGGCGAAGTCGGCTTTCGGCTTCACCCGGGGCAAGCGGGAAGGCGAGGATACCGACGCGATCAACCGGATGTTCACGCCGGAGTTCCGTAACCGTCTCGATGCGACGATCACCTTCGCGCATCTGTCGCAGGAAATCATCGCGCAGGTGGTCGAGAAGTTCGTGCTGCAGCTTGAAGCCCAGCTCGGCGACCGTAACGTCACCATCGAGCTGTCCGAGGAAGCGGCGCGCTGGCTGATCGCCAGCGGATACGACGAACTGATGGGCGCGCGTCCAATGGCGCGCGTGATCCAGGAACACATCAAGAAGCCGCTCGCTGACGAGGTCCTGTTTGGAAAGCTCAAGAACGGCGGCCATGTCCGCGTCATCGTCACCAAGGACGAGGATGGCCGCGACAAGCTCGGTTTCGAGTTCCTCGATGGCCGCGTGACGCCCAAGCCGGAGAAATTGCCGGCGGTGCGGCCAAAGGCCAAACGCAAGTCGTCGCCACGGGCGGCCAAGCCGAAAGGCGATGGCGGCAAGGACGGTGGTGGTAACAAGCGCGGCTCAGTGCCGAAAGTGCCGCTGCTCAAGGCGTGACGCCAAACGCGTGATGAAATAACAAAGGCCGGGCCGCAACGCCCGGCCTTTGCCGTTTGGCTATCGGCTTTTCACAGGGCTCGCATGCGCGGTGGCTTCCCCGGTTGCAGCCACCGCGGCTCTATGGGACATGGACTTGGCCATGGCCGGGTCACTGACATTCGATTCTTCGAGCGCAGCCTTTTTTGGCGGCGTGCGAGCGGCGTTCTTGTCGGTATTTTTCCTGGTTCTGGCCGGCACTTATGTCGGGCTCGGCGCATTGGCCCACGATTTTGGCCTGAGCATTTTCTGGCTGACTTTATCGACCTTGCTGGTCTGGGCGGCGCCGGCGCAGGTGATCCTGATCTCCGGCATCGGCACCGGCGCGGCGCTCATTGAAGTGGCGCTTGCCATCACCTTGAGCGCGATCCGCCTGTTTCCGATGGTGGTGGCCTTGCTTCCGCTGGTGCGTACCAGAGACACGCGGCTGCGCGATCTCATTTTGCCGACGCATTTCACGTCGGTGAGCATGTGGGTCGAGTCGCTTCGGCTGTTGCCGATGCTGGCGCCCGAGCGCCGCGCCGCCTTCTGCAACGGTCTGTCGGTCGGCTATATGGGCGCGGCGGTCGGCTTCGGCTTCGTCGGCTATTATCTTGCCGCCGGCCTGCCGCCGCTCCTGGCGGCGACCTTGCTGTTCCTGACGCCGTTGTCGTTCCTCATCTCCACTGCGCGCAACGCCCGCATGATGATGGACCGGCTGGCGCTGGGGCTCGGCCTTGCCCTCGGTGCGTTGCTGACGATCCTGCATGTCGACTTCGATCTGATGTGGGCCGGCATCGGCGGCGGAACGCTGGCTTACGTTGTACACCGCGTGCGCGAGGCCGCCACATGAGCGCCGCGCTGAGCGATCTATGGCCATTTCTGGTTCTCATCACCGTCGGTTTTCTACCGAATGAAATCTGGCGCGTCCTCGGCCTGGTGCTGGCGCGGGGCTTGAATGAGGACTCGCAAGTCGTGATGTGGTCGCGCGCGGTGGCGACCGCGACGCTTGCCGGCGTTATTGCCAAATTGCTGCTGTTCTCGAGCGGCTCGCTGGCCGCCATTCCGCTCAGCGTGCGGCTTGGCGCGGCGGCGATCGGCTTTGTCGCGTTTCTGGTGGCGAAGCGTTCGGTGTTCGTCGGCGTCGCTATTGGCGAAGTCGTACTGCTCGCCGGCGGCTATCTGTTCGCGAACTAGTTATTTTGTTTTGCGCATGATCTGATCCGAAAACCGGTTCCCACTTTTCGGGATCATGCGCCCGCCAGCGCCGCCGACAGCTTCTTGGCAATGTCGGCGAGAACGTCCGGCTTTTCCTTTTCGCTCGCCGGCGGCTTCATCGGCACGCCGCTTTTGCGCGGGATGACGTGGACATGCAGGTGGAACACCACCTGGCCGCCGGGACCTTCGTTGAACTGCTGCACCGTGATGCCGTCGGCGCCGAGCGCCGTCATACCGGCCTTGGCGACCTTTTGCGCGACCTTGGCGACATGGGCGAGGTCATCGGCGCCGATGTCGAGCAGATTGCGGGCAGGGGCTTTCGGCAGCACCAAAGTATGGCCGGGCGCCCGCGGCATGATGTCGAGGAAGGCGATCGCCTTGTCGTCCTCATAGACCTTGTAGCAGGGCAACTCACCGCGCAGGATCTTGGCGAAGATGTTGTTCGGGTCGTAAGCAGGCATGGTCGTTTCCCGGCTCTTTGCGAATCCCTAGTCCTGTTCGAGCAAATCCTTGCGGAAAGGCGCCGCTGCCGCAAGCTCCTCCCCGGCCGCCTGTACATAAGCCCGTTCGCGCTCCAGATAGTCGGCCACCGCCCGGCGCAGACCGGGATTGGCAATGAAATGCGCCGAATAGGTGGTGTGCGGCATGTATCCGCGCGCGAGCTTGTGCTCGCCTTGCGCGCCTGCTTCGACCCGCTTGAGCTTGTGGGCGATCGCATAGTCGATAGCCTGATAATAGCACAGCTCGAAATGCAGGAACGGGTGGTGCTCGACCGCGCCCCAGTTGCGCCCATAGATCGTATCGGCGCCTAAGAAATTGATCGCGCCGGCAATCCAGCGGCCGGCGCGTTTGGCCATCATCAGCAGGATGCGGTCGCCCATTGTCGCGCCGATGATCGAGAAGAACGCGCGCGTGAGATATGGCCGGCCCCATTTTCGCGAGCCGGTGTCCATGTAGAAGGCGAAGAAGGCATCCCAGATGTCCTCGGTCAGATCGCTGCCGGTTAGCCAGTGTACTTCGATGCCAGGTGCAAGCGCTTCCTTGCGCTCGCGCCGGATCGCCTTGCGCTTGCGCGATGCGAGGCACCCAAGGAAATCCTCGAAGGTTTGGTAGCCCGCATTCTGCCAATGGAATTGCCGGTCGGTGCGTTGCAGGAAGCCGCGCTTCCCGAGTGCGGTCCATTCGGCTTCGGTCAGGAAGGTGACATGCGCCGACGACAATTCGCTCGCCGTCGTGATCTCGGCCAAACTATCGGCCAGCGCGCCGCGCACCTGGTTCGCCAAGGGGCCGGGGCGGGCGAGCAGACGCGGGCCGGTTACCGGCGTGAACGGCACGGCGACCTGGAGCTTCGGATAGTAGTCGCCGCCGGCGCGTTCGAACGCCTCGGCCCAGCCCTGGTCAAAGACGTATTCGCCCTGCGAATGCGTCTTCACATAACAGGGAGCGCAGCCGAGCAGGCTGCCGTCAGCCGATTCCGCGATGAGGTGGCGCGGCTGCCAGCCGGTGCGGCCGCCAACACAATTGGCCTGTTCAAGGGCCGATAGAAAACCATGGGAAACAAAAGGGTTATCGGCATATCTTCGTGTTGATAAATGCGGGGATAAATCGTCCTCATCCGATACTTGAACGGCGCCCGCGCCAGCGCAGGCATCCCAATCCGCCGCCGAAATCGTAGCGAGCGACGGTGCGATGCGGATGCGGAGCTCTGTGTCGGTCATCGGGCGGAACGGGTGATAGGGTCGATCATGTCCGCCCTATCTTATGTCAGAAAGCGGCCCCGCGTTACGATTTGATTTTCGGTAGGCGCCGCTCGTTTCACCGGCACGCGATGGCGTCGAATCCTGTTGGCATACCATCCGAGTTATATTGGGTTACCGGAAAACAGTTTGCGGGGACTGGTTGGCAGCCGAGGAAGGTGCAAGCGATATGACGGCTGCTTCGGTCGTTGACCGAGACCCGATGTTTGACATGTTTTTTCGCGGCGACCGGTTTCTGGTCCGTCGATTGCGCGACGGCGGGAACCATTGCCGAGGCGAGGGCGAGCGCGGTGGCCAACGAGAGCGCGGCGATTAGTTTGGTCATGTCCTTGTCTCCAGACTATTCGGGATGTGTCTGTTAGACTAACGGGTCCGCGAAGCGTTCCCTGCGCCGCGCGGTCTGGCCTTGCCAGTAGAAGTCTTCAACTATTCTTGATGCCGGTAGGCGCCGGACGGAACCCTTCAAAGATAATCTGGTCGGCCTGACGGCTCGCGCGCGCGATGTCAGCGGCCGTGCGGACGGTCCAGGTCAATAACGGCAGTCCGAACAGATTGCGCGCCACGCGAGGCGGGACGGCCGACAGGTCCTTGACCGAATAAGCGAGAAACTGCGGCCGCGTCCACGGCGCGTGCAGCAGGAACGACATTTTGAATTTTGCTGCCGCCGAAAGCCTGTCCCATTCGCGATGGGTGTAATACCTTTCAGCAACGATACCGCGCGTCAGTGTCGGTGCGGTACGTCGAATGGCGGCGATCGGCTCGGGATCGAACGACATGACCGCGACCGGCCCGGTATAGGTTTCCAGCACAGCTGCCGTGCGGGCGGCAAGTCGCAGGTCGCCGTCGAAGCGGCTCTTGAGCTCCAGCAACAGCGGTACGCGGCCGGCCACCAGCTCGCACAATTCGCTTAACGCCAGGATGCGGTCGTCGGTTGCCTTGAAACGCACTGCCCGGATCGCGGCCACGTTCATGCGTGCGAGTGGCTGATTGCCCTGCGTGAGACGGCCGAGCGCGTCGTCATGATGCACCATCGCCTCGCCATCGGCACTGATCTGCAGATCCGTCTCGATGCCGAAGCCGCCGGCCATCGCCGCGGTAAAGGCGGTGGCGGTATTTTCGATCACGCCATCGGCGGCGTTGTGCAGGCCGCGATGCGCGATCGGTCGGGAGGTGAGCCAGTCAAGGCCCGGCATGAAAGACCCCATCGGAGGTTAAGCGACTTCGAACTGACCCTCGACTTCCACCGCGGCGTCGGCCGGCAGCGCCGAGACGCCGACGGTTGAACGGGCGTGGCGGCCACGATCGCCGAACACCTCCACCATCAGGTCGGAGGCGCCGTTCATGACTTGCGGCCCGTCGGTGAATCCAGGCGCTGAATTGATGAACCCGCCAAGTCGGATTACGCGGGTGACATTGTCGAGATCGCCGATCGCGGCTTTGATTTGCGCCAGCAGATTGACGGCGCAGGCGCGCGCCGCCTTCTGGCCGTCCGCCACCGAGACGCCGCCGCCAAGTTGGCCCTTGGCCGCCAGCTTGCCATCGGAACCGAAGCAGAGCTGGCCCGAAACGGTGACGATATTGCCGGTACGGACGAACGCGACATAGTTGGCGATCGGAGCGGCCGGCGTCGGCAGGGTGATGCCGAGGTTAACGAGCGCCTTTTCAACTAAACCAGGCATTAAAACGTCTCCAATTCCGGCCCTTGCGATAGGCAAATTCTCCGGGATGTCTTGGCCGATCGGTCCGTTATGCGCAAGCGCGTGGTCAGCCACGGTTGCTGGAAACCTTACCGGCGCTTATCTTGAGTCCTGATCCCGGCGCTTCGTTCATGACGGATGGACAGGTTTTGTGCCTCGTTCCTGCCCCGATCATGCGTCCTTAGTCTTTTGGCTAATACTGCCACGCCGCCGCTGAGAGGGCATTAAATCCATGACGATAAGCGCGAAACCCGGACGCCTGAACAGGCCCTCACTGATTGCCGGTTTTCTCGGCCTGCTGGCCTTCGGCCTATACGCGCTGGCGACCCATCATCCGGCCCAGTCGGCGCCGGTCGTGCCGCCGGTAGGCGCCGGTCCGCAGGTCAAGGGCGACGGCGTCGCTCTGGCGCCGCACCGGGCGATCTACGATCTCAAATTATCGAAGTCGAGCGGCAGCCGCGGCATTCAGGCGGTGCGTGGCCGCATCGTCTACGACTTTTCCGGCAATGCCTGCGACGGCTACGAACTGAATTTCCGCCAGGTCTCGGAACTCGACTCGGGCGAAGGCAAGGCCGCGCTCAGCGATCTTCGCTCGACCACCTGGGAAGACGGGGAAGCCAAAAGCTTCCGCTTCAATTCGGAAAACAAGCTCGACGACAAGCCGACCGACGCGGTCGATGGCAGCGCCGAACGCGGCGCCTCGGCGGTGGCGATCGACTTGAGCAAACCGGCGAGTCGTAAATTCACCGTTCCGGTGAATGCCGTATTCCCGACCGAGCATATGCGCCGCATCATCGAAGCCGCGCGCGATGGCAAAACTGTTCTCGATTTCCCTGTCTATGACGGCTCGGAAACCGGCGAGAAGCTCTACAATACGCTGACCGTTATCGGTCGCGCCATTGTGCCGGGACATAAGCCGTTCACCGACGCTGGCGCAAAAATTCCGGAAATGGCCAGACTGACGCGCTGGCCGGTGACCATCAGCTATTTCGAGAAGAAGGACGAAAAGGCCGAGCAGACCGGCGAACAGACGCCGGTCTATGCCATCACGTTTGAGTTGTTCGAGAATGGCATCTCGCGTGCGCTCGTTCTCGACTACAATGACTTCACGATCACCGGCGAAATGTCGTCCTTGGAGCTCAAAAAAGAAAAGCCGTGTAAGTAAGCGGCGCTCGCCGGCGATCCGCCCCTCCATTCGCCAGGTGGGGCATAGATCGCATCCATCAGAACATCCTTCGCGGGCGCGCACCTTGTGTGCGCCATCGCTCTTTGCAGGTTCCCGCACCCATGATCCGCCTTGACAACGTCAGCAAGCAGAACGGCCACCAGATACTCTTCATCGAGGCCTCGGCCGCCTTTAATCGAGGCGAGAAAGTCGGCCTCGTCGGCCCCAACGGTTCAGGCAAGACGACCTTGTTTCGCATGATTACTGGGGAGGAATCCCCCGACGAAGGCCAGGTGGCGGTCGATCGCGGCGTCAGCATCGGCTATTTCAGCCAGGACGTCGGCGAGATGGCCGGTCGCAGCGCAGTGGCCGAGGTGATGGACGGCGTCGGTCCGGTCAGCGTCGTTGCCGCCGAACTCAAAGAGCTGGAAGCCGCGATGTCGGACCCGGATCTGGCCGATCCAGACCGCGCCGACGAGATGCAGGCGATTATCGAACGCTACGGCGAAGTGCAGCACCGCTTTCAGGAATTGGACGGCTATGCGCTCGAAGGCAAGGCACGCGAAGTGTTGTCAGGCCTGAGCTTCAGCCAGGAGATGATGGATGGCGACGTCGGCGCTCTGTCCGGCGGCTGGAAAATGCGCGTGGCGCTGGCGCGTATTCTATTGATGCGGCCCGACGCCATGCTGCTCGACGAGCCGAGCAACCATCTCGACCTGGAAAGCCTTATCTGGCTGGAGCAATTCCTCAAGGGCTACGAGGGCATGCTGCTGATGACGTCGCACGATCGCGAATTCATGAACCGCATCGTCACCAAAATCGTCGAGATCGACGGCGGATCGCTGACCGCCTATTCCGGCAATTACGAATTCTACGAGCAGCAACGCGCGCTGAATGAAAAGCAGCAGCAGGCGCAATTCGAGCGCCAGCAGGCCATGCTGGCCAAAGAAATCAAGTTCATCGAGCGGTTCAAGGCGCGCGCCTCGCACGCGGCGCAGGTGCAGAGCCGGGTCAAGAAGCTCGACAAGATCGAGCGCGTCGAGCCGCCCAAGCGCCGACAGACCGTATCGTTCGAATTCCAGCCGGCGCCTCGCTCCGGCGAGGACGTCGTCAGCCTGAAGAAGGTACAAAAGGGCTACGGCACGCGCAGCATCTATGACGGGCTGGATTTTTCGGTGCGCCGCAAGGAGCGCTGGTGCGTCATGGGCATCAACGGCGCTGGTAAATCGACGCTTTTGAAGCTGGTGGCTGGCGCCACGTCGCCGGATGACGGCACGGTCGCCCTCGGCGGCAGCGTCAAGATGGGATACTTCGCGCAGCACGCCATGGATCTGCTCGATGGCGAACGAACGGTGTTCGAGGAGCTGGAATATTCATTCCCGCAGGCAGGGCAGGGCACGTTACGGGCCCTGGCGGGTTGCTTCGGCTTTTCCGGCGACGATGTCGAAAAGCGTTGCCGCGTTCTGTCCGGCGGCGAAAAAGCCCGGCTGGTGATGGCGAAGATGTTGTTCGACCCGCCCAACTTCCTGGTGTTGGATGAGCCGACCAACCATCTCGACCTGGCAACGAAGGAAATGCTGATCACGGCGCTGTCGGACTATGAAGGCACTATGCTGTTTGTTTCGCATGACCGGCACTTTCTCGCCGCCCTGTCCAACCGGGTGCTGGAACTGACGCCCGAGGGCATCCACCAATATGGCGGCGGCTATACGGAATATGTCGAACGCACCGGCCACGAGGCGCCGGGCCTGCATCCCTGACGCTTAGTCTTCATCCAGCGCCAGCCCTTTGACGACGGCGTCCTTGCCGAATTTGGAGCGCAATTTGTCGATGGCGTGTTCGGCCTGCGCGCCGCGCCGGTCGATCAGGTCGGAGAGATCGTCGCCGGTGGCGTCCTCGAGATGGCTGACGCCGATGCCGATCAGGCGAAAGCGGACCGAGCCGACCTCAGGGCGCAACAGGTCGCGGCCTGCGGCGAAGATGCGCGTGGCCAGTTGTGTCGGATTGCCGAGTGCGCGGGCCCGCGTGCGCAATTTGAAATCGCCGGTCTTGAGCTTGAGCGTCACCGTCGAACCGGCGAGCCTGGCTTTCTTCAGCCGCGCCGAGACCCGCTCGGTCAAATCCCACAGATGTTGTTCCAGGGGGCGCAACTCGCTGATATTTTCATTGAACGTAGTTTCGGCCGAAACGCTCTTGGTATCGCGCACCGGATCGACGCGGCGGGCATCCAGGCCGCGCGCCAATAACCACAGCCGCGCGCCTTCCTCGCCATAGCGTCGCATCAGGTCGGTTTGGTCGGCGCGCTGCAAATCGGCGATGATTCGGTAGCCGTCCGACGCCAATCTGGCGGCGCTGACGGCGCCGACGCCATAGATGAAGCCGACCGGACGCGTGCTGAGAAATTCCATCGCGTCGGATTGCCCGAGCACCGCATAACCGCGCGGCTTGTCGAGGTCGGAGGCGATCTTGGCGAGGAACTTGTTGGCCGACAGGCCGATCGAGATGGTGATGCCGAGTTCGCTCTCGACCTGCCCGGAAAAGCGCGCCAGTGCCTTGGCGGCACTCATGCCGTGCAGGCGTTCGGTGCCGCTAAGGTCGAGAAAAGCCTCGTCGATCGACAAAGGCTCGACCTGCGGCGTCAGCGCCAGCATTTTCTCGCGCACGGCGCGGCCGACCTCGACATATTTCGACATGTTGGGTTTGACGACCGCCGCCTGCGGGCAAAGCTCGAGCGCCTTGAACATCGGCATTGCCGAACGCACGCCATAGGTGCGGGCGACGTAGCAGCAGGTCGCGACGACGCCGCGTTTGCCGCCGCCGACGATCACCGGCCGGTCGACGAGGGCAGGGTCGTCGCGCTTCTCGATCGTGGCGTAGAAGGCGTCGCAGTCGACATGGGCGATCGACAAGGTCGCCAATTCTTTGTGGCGGACCAGACGGGGGGACCCACAGGCCGGGCACCGCTTCGCCGTCGCGGCCGCGTCGGTCAGGCAATCGCGGCAGAACGCCGTCACGGAATCTCGCGCTCCCACGGTTCGCCGCCGAGCGCGATATGCGCCCGCGTGATGTCGGCCGCTCCGCAGCCGGCGTCGGTGGTAAATTCAGTTGCCAAAGTCTCGTCCGAGGCGATGTAGGCGAGGACGCCGGCGAGAAAGCCCGACTCGCCCGCAGCCTGACGGATCTGATCGGGGCCGAGCCCGGTCACCGAGAGGAACCGCTCGAGGCGCTCCGGCTCCCCGGCAATGTAGCTAAGCGCTTGAATCGCAAGTCCTTCTGCTACTTCTACGGGCATGCTGCGGGGGGACTTCATGGCCTGTCGTTTGCCTTTCCGTAACAAATCGGCACTACCGTGGTTTAATCATGCCCGAGCGCGGCTGGCCTGGCGACGCCGTCGGCGCACCGAGCGGCGTTTTGGGGACAAAGTGGGGCGGCAAATGGCGAAGACCGTCCTGATCGTGCAGGACAACGAGCTCAATATGAAGCTCTTCCACGACCTTTTGGAAGCGCATGGCTACGACATTGTCGGCACGCGCAACGGCATCGAGGCGCTCGATTTGGCGCGTCAACATCGTCCCGACTTGATCCTGATGGACATTCAGTTGCCGGAAGTCTCCGGCCTCGAAGTCACCAAATGGCTCAAGGACGATCCCGAGCTCAAGCACATCCCGGTCGTGGCTGTT
>CAITJJ010000113.1 GCA_903892675.1 uncultured Hyphomicrobiales bacterium | reverse complement strand
CGCGACAATTCCGAACCGGAGACGCCGGCCATCGCCTCGATCTCCGGCGTGATGCGCGGCACGACCGGCACCAGTTTCGCGCCGCTGCCCGGCGTCGGCGGCCTGTCGTAGAGGCCGTCAATGTCGGACAACAGCACCAGCAGATCGGCGCTCATCATGGTGGCGACACGCGCGGCCAGGCGATCATTGTCGCCGTAGCGGATTTCGGACGTGGCGACGGTGTCGTTCTCGTTGATCACCGGCACGGTGTGCCATTCCAGCAATTTGTCGATGGTCGAGCGGGCATTGAGATAACGGCGGCGCTCCTCGGTGTCGCCCAGCGTGAGCAACACTTGGCCGGTGGCGATGCCGTGCGCGCTGAAGCTTTCCGACCACGAGCGGGCCAGCGCGATCTGGCCGATGGCGGCAGCGGCCTGCGCTTCCTCGAGCTTGAGCGCGCCCGGCGGCAGTTTCAGCGTGGCGCGCGCCAGCGCGATGGCGCCGGACGACACCACCAGCAGGTCGCGCTTCTCTTTGTGCAGCGAGGCAATGTCGGAGGCCAAGCTGGCCAGCCAGTCGCGCTTGAGAGCGCCCGCCGCATGATCGACCAGCAGCGATGAGCCGACCTTGATAACGATTCGGCGGAAGGAGGTGAGGGTTGGGGCTTGGGACATGATTTCCGGCAAATACGGTCAGGACAGAGTGGTAAAGGCGCGCGCTGTCTAGCACGGCTCCCCGCAGCCGTCATAAAGGCTAAAAGACGAGCAGTTTTGTCAAGAAAATCAGCTATTTCACAGTGGTCGAACCGACCCTATATTCGGGCGTTGCCGGAGCGCCGGCAGGCCTTTCAGACTTGGGTTGGTGAATGTCCTTCATCGTCTATTTCTTCGTGGCCATGATCGCGGCGGCCTGTGTGCTGTTCGGGCTCGACTCCGTTCCGGCGCCGATGTCGCCAATGCCGCTCAGTCAATACGAATTGCGCGCCGCCGTGCCGCCGCCCGCGACGGTGGCCAGGATCGAACCGCAGCCGGAGATAAAGCCGCAAGCGGAGCCGGTGGCTGCTGCGGCCGCCGCGGCGAAGCCGCCGGCCGCGATCGCCGCCAGACCCGCGCCCGGCCCGGTCGCACCTACCGCGCTCGATCAGCAGCCGGCCTCGATCGCCGCGGCCGAGCCGGGAAGCGCCGCCGTGTCTGTCGCCAGGGCTTCCCCGCCCGCTTGCAACGTTGAGGCCTGTGCCGCCGCCTATCGTTCTTTCACCGCCGCCGACTGCACCTTCCAGCCGAGCGATGGGCCGCGCCGGCTTTGCAGCAAAGGCGCGCCCCCTGCTGCTCCCGTCACCGCCGCGCCGATAACGCCTGCGACGGCAACGACCGCGTCAGCGCCGGCGACGGAAGCGCGCGCGCTTGCCTGCAATGTCGCCGCCTGTTCGCAGAGCTATCCGCGTTCGTTCAATGCCGCCGACTGCACCTTCAAGCCGGCCGACGGCCCGCGCAAAACCTGCACAAAATAGCCGACGGAACTTGCGGCCGCGCCGCCGCGTTATGTCCGATCGGGTGCAACAGGGGTTCCGGCGCGATGCAGCTTTCCAGCCATCGATTGGGCGATTATCGGCTTGCCGCTTATGTGGTGGTCGCGGCGCTGATCGCCGGCGGCGTCACCTTCGCCTTCGACCGCATGACCGCGCCAAGCGGCAAAGTGCAGGCCAATGGCGCGCCGGTTTCATCCGGCGCGGTGCGCCAGATTCCGATCGCGCGCCCATCGGCCGCCGATCTCGGCGACCCCGACGGCAAGCTGACGCCGGTCTATCCGACGAGTCCCGGCAAGGATCTGCCGGTCAAGGATACGCCGGTGGTGCAGGCGGCAACGAATAGCCAGCCGGTCAAGCCGGTGGTGGCCGGTACTATCGGCAGCGGCGGCCAAATCACGGCGCCACTGCCGGCGCAAGCCAGCACCGCGCCGCAAGCCGTCTCGTCCCCGCAAGCCGCCAATGCCTGCAATGTCGCCGCCTGCGCGAGCGCCTATCGTTCGTTCCGCGAATCCGATTGCAGCTATCAGCCGTTCGAGGGCCCGCGCCGCACTTGCGAAGGCGCGCCGGACAGCAATGCGCCCGCCGCGGCGACGGTTGGCCGCGGCGGCTATGACGACGCCTTGCGCGAGGCCGAGCGAACGGTGCGGCGCTTGCCGCGGCCCGGCAGTTATGCCGACGTCGACAGCGGCGTGACGGTGATCGAAACGCCGCAGCAACGTTACGATCTGCGGCGCAACTGGATCAACGAGCCGGGGGATTAGCTTCATCTCTACCCTTTCAAGGGAGGGTAAAGGAAATCACATCGCCTTCTGAGGCGCCGACTTCAGCAAATCCTCGAGCGCCTGTCTGTAGAATTTGGCATTGCCGGTGGTGCCATGGCCGCGCGTGTCGATTGACGCCGGGATCAGGAACACCTTGCCGTTCTTCACCCGCTTGATCTCGCGATCCATGATGCCGGTCTCCGGCGGATTGCGCTCGTCGTCGGCGGCATTCACCGCGACCAGCGCGGCGGTGATCTTGTCGAGTTGCGGCGAAGCGTCGAAGCCGCGCGACGAATCCCACTGATAGAGAAAATCGTTGGCATCGGCGGTCATCGGCGCGACCAAGGCCTTGTCGACGAATTCGTCGGCCTTGGCGAAGGTCGGCGCGACATTCTGGTAGTTGAGCGTGCCGCCATTGGTGGCGATGCCGAAAAAGGCATTGGCGATTTTCAGCATGCGCGGCTGCGTGGTGTAGTTGCCGTTATCGTATTCCGGATCGTTCCTGATCGTCTCCAGCATCATCCGGCGCAGCATCCAGTTGCGGCTGGCCATCGCGGTCGGTTGCGACGCCATCGGCATCGCGGCGTCCATGTAGTCGGGATATTTCTCGGCCAAGAGCCAGGTGTGCATGCCGCCCATCGAATTGCCGATGACCAGGCGTAGATGCTTGATGCCGAGGCCGTCCTTCAGCAGCTTGACCTGCGCCTCG
>CAITJJ010000112.1 GCA_903892675.1 uncultured Hyphomicrobiales bacterium | reverse complement strand
TCCACGCTCGGGCCCGGCCTGCTGATTACCGGCAACGTCGTCAGCACCGGCACGGTGCAGATTCATGGCCGCGTCATCGGCGACATTCACGCCGCCCGCCTGCTGATCAGCAAGGGCGCCGTGGTCGAGGGCAAGGTCATCGCCCAGGAAGCCGTGATCGAAGGCGCCTTCAAGGGCACCATCCACGGCAACAGCGTCAAGCTGCAGGCGACCGCGGTCGTCGATGGCGAAATCTTCAAGCAGTCGCTGGTCATCGAACAGAATGCGCAATTCGAAGGCGTGTCACGCCGGCTCGAAAAGGCGATCGACGCGCCGACCGCCGATCAGGTCAACGGCCAGGGCGCCAGCCAGGCGCGTGGATCGATCGGCGCGCGGGTTGTGGACTCGGTGCCGACCGAGCCGGCCTACGCCAACGGCAATGGCAGCGCGGCCGCCGACCCGGCTCACTAGAGCCTTTCCGGCTTTGATAGAATCAAAGCTAGGGCTCTGAAAGATTAAAAGGCGCGGGCCTGACGGTCCGCGCCTTTTTCTTTAAGTCTCTTTGAGCCGCCGGTCAGGCCGGTCTTGCGGCGATCGCTTCAGCGATCATCACCGTGCGGCGCGCCATCTCAGCATGCAGGCGCTCGACCATACGCCCGTCAATCGACACCACGCCCTTGGATTTGTTCTCCGGCAGATCGAACGCCGCGATCATGGTGCGCGCCCACGTCACTTCCTCGGCCGTTGGCGAGAACGCCGTGTTGCACGGCGCGATCTGGTTGGGATGAATCAAGGTCTTGCCGTCGAAGCCGAACTCGACGCCCTGTTTGCACTCGGCGAGAAAGCCTTCGGCATTGCCGAGATCGTTGTAAACGCCGTCGAGAATATCGATGCCGTTGATGCGCGCGGCCGCCAGACACATCGACAGCCATGGCAGCATCGGCGCCCGGCCCGGCACCAGCCGGGCGCGGGTATCCTTGGCCAGATCGTTGGTGCCCATGACGAAGCCGGACAGCCGCGTCTCGGAATCCCTTGCCGCGGCGGCGATCGCCTGAATGTTGAAAATAGCGAGCGGGGTCTCGATCATCGCCCAGAGCCGCGTCTTCACCGGCGTATGCATGTCGAGCAGACGACGTCCGATCATTTCCAGCGTATCGGGGTTCGACACTTTCGGAATCAGGATAGCGTCCGGCGCGGCCTGCGCCGCGGCGGCCAGATCGTCGGCGTGCCAGGGCGTATCGACCGCGTTGACGCGGATGAACACTTCGCGCGAACCGAAGCCGCCCGCCTTCACAACATCGGCAACTTGCTGGCGCGCGGCGTCCTTGGCATCGGGTGCAACCGAATCCTCAAGATCGAGAATGATGCCGTCTGCGGGGAGGGTCTTGGCTTTCTCCAGCGCGCGGGCGTTGGAGCCAGGCATATAGAGAACGCTGCGGCGTGGACGAATTGTCATGCTGAAAACTCCCTCATGGGTCATAGCCTAGCGAGGCAGCAATCGGCGTGCCAGTATTTACGCTATGGGGAAGGCGTCGAAAAACGTATGGCTCGCCGGCGTTGACGGATGCAAAGGCGGCTGGGTAGTCGCCTATGGGCGGCTCGACGGCGAGACACAGAAGCCGCGTTTCGTGAAAACTCTTAGTGAAATCATCTATGGTGAGGAGCGCCCTGCGATCATTGCCATTGACGTCCCTATCGGCCTGCCAAAGTGCAGTCCTGTCGGAGGACGAGGACCTGAACCAGAACTCAGAAAAATCCTTCAAAGAAAAGCATCAAGCGTTTTCCGCGTTCCGTCGCGGGCTGCGATCTATGCCGGATTAGATGCAGAATTGGAGGTTGTTCGCTCGCAATATTCGGCGGCCTGCAAGAAAGCCCGCGAAACATCGAAAGACGAAACGGCATTCGCCCTGCAGAGCTTCTATATTTTTGATAAGATCGCCTCGGTGGATATGTTTTTGCGGGGCCACCCCGAGTGCGTTTCGTCCGTATACGAGACGCATCCCGAGCTTGCGTTCTTCTACATGAATGGCTTCGCGCCTGTCCTCCCTTCAAAGAAATCAACGGATGGAAGAGAGGCCCGACGCCGCCTCCTGAATGCATATGGCATTTCAGACGAAGCCGTTCTTGCGCCTCCCCCAATTGGAGCGAAGCCCGACGACGCTATAGACTCTCTTGCTTGCCTCGTTACGGCGAGACGAATTGGCATGAGTTTCGCCAAGTCTCATCCGGAAGAGGACTGCAAGGATGAATGCGGTTTGCCCATTGGAGTCTGGGCGTAACCGCAAACTCCGTTCATTCCCGCGAAGGCGGGAATCCAGTTCTTTGGCTGCTCGAACCTGCGCTCAAGTCTGGGTCCCCGCCTTCGCGGGGACGAACGCTGGATGACTGCTCTACGAGCATGTATCGCCAGGCAAGCCGGCCACGACAACTACAGTTACCGTTCGCTGACTTTGTAGCGGCCCGGATAGCGGCTGCCGCTCGCAGCGCCAGCATTCTCGCCGGGCTTGAGTATCTTGTACAGCTGAAAGCGGTCGCCGTCGGCGACCAGCCGCAGCCGGCTCGGATCCGGGTTCGGCGCTTCGTCCTCGGTGAACAGCACGTAGAGATAATCGAACTTGGTCCAGTTCAGCCAGAATGCCGGCGTGCCCGGCACCGGGTGCTCGGTCGCGACGATCAGTTGCGCGACCGAAGGCGGCGTGCCGTCCTGGGTGTCGGCGAAGTCCTTGTATTCCGGCTTGACGTGCAGCACCTGCTTGCCGGGTACCGTGAACACTGTCGTCACCAGCGACGAGCGCTCGATGGTGGCGATGCAGGCCGCGTGCACCAGGCCGAGATCGCGCACGTCTTCGCCGAGAGAACGGTCGGCGTAGGAGACGAACACTTTCGAGCCCGGCACGATGCGCTTGACCGACGAACGGAATTGGCTGGTCGAATCCGACAGCTGCGTCCAGTTGTAATCTATCTCGATGAGGCGGCCGGCGATCAGGAGAATCAAGACGACCATGAAGCCGCGACGCACCAGGCGGCGGCGCAACTCCAGATCGCCGCAGGCAAACAGCATGAAGACGACGCCGAGCGGCACGCGCTGATCGGTCATATAGGTGTCGAACATCACGCGCGGCAGCGCCAGATAAATGACGGTGCCGACGACGATCAGCACCAGCACCAGCGGATGAAAGTGCAGTACGCGATGGCGCACCGCCCAGACAAGAGCGGCGATCATGACGCTGACCAGCGCGAAGGCGGCGATGTCGGAGTAATCGGCGATGATATACATCAGGCCGTCGATCTTGCCGCGCTGGTCCCAATAGATGCCGGACGCGAGATTCATTGTCGGGCTGGCGTAAAGCAGCGGTGCGGCGGCCAGGAACGGCAGACCGCCGCTGACGAAATCGACGACGCGCAGCGGCGTAATGCGTTCGCGATTTTCCCACAAGCGCAACAGCTCGAACGACAGCACGCCGATGCCGTAAATGCCGAGCGCCGACAAATGGCAAAAGAACAACACGACGACGCAGGCCGACGACAGCACCATGCGCAGCGGCCAGACGCGTTCGCGCACCGCGACCCAGCCGGCGAGCGCCCACAGCGCGACGCCGACGCCGAAAATGTAATTCATCAAGCCGACCAGGAAGACGAAATTATACAACAGCGGGATAGCGAACAGCGGCATCGCCGACCAGCGGCCGATCAATGCGCGGTTCAGCGCCAGAATGCCGGAAATGATCAGCGCGAACATCGCCACGATGTAGACCTGGCCGGCGGTATAGATGTTCATGACCTGCGCCAGCGACGGCACGATCAGGTCCATGGTCAGGTTCGGGATCACCTGCCAGTTGATTTCGTAGAATTCGGCGAGCTTCGGATTTTTTGCCAGCGTCGCGATCACCTGCATGCGCGACAGGTGGTTGACGTAGTCCGACAGCGGCGGCAGCGGGTGAGTCCAGATCGGGATCGAGATCAGCAGCGTGAACGCGGCAAACAGCACGGCGATCTGCACCCCGGAAAATCCGTGGGTGCGGAATCGCGGCGCGGCAGGTTCCGCGGTGATCGGCTTGTCAGGAGAGAGCATTGGAAGCCCGGTTTCGACACTATCCATCGGCGAATCGACCTGAACGCGCGATGAACATCTCCGATCTACCGTGGCAGAGGTTACCGCGCCGTGACCGCGCCTTGAATTGCCCCAAATAGGGGCTTTTCTACGCCCTCCGGCCGGCGTCGGCCGGTCGCCGGATTTGCGGGCATGCCGCTTGCTTCGTCAGGTCCGGTATGGAAGGAACCGGCAAGACAGGACATCGAACCGATGCATTTTCCGCAACGATTGATCGACGGTTACGACGCCTTTGCCGAGGGCCGCCTGCTCAATGAGCAGAGCCGCTACCGCGAGCTGGCCGAGGCCGGCCAGTCGCCCGAAATCATTGTGATTGGTTGCTGCGACTCGCGGGTCTCGCCGGAAGTGATTTTCGACGCCCGGCCGGGCGAGCTATTCGTGGTACGCAACGTAGCCAACATCATTCCACCGTACTCGCCGGACGGCCAGGCGCATGGCGTCTCGGCCGCGCTCGAATTCGGCGTCGCGGCGCTCAAGGTCAAGCATATCGTCGTGCTCGGCCACGCCCAATGCGGCGGCGTCAAAGCTTTTGCCGAAGACGCCGAGCCGCTGTCTCCCGGCGACTTTATCGGCAAATGGATGCAACTGATGGCGCCGGCCGCCGAGAAGGTCGGGCCGCGCGGCAATCTCTCGCCGGTCGAGTTTCTTACCAAACTCGAGCAGGCGAATATCGCCAACAGCCTCGCCAACCTGATGACGTTTCCGCGGCTGGCCAAGCTGATCGAGCGCGGCGCGATCCAGACCCACGGCGCCTATTTCGGCGTTGCCTCAGGCGCGCTCTATGTGATGGATCCGGGCACCGGCAGCTTCAGCCGCGTCGCATCGAAAACACCGCCGGATACGACGCCGAGGTTTTAAATTTGCTGTCGTCCCCGCGAGAGCGGGGACCCATAACCCCAACACTATCGATAGAGCACGGCGTATGGGTCCCCGCTTTCGCGGGGACGACAAATATTACGCCGCCTTCTGTTTCGCCTTGATCAGCTTGCGGTTGATCAGGCTCTCGGCGATCTGGATCGCATTGAGCGCGGCGCCCTTGCGCAGATTATCCGACACCACCCACATCTCCAGGCCGTTATCGACGGTTGGGTCGGTGCGGATGCGGCTGATGTAAGTGGCATCCTCGCCAACGCATTCGTACGGCGTGGTGTAGCCGCCGGGCTCGCGCTTATCGAACACCAGGCAGCCCGGCGCGCTGCGCAGGATTTCGCGCGCCTCGTCTTCCGAGATCGGATTTTCGAACTCGATGTTGACCGCTTCCGAATGGCCGACGAAAACCGGGACGCGCACGCAAGTAGCGGTCAGCTTGATTTTGGGATCAAGAATCTTCTTGGTCTCCATCATCATCTTCCACTCTTCCTTGGTGTAGCCGTCCTCCATGAACACGTCGATCTGCGGAATGACGTTGAAGGCGATACGCTTGGGAAATTTCTTGGTGACGATTTCGCCCACCGTGTAGACCGCCTTGGTCTGCTGGAAAAGTTCGTCCATCGCTTCCTTGCCGGCGCCCGACACCGACTGATAGGTCGCCACCACGACGCGCTTGATCTTGGCGTGATCGTGCAGCGGCTTGAGCGCGACGACGAGTTGCGCCGTCGAGCAGTTCGGATTGGCGATGATGTTCTTTTTGGTGAAGCCGACAAGCGCGTCGGCATTCACTTCCGGCACGATCAGCGGCACATCCGGGTCCATGCGCCAGGCCGACGAATTGTCGATCACCACCGC
>CAITJJ010000111.1 GCA_903892675.1 uncultured Hyphomicrobiales bacterium | reverse complement strand
GTCATTCCGGGGCGCCGCGAAGCGGCGAACCCGGAATCCATACACCGCAATAATTCATCTGGATTCCGGCTCTCGCGCTACGCGCTCGGCTGGAATGGCAAAGAGGTTTCCATGACCGCTCCCAAAGTTCTCATTTCCGACGCCCTGTCCCCCGCCGCCGTGCAGATATTCAAGGATCGCGGCATCGACGTCGATTTCCAGCCGAACCTCGGCAAGGACAAGGACAAGCTCGCCGAGATCATCGGCAATTATGACGGCCTCGCCATCCGCTCGGCCACCAAGGCGACCGCAAAGATTCTCGAGAAGGCCACGCGGCTCAAGGTCATCGGCCGCGCCGGCATCGGCGTCGATAATGTCGAGATCCCGGCCGCGACCGCCCGGGGCGTCATCGTGATGAACACGCCCTTCGGCAATTCGATCACCACCGCCGAACACGCGATTACCTTGATGCTGGCGCTGGCGCGCGAAATTCCGGCGGCCGACGCTTCGACGCAGGCCGGCAAGTGGGAGAAGAACCGCTTCATGGGCGTCGAGATCACCGCCAAGACGCTCGGCGTCATCGGCTGCGGCAATATCGGCTCGATCGTTGCCGATCGCGCGCTCGGCCTGCGCATGAAGGTGATCGCCTTCGATCCGTTCCTGTCGCCGGAGCGCGCCAGGGACATCGGCGTCGAGAAAGTCGAACTCGACGATCTCTTGAAGCGCGCCGACTTCATCACGCTACACACGCCGCTGACCGAGAAGACGAAAAACATCATCGACGCCGCGGCGCTGGCCAAGACCAAGAAGGGCGTGCGCATCATCAATTGCGCGCGCGGCGGTCTGGTCGACGAACAGGCTCTGGTCGATGCCTTGAATTCCAAGCACGTTGCCGGCGCCGCTTTCGACGTCTTCGTCGAGGAGCCGGCGACCAAGAACGTGCTGTTCGGCCATCCCAATGTCATCTGCACGCCGCACTTGGGCGCTTCTACGACCGAGGCGCAGGAGAATGTCGCGTTGCAGGTCGCCGAGCAGATGTCGGATTATCTTTTGACCGGAGCGATCTCGAACGCGGTCAACTTCCCGTCGATCACGGCGGAAGAAGCGCCGAAGCTCAAGCCCTTCATCGCCCTTGCCGAGAAGCTCGGCTCGTTCGCCGGCCAGCTCACCGAAAGCGGCGTCAGCAAGGTGACGATCACTTATGAGGGTCAGGTCGCCGAGATGAAGATCAAGGCGCTGACCTCGGCGGCGCTGACCGGCCTGTTGCGGCCGATGCTCGGCGACATCAACTTCGTCTCCGCGCCGGTCGTCGCTAAGGAGCGCGGCATCATCGTCGAGGAGACCACCCGCGAAGTGGCCGGCGATTACGACAGCCTGATCACCGTGACGGTAGTGACGGAAAACCAGACGCGCGCCGTCTCCGGCACCGTGTTCGCCGACGGCCGCCCGCGTATCGTCAACATCAAGGGCATCCGCATGGACGCCGAATTCGGCCCGTCGATGATCTACATCACCAATCTCGACAAGCCGGGCTTCATCGGCCGCTTCTCCTCGACTCTGGGCGAGGCGGGCATCAACATCGCCACCTTCCACGTCGGCCGCGAGGCCCCCGGCGGCTCGGCGGTGGCGCTGATCGAGATCGACGGCGAACTGCCGGCCGATGTGCTCGAGAAGGTCCGCGCGCTGCCGCAGGTGCAAAGCGCGCGGCCGCTGCACTTCTAGCCCCTGAATTTTTCAAGAATACCTCTATATTATCAATCTGTTGAGGACCCCGCCCGGTATCCCCCGGGCGGCGTCCTTTGCCTTGCCTCGGCCTCACCTATCCTTTATCCGAGGGTGGACCTGACCGGCACCGCCCGGCGTCAGTGTCCTAACG
>CAITJJ010000110.1 GCA_903892675.1 uncultured Hyphomicrobiales bacterium | reverse complement strand
CGGCGGAAGCCCTGGAAGAAGCGGCTCATCTGCTCATGCACCATGGTGTGGCGCGTGACGCGGTAGTCGAAGTCGGCTTTCTGCGACGGTGTCGGCAGTTCGCCATACAGCAGCAGGTAACAGGTCTCGAGGAAGTCGCCGTGTTCGGCGAGTTGCTCGATCGGATAGCCGCGATAGAGCAGGACGCCTTCATCGCCGTCTATGTAGGTGATCTTGGACTCGCAGCTCGCGGTCGAGGTGAAGCCGGGATCGTAAGTGAACATGCCGCTCTCGCCATAGAGCTTGGCGATGTCGAGCACGTCCGGGCCGATCGTGCCCTTGTAGACCGGGAAGTCCCAGTTCTTGTTACCGACGGTAATCGAACCGTTGGTTTTGGCGGCTGTCTTGGCGTCCATGGTCGAGCCCTCGGGATTGGCAGCGGGCAACGCGCTTGTGAAAATCAGCGGGCGGGAAGCGTGCCGCAGGGACGGCAAACCGGGCTTCCAGCCTTAATTTGGGTAGCCCATCCTTGTGTGCGCTGCAAGATAGAGCAGTGAGTAGGTCTGCCCGCTATATAAGCATGGCTTTAGGCTGCCAAGGTTTGCAGGGCGTAAAGATTTTGGCAAAACGACGTCCGGAGGGCTAGCTGGCGGCCACAACGTCGCGCAGCCGGGGCCAGGCTCTCGTCGCGACCCAGCACGGCCAGAACGTCGAAGATCGGCGGCGAGGTGGTCTTGCCGGTCAGCGCCGCGCGCAGCGGTTGCGCCACCGCGCCGAGCTTGGCGCCGGTGCTTTCAGCAAAACCGCGTACCACGGCTTCGACACCGGGCGCGGTCCAGTCAATCAACTTTTCCAGATCCGGCAATAGGGCCGCTACCACGGCCTTGGCTTCGCCGGTCAAAAGGACTTTGGCGGCGGCGTTGATCTCGAGCGGCCGGCTCGCCCACAGAAAACGCGAGGCCTCGAACAGCTCGATCAGGGTCTTGGCGCGTTCTTTCAGGCCCGGCATGGCGGTCAGCAATTTAGCGCGCAGTTCCGGCGTCAGCTTGCCGGCCAGTTCGTCGCCGCCAGCGATGTGCGGCAGCAGGTCTTCCAAGATAGTGATGAGCTCGGCGTCGCCGGTGCCGCGGATATAATGGCCATTCAGATTGTCCAGCTTGGCGAGATCGAGGCGCGCCGGCGCGCGGCCGATGGCCGGCAAATCGAAAGCGGCGACCATTTCCTCGGTCGAAAACGTTTCCTGGTCGCCATGCGCCCAGCCCAGCCGCACCAGGTAATTGCGCATCGCCGCCGGAAGGTAACCCATGGCCCGATAGGCTTCGATGCCGAGCGCGCCGTGCCGCTTGGACAGCTTGGCGCCGTCCGGGCCGTGGATCAGCGGGATGTGCGCCATGATCGGCACATTCCAGCCGAGCGCCTCGTAGATATGCTTTTGCCGGGCGCCATTGGTCAGGTGGTCGTCGCCGCGAATGATGTGGGTGACCCCCATGTCATGGTCATCGACCACCACGGCCAGCATATAGGTCGGGTTGCCGTCGGAGCGCAGCAGCACCAGATCGTCCAGATCAGCGTTCTGCCAGACGACACGGCCCTGCACCTGGTCCTCGATGACCGTCTCGCCGGCCTGCGGGGCTTTAAGGCGAATCACGGGATCGACACCCTGTGGCGCTTCGGACGGGTCGCGGTCACGCCAGCGGCCATCATAGAGCTTGGAGCGGCCTTCCTTGCGTGCCGCCTCGCGCATGGTTGTGAGTTCCTCAGGCGAGGCGTAGCAGCGGTAGGCTTTGCCCTCGGCCAGCAATTGCTCGGCGATCTCGCGGTGCCGCCCGGCACGCGAAAACTGGTAGACGATGTCATCGTCCCAGGTGAGGCCGAGCCATTTCAGCCCGTCGATGATGGCGGCAATGGCCGGCTCGGTCGAGCGCTCGCGGTCGGTGTCCTCGATTCGCAGCAGCATCTTGCCGCCAAACCGGCGGGCGTACAGCCAATTAAACAGCGCCGTACGGCCGCCGCCAATATGGAGAAAGCCGGTGGGGGACGGGGCAAATCGGGTGACAATAGGTTCGCTCATTGCGCGCCCTGTATCACAAGTACGGGCCGGGATGACAGCGCATTTGACATCAGGGTGAACCGCACGCCATTGGATAGTCCCATTCGACCACTAGGTCCCAAAACAGCATGACGAGCGACGACAAGGCAGAGAACGGGGCGGCGGAAGCCGCGCGGGATTTCATCCGCGAGATCGTGGCTGCCGATCTTGCGGCCGGCCGCGCCAAAGAGGTGGTCACCCGATTTCCGCCCGAGCCGAACGGTTATCTTCACATCGGTCACGCCAAGTCGATCTGCCTGAATTTCGGCATCGCCGAGGAGTTCGGCGGACGCTGCAATCTGCGCTTCGACGACACCAACCCGGCCAAGGAAGAGCAGGAATTCATCGACGCCATAGAGCGCGATGCCACCTGGCTCGGCTTTAAATGGTCGGGCGAGGTCAAATATGCTTCCGACTATTTCGACCGGCTCTACGGCTGGGCGGTCGAACTGATCAAGAAAGAACTGGCCTATGTCGACGACCAGAGCGCCGACGAGATGCGGCTAAACCGTGGCACCTTGACCGAACCCGGCAAGAACAGCCCGTACCGCACGCGCTCGGTCGAAGAAAATCTGACGCTGTTTGCCGCGATGAAGGACGGCAAGTTCACCGCCGGCAAATGCGCGCTGCGCGCCAAGATCGACATGGCCTCCGGCAACATCAACCTGCGCGACCCGGTCCTGTACCGCATCGTCGAAGCGTCGCATCCACGCACCGGCACCGCCTGGAAGATCTATCCGAGTTACGACTTCGCGCACGGCCAGTCCGACGCCATCGAGGGCATCACGCATTCGATCTGCACGCTCGAATTCGAGGATCACCGGCCGCTTTATGACTGGTTCATCGCAAACTTAAGCGTTCCGTCGAAGCCGCATCAATATGAAATGGCGCGGCTCAACCTGACGCACACTTTGCTGTCGAAGCGCGTGCTCACCGGGCTGGTGCGCGGCGGTCATGTCGGCGGCTGGGACGATCCGCGCATGCCGACCATCGCCGGCTATCGCCGGCGCGGCGTGCCGCCGGAAGCTATCCGGGATTTCATCAAGCGCATCGGCGTCGCCAAGGCCAACAGCCAGGTCGATCTCGGCGTGCTGGATTTCTCGGTGCGCGAGGCGCTCAACAAGACGGCGTGGCGCCGCATGGCGGTGTTGAAGCCGATCAAGGTGGTAATCGAGAATTATCCGGAGGAGATGAGCGAGGAACTCGAAGCTGTCAATCATCCGGACGATGAAGCAGCGGGTTCGCGCAAGATCGCCTTCACCCGCGAACTCTACATCGAACGCGACGACTTCATGGAAGTGCCGGAGAAGAAGTTCTTCCGCATGGCGCCCGGCCGTGAAGTGCGGCTGCGCTACGCTTACTTCGTCACCTGCAAGGAAGTCGTGAAGAACGCCGCCGGCGAGATCGACGAACTACGCTGCACCTATGATCCGGCGAGCAAGGGCGGCAATTCGCCGGACGGCCGCAAGGTCAAGGCGACCATTCACTGGGTCTCAGCCGCGCATGCGATTCCAGCCGAGGTACGGATCTATAATCCGCTGTTCAACGATCCCAACCCGAGCGCCGACGCCGACTCGTTCGCTGCCGGGATCAATCCGCGGTCGCTCGAAGTCTTGACGGACGCGCAGCTCGAGCCGTCGCTCGCCGAGGCCAAGGTCGAAGTGCCGCTGCAGTTCGAACGCCAGGGCTATTTCTGTCTCGACAGGGATTCCGCGCCCGGCAGACTGGTGTTCAACCGCACCATTGGCCTTCGCGACACCTACGCCAGGGACGTCGCGAAGGATAAGGCGTCGGGGTAATTTCGTCCGTTCGCAACCGTTCCCCTAGATACAACCCATGGATGCGATAGCGTCGTATCCGGTTGTGTCTCTCGTTGGGGCGTGGCGTGGCGGAGCCAACGAAAATCCGGGCCAAAGCGTGGGCGGCCGGCGTCGAGGACGTGCGCCGCCGCGCCGCCGTGTGGCTGCCGGACGGCCTAACCGAGCGGGCCAATGGCCTGCGGCAGACCTTGTTGCAATGGCTGGCGGCCGAGGTCGCGCCGGGGCGGCTGCTACCGTGGTTGCCGGTCGCCTTCGGCACCGGCATCGCGCTGTATTTCGCCGCCGATCGCGAGCCGGCGTGGTGGGCGGCATCCGCGTTGGCGCTTGCGGCAATTGCCGTCGCCGTTGCCGCGCGCCACCGACCGGCTGGATTTCCACTGGCGCTCGGTTTGGCGGCGGTCGCCTGCGGATTTTGTCTCGTCACCTTGCACAGCCTGCGCATTGCGCATCCGGTGCTGCCGGTCTCGACCTGGACCGCGCAACTCGCAGGCTTTGTCGAAACCCGCGATGAGCGCGAAAGAAGTGATCGCATTGTCGTGCGCGTGCACCGCTTCGAGGCGGCGCGCATAGACGAGAAGCCGTGGCGCGTGCGCGTTTCGGTGCGCAAGGGCACGGCGCCTCCGGTCGGCGCTTATGTCGCCTTCAAGGCGCATTTGTCGCCGCCGCTTAGCCCATTGCGCCCCGGCGGCTACGACTTTGCCCGCGACATGTATTTCCAGCAGATCGGCGCGTCGGGCTATGTGCTCGGCAAAATCCGCGCCGAGCCGCCGGCGGCCGACGCCGGCGTCTGGCTGCGTTACGCCGCGTTCTTCGACGGTTTGCGCGAGGCGATGGACCGCCGCATTCGCGCGATCATCCCGGGCGATCGCGGCGCCATTGCCTCGGCCTTGATCACGGGAAAACGTGACGCGATCTCAGGCCCGGTCAACGACGCCATGTATATTTCAAGTCTCGCGCATGTGCTGTCGATCTCCGGCTATCACATGGCGGTAGTCGCCGGCATCGTGTTTTTTGTCGTGCGCGCTGGCCTGGCTTTGGCGCCGTCGCTGGCCAGCCGCCGGCCGATCAAGAAATGGGCGGCCTGCGCCGCGCTATTCGCCGCGACGTTCTATCTGTTGTTGTCGGGATCGGAAGTGGCGACGCAGCGCTCCTATATCATGATCGCGATCGTACTCGTCGGCGTCATGATCGACCGCGCGGCGATCACGTTTCGCACGCTCACTGTCGCCGCCATCGGCGTGCTGCTGCTGGCGCCGCAAGCGGTCGTGCATCCGAGCTTCCAGATGTCGTTCGCGGCGACGCTGGCGCTGGTCGCCGGCTATCAGTCCACCATATGGCGAGCGGATCACGAGACACCGCTGACGACGCGCTTTGCCTTGTGGGGCGGGCGCGAAGCCGTCGGCCTGTTGCTCGCCTCGCTGGTTGCAGGCCTCGCCACCACGCCCTATGCCGCCTATCACTTTCACCGTGTCGCGCCGTACGGGGTCATCGCCAATCTTCTGGCGATGCCGGTGGTCTCGGCCATGGTGATGCCGATGGGCATTCTCGGCGCGCTCACCATGCCGTTCGGCTTCGACGCGATATTCTGGCAGTTGATGGGCGCCGGCATCGACTGGATGATCGGCGTCGCGTTATGGGTCACGGCGCTGCCGGGCTCGGTCGGCCACATGCCGGCCTTCGGTGTCGGACCGTTGCTGCTGGTCACCTTCGGCATGCTGCTGCTGTGTCTGCTGCGCTCGCCGTTACGCTGGAGCGGCGCCGCGGTCACGACTGTCGCGTGCCTGTGGGCGCTCGCCGCGCCGCGCCCGGATGTGCTGATCGCCGCCGATGGCCAGACCGCGGCCGTTCGCGGCGCAGGCGGCAGGCTGACGCTGCTGCAGGGCGCGCGCGACAACTTTGCGGTCAAGGAGTGGCTGGCGGCCGACGGCGACGCGCGCAAACCGGCCGATGCAAGCCTGAAGGAGGGCGTGCGCTGCGACGCCATTGGCTGCACGGCAAAACTCACGGATGGCCGGCTGGTCGCTTTTGCGCTGACGGCGGAAGCCTTTGAGGAGGATTGCGCGCGCGCGGTGGCTATAGTCAGCCCGCAGACCGCGCCCGGCGCCTGCGCGGCGCTGCTGGTCGACCGGCCGGCCTGGCGCGCGCAAGGCGCAACAGCGCTGTTCATCAAGGGGGACGGCTTTGCCCGCGAGACTGCGCGTCCTGCGACGGTCGACCGGCCGTGGGCGCGCGGGCGTCCGCTTACAGTCGAAACCACACTCGGCATTCGCCGACCGTCGGCGCCCGAGGCCACGCCCCCTGCCGAAGCGCTGGAGGCCGACGATTAGTAACGCCGGAACATCGCCACCAGCTTGCCCTGGATGCGGACGCGGTTGGGCGGCAGGATGCGGACCTCGTAGGCCGGATTGGCCGGCTCCAGCGCGATGGACGCGCCGCGCCGGCGGAAACGCTTAAGTGTTGCTTCCTCATCGTCAATCAGGGCGACGACGATGTCGCCGGTGTCGGCCGTCTCCATGCGCCGGATCAGCGCGATGTCGCCGTCAAGAATGCCGGCCTCGATCATCGAGTCGCCGCGCACCTCGAGCGCGAAATGTTCGCCCGCCGACAGCAGTTCGGCCGGCATGTTGATAACATGGCTGCGCGTCTGGATCGCCTCGATCGGCGTACCGGCGGCGATGCGGCCCATCACCGGTACCGCGATCGGGCGGCCGCTGTCGTCGTCGGCCGGAGCCCGGCCACGGCCGAGGTCGCCCTCGATCACGCTGGGATTGAAACCGCGCGAGCGGCTGACGCCGCCGCTGATGCCGTGCGCGACCGAGTCGGGTAGCTTGATGACCTCGATGGCGCGGGCCCGGTTGGCCAGCCGCCGGATGAAGCCGCGTTCCTCGAGCGCCGTGATCAGGCGATGGATGCCCGATTTGGAGCGCAAATCCAGGGCGTCCTTCATTTCATCGAAAGACGGCGGTACGCCGGCCTCGGTCAGCCGCTCATGGATGAAGCGCAGCAGCTCGAACTGTTTGCGGGTCAGCATCGGTCTCATCTCCCGTCACGGATAGCCCTCTCGTCCCGGGAGGGCCTATGTCCGAAACAAATCATGAACGAACACTATCTGTTCGATATGTGTTCCGCAACCGATTAATTTGCCGTGAACAAGTCGAAAGCCCCCTAAAGCACAAGCTTAAGGATGCCGCAGGGGGAACCTGCCGCGGCTGCGGGGGCGCCGGACGGCCGAATCAACAGGCAATCGGCCTGGGCCAAAGGGGCCATCAGCGATGAGTCCTGCGCCGGTAGCGGCGTCGCAACCGGCCCGTCCGGGCCGTGCGCGAGCGTGGCGCGGATGTAGTCGGCGCGCTCGTCATTGGGCGGCATATCGCGTCCGAGGCGGGCCGGCTCGGGCTTCTGGTTGACATCGGCCCGCCCGGACAGGGCGCGGATCAGCGGCACTAGAAACAAAAACCCGCAGACGTAGGATGATACCGGGTTGCCCGGCACGCCGAGGACCTGCATGTCGGCGGCATCCGGCCGCGCAAGCCGGCCGTGCATCATCGGCCGGCCGGGGCGCAACGCCACACGCCAGAATGACAAATCGAGGCCCTCGGCCTTCAAGGCACGCTGCACCAGATCGTGGTCGCCGACCGAAGCGCCGCCGCTGGTCAGAAGGATATCGGCGCCGCTGTCACACGCGCGCCGTATCGCCGCGGCAATGTCGTCGAGCTTGTCGCGGGCAATGCCGAGATCGGTGACTACCGCGCCCTCGCTTTGCGCCAGCGCGGTGAGGGCAAAGCCGTTCGAATAGATGATCTCGCCGGCCTTGAGCGAACTGCCCGGCATCAGCAATTCGTCGCCGGAACCGACCACAGCCACTTTCGGCCGCCGGTGCACGCTCAAAGTCGGGTAATTCATCGCCGCCGCCAGCATCAAATCGCGGTCGGTCAGCCGGCGGCCGGCGCGCAGCAGTACCTCGCCTTGACGGAAGTCGATACCGGCGGCACGGACGTTGCGCGCCTTGGCGGTCGGCTTTTGCGTCGTCACTTTGTCGCCGTCGCGCGTGACCAATTCCTGGACCACCACGGTGTCTGCGCCATCCGGAATGACGCCGCCGGTGAAAATGCGCGCTGCCTGGCCAGGGCCGACTTTGCCGTCGAACGGATGGCCGGCGGCGACTTCGCCGATCATGGTCAAGGTCGCCGGGCCGTTGGCGACATCTTCAGCGCGCACGGCATAGCCGTCCATGGCGGACAGGGCTGCCGGCGGCTGGGTGCGCAGCGCGATGAGATCTTTGGCCAATACGCGGCCGAGCGCGTTGCTCAAGGCAACGTCCTCGGCCGGCAGCGCCCGCGCGCCGGCCAACACGCGCTGCAACGCTTCGGCGACCGGCATCAGCGCCATTTCTATTTTTCCGCTCTGTACGTACCGGACTTGCCGCCGCTCTTTTCCAGAACGCGGATGCCTTCGATGCGCATGCCGCGCTCGACCGCCTTGACCATGTCGTAGATCGTCAGGCACGCGATCGAGGCCGCGACCAGAGCTTCCATCTCGACGCCCGTCTGGCCGGTGGCCTTGACGGTCGACTGAACCAGAAAGCCGGGCAGGGCATGCTCGGGAAAAATGTCGATTTGCACTTTGGTGATCGGCAGCGGATGGCACAAAGGGATCAGCCCGTGCGTGTGCTTGGCCGCCATGATGCCGGCCAGCCGCGCCGCGCCCAGCACGTCGCCTTTCAAGGCATTACCCTCGATCACCAGATCGAGGGTTTCCTTGCGCATAATCACCTTGCCCTCAGCCTTCGCGAAACGCTCAGTCTGGCTCTTGGCAGAAACATCGACCATGTGTGCCTGGCCGCGGCTGTCGATGTGGCTGAGCTTTGGTTTGGCTGCAGGCTTTGCCTTTGCACTTGCCGGCGCCGCGACTTTCCTGGCCATGATCGCTACTCCGCCGCTGTGCTGCTGGCGGGGCGCGCCAGCAAAGCGCGGGTCGTCGCCGTCACATCCGGTTGGCGCATCAGGCTCTCGCCGATCAGGAAAGTCGAGATGCCGACCTGTGCGAGGCGGGCGAGGTCAGCGGCGGTGCTAAGCCCGCTCTCCGCGACCACGATGCGGTCGTGCGGGACGAGGGGCGCCAGCCGTTCGCTGACCGATAAAGACGTTTCGAAACTGCGCAGATCGCGGTTGTTGATGCCGATGAGGCGGGATTTCAGTTTAAGCGCGCGCGCTAGCTCATCTTCCTGATGAACTTCAACAAGAACATCCATCCCTATTGAAAAGGCGGCATTTTCTAGCTCATCCGCAATCGCGTCGTCGACCGCCGCCATGATGATCAGGATACAGTCAGCGCCCAGCGCCCGGGATTCAACGACCTGATAGGGCTCGAACATGAAGTCCTTGCGCAGCGCCGGCAGACGCGTGGCGCCGCGCGCCGCCGCCAGAAACTCCGGCCGGCCTTGAAACGACGGGCCGTCAGTGAGGACCGAGAGGCAGGTGGCGCCGCCCGCTTCGTAAGCTTTCGCCAGAACCGGCGGATCGAAATCGGCCCGGATCAGGCCTTTGGACGGGCTCGCCTTCTTGATCTCGGCGATCAGCGCCTGACCGCCAGAAGAGATCTTGTTCTCGATCGCGCGCAGGAAGCCGCGCGGCGCCGGCAGCGCCTTGGCGGCCGCTTCCAGTTCGCCAAGCGATCGTACGCGCTTGGCCGCGGCGATTTCCGCGCGCTTGTAGGCCTCGATCTTTTTGAGGATGTCGGCCATGTCAGTCGGCGTCCGCGGCGCAGGAGACCGCGATCAGCCGGTCGAGCCGGCCTTCGGCTTCGCCGCTGTCGATCGATTTCGCCGCCTGCGCCGCGCCGTCTTTCAGGTCCCTGGCCTTACCGGCTACGATCAGCGCGGCGGCGGCATTAAGAATGGCGACATCGCGAAACGCGCTCGGTCTGCCCTTGAGCACGTCAAGCAGCGCCTTGGCGTTGGTTTCGGCATCGCCGCCTTTCAGCGCTTCCGGTTTTGCGCGCGGCAGACCGGCGTCTTCCGGCGTCACCTCGAAGGTGCGGATCTTGCCGCCCTTCAGCTCGGCGACGCTGGTCGGTCCCACCGTGGTAATTTCATCGAGCCCGTCCGAGCCATGCACGACCCAGATCGATTCCGAGCCGAGATTGTTCAAGACCTGCGCCATCGGCTCGATCCAGTGCTTGGAAAACGTGCCGATCATCTGGCGCTTGACGGAAGCCGGGTTCGACAGCGGCCCGAGCAGATTGAAGATGGTGCGGGTGCCGAGTTCGACGCGTGTCGGGCCGACGTTTTTCATCGCCGGATGATGGGATGGTGCGAACATGAAGCCGATGCCGGCGTCCCGAATACAGCGGCCGACTTGATCCGCATTCAGGTCAATCTTGACGCCGAGTGCGGCGAGGACATCGGCTGAGCCCGATTTCGACGACAGCGCTCGGTTGCCGTGCTTGGCGACCGGCACGTCGCAACCGGCGACGATGAAGGCGGCGCAGGTCGAGATGTTGTAGGTGCCGGAGGCGTCACCCCCGGTGCCGACCACATCGACCGCGTGGTGAGGGGCTTTCACGCCCAGCATCTTGGCGCGCATGGTGGTGACCGCGCCGGTGATCTCGTCGACGGTCTCGCCGCGCACGCGCAGCGCCATCAGCAGGCCGCCCATCTGCGAGGGCGTCGCCTCGCCGGACATCATGCGGCCGAAGGCATTGGCGGCCTCGTCGCGCGAAAGACTGGCGCCGGTCGCGACCTTGGCGATAAGCGACTTGAAATCGTCGGCCACAGGCTATGCTCCTCAAGGCGCCGGAGGCGCGGGCACTTGCGCGGATGCTGCGCGCAAAGGCGGGGATTTGGGCGCGGACGACGATGATGCTCTGCCGTGCGATACGTTCCACGCGGCGGCGATCTCCAGAAAATTGCGCAGCATCAGGTGCCCGTGTTCGGAGGCGATGCTCTCGGGATGAAACTGCACGCCATGCAGCGGCAGGCTTTCATGCATCATGCCCATCACCAGCCCGTCGGCGGTCTGCGCATTCACCTTCAGCGCGCGCGGCATGGACGCGCGTTCGACGATCAGCGAATGATAGCGCGTGGCCTGAAACGGGCCATTGATGCCGCGGAACACGCCGGTGGCGTCATGACTGATTTGCGAGACCTTGCCGTGCACCATTTGCGGCGCGCGGATGACCTTGCCGCCAAAGGCCTGGCCCATGGCCTGATGGCCGAGGCAGACACCCACAATGGGAATGCTCGGGATGGTCGCGGACGCTTTGGCGATGAGGTCGAGACATATCCCGGCTTCGTTCGGCGTGCAGGGACCAGGCGACAGCACCACACCCTCGGGCTCCAGCGCCATGACCGCATCGACCGAAATCTTGTCGTTGCGGTGGACGACGACGTCTGCTCCCAGCCCGCCCAGATAATGGACCAGGTTGAAGGTGAAACTGTCGTAATTGTCGATCAGGATGATCATATTTTTAACCGCCCGCTCAAGGTCTTAAGACGGGGGGCCGGAGGGGTCAAGGCGGACAAATGCGCCCGTGGCTCACCCCTTATGAATTGGATCGATCCAGGCGACGTTTTCCGGCTTCTCGACCGGCTCGATATCGAGATTGACCACGACCGCCTCGTTGTCCGAGCGCACCAGCACGCATTCCAGCACTTCGTCGCGGCTGGCATTGATCTCCTGATGCGGCACGTAAGGCGGAATGAAGATGAAATCGCCGGGGCCGGCTTCCGCCGTATATTCGAGATGCTCGCCCCAGCGCATGCGCGCCTTGCCGCGCACGACAAAGATCACGCTTTCCAGCGCGCCGTGATGATGCGCCCCGGTCTTGGCGTTGGGATGAATCGCCACGGTGCCAGCCCAGAGTTTCTGCGCGCCGGCGCGGGCGAAATTGATTGCCGCCTTGCGGTCCATGCCCGGCGTCTGCGCGGTGTTGGGATCGAGCGAGTTACCCGGGATTACCTTGACGCCGTCGTGCTTCCACCTGTCGTGGGAATGATCGTGCGGATGGTCGTGATCGTGGCTCATGCTGATTTCTCCATCACGTCCTGAGCTTGCAATTACTGCCCGCGTTTCACCGCACTGGCAAAGCGCCGTGCTTCTTCCGCCGCGCGAAACAAAGCCTTGGCCTTGTTGAAGCATTCCTGCTGTTCGCTTGCAGGATTTGAATCGGCGACGATCCCGGCGCCGGCCTGCACATACATCTTGCCGCCCTTCACCAAAGCGGTGCGCAGCACGATGCAGGTGTCCATCTCGCCGGCGGCGGAAAAGTAACCGACGCAGCCGGCATAAAGCCCGCGCTTTTCCTTTTCCAGTTCGTCGATGATTTCCATCGCGCGAACTTTCGGCGCGCCTGACACCGTGCCGGCGGGAAAGCCGGCGGCCAGCGCATCGAGCGCGTCGTATTTGGGATCAAGCTTGCCCTCGACATTCGACACGATATGCATGACGTGACTGTAGCGTTCGACGAAGAAGCGGTCGGTCACCTCGACCGAGCCGATACGGGCGACGCGGCCGACATCGTTGCGGCCGAGATCGAGCAGCATCAGATGTTCGGCGCATTCCTTCGGATCGGCCAAGAGCTCGGCCTCCAGCGCCTTGTCCTCGTGCGGCGTCGCGCCACGCGCGCGCGTGCCGGCGATCGGGCGGATGGTGACGGTGTCGCCAGCGACCTTGACCAGAATTTCTGGACTGGAGCCGGCGACCGCGAACGTGCCGAAGTCGAGGAAGTAAAGGTAAGGCGACGGATTGGTTCGCCGAAGTGCGCGATAAAGCGAGAACGGTGGCAGCGTGAACGGCGCCTCGAAACGTTGCGCCAGCACGATCTGAAAGGCATCGCCGGCGGCAATGTATTCTTTTGCTTTGCCGACCATGTTCGCATATTCGGCAGGCGTCGTGTTCGACACCGGCAGCACGTCGAGCGGGCCTTCGACATAATCGGCCAATGATTTGTCGAGCGGCCGGTCAAGCGCATCGACGATCTGCCCGAGCCGTTCGGTGGCGCGTGCCAGCGCCGTCTTGGCATCGACACCCGTTTCCGGCCGCACCGGCGTCACTACCGTAATCGAATCCTTCACTGCGTCGAACACGACGATCAAAGTCGGACGGAGCATGATGGCGTCAGGAATGCCGATCGGGTCCGGATTGGCCGGCGGCAGTTCTTCCATCAGCCGCACCATGTCGTAGCCAAGATAGCCGAACACGCCGGCCGCCATCGGCGGCAATGTGTCAGGCAACTCGATGCGGCTTTCGGCGATCAGTGCGCGCAGCTCCTGCAAAGGCTGTTCCGGGCAGGGTGCGAAAGCATCGGGTTTGGTGCGCGCGGTGCGATTGATCTCGGCTTTCGTGCCGTTGGTGCGCCAGATCAGATCGGGCTCGATGCCGATGATCGAATGACGGCCGCGCACGGCGCCGCCCTCCACCGACTCGAGCAGAAAGCTCAGCGGCTTGGCCCCGCCGAGTTTCAGAAAGGCCGACACCGGCGTCTCCAGATCGGCGACCAATGTCGTCCACACCACCTGCGCCTGGCCGCGGCCGTAGCGTTCCGCGAAGGCGCTTTCCGATGGCTCGATCTGCATTTTCGGCTTTGTCGGTTAGTTGTTTCGGCCGGTGCCGCCGCCGACAACCTGATTGAGCGCCGCCTGGTTGAGCGTGACGCCGATCTCGGCTTCGATCTTGGCGATGTATTGTCCGACGATATCGTCGGCGAACGAATTTTGCAGTGAGGCCGCCATCTGCTTGGCCTCCGGCGTATTGGCGTCGAAGGCCGGGTCGGTCACAGCGGTGACGACAAGGACGTAACGCGCGGCTGCCGTGTCGCCTTCGACGCTGGCCGGCGTGTCCTTGGCCAGCTTGAACGCCGCATCCGACACCTTGACGGGAAGGAAACCGGCGGCCTTGCCGCGCACCAAATCGGCGGCGGTATCGACCTTGGCGCCACTGCCGGCCGCAACCTGTGTCAGCGTGCTGCCGGCCTTGAGCTTGGCCAGCATGTCGTCGGCCTTGGCCTGCAGACGCTTGGCGATTTCGTCGTCGCGCCAGCGCGCCGCCACCTGATCCTTGACCTCATCGAGTGCGCGCTCGCGCGCCGGCGTGATGCCGGTGACGTCGTAATAGAGGTGGCCGTTCGGCGGCATTTGCAGGGCGTCGTTATCGACGCCAACGTCAGTCGCGAAGACAGAGCCAACGACATCCGGCTGCTGCGGAAGCGAAGCAATCGGCTGACCGTCAGGGGCACGGCCGGCGCGGTCGACCGCGGCGATATCGACCGACTTGAGGTTCAGCTTCTTGGCGGTCTCGGCCAGGGTCGCGCCGCCGGCACGATCGTCCTCGATCTTGTCGCGCAGCGCATTGATCTCGGATCTGGCACGCGCTTCGGCAATATCGCGCTTGAGATCGGCGGCGACGTCCTCATAGGTTTTCTGGGAACCGGCTTCGATCTTGCCGACCTGCAGCAGCACAGTGCCGAAGGTGCCCTTGACCGGCGCGGAGACCTCGCTGGATTTCAGCGCGAAGGCCGCGTCGGCAACGGCCGGGTCGATAATGTCGGCCTTGGCGACGGTGCCGACGTCGACATCGCCATCCTTCATTCCACGCTCTTTGGCGAGGTCAGCAAAGCTCAGGCCCTTGCTTACGCGCTCGGACGCAGCAGCGGCTTCTTCGGGCTTTTGAAATACGATCTGACGTAGTTCGCGTTTTTCCGGAGTACCGAACGTATCCTTGCGCGCGGTGTAGGCAGCTCGGGCATCGGCGTCGGTGATCGCCTCCGGCTTGGCGAGGTCGGCAGGCGACAGGAACAGAAGCGTGGCCTTGCGATATTCCGGCGCACGGAACAGAATCTTGCGGGTCTCGAAATATTTGGCCAGATCGTCGGCACTGGGCGCGGCGACGTCGCCGGCCTGCGCCGCGGTCAGCGCGATATACTGGATGGCGCGCTTTTCGGTCTGATATTGCACCAGCGACTTGAGCGTGGTGTCCGGCACTTTCAAATCGCCGCTGACGGTTTGCGCGATCTGCCGGCGCAGCATCACATTGCGTTGCTCGGCGACGAAACGGCCTTCGCTGAAGCCGGCATTGCGGATCACCTGCTCGAAACGCGCGCGATCGAACTGGCCGTTGGCGCCGCGAAATGCCGGATCGCTGGTGATGCGGTCGGCGATGTCCTTATCGGCGAGGCCAAGGCGCAGCTTGCGCGCCTGTTCGTCGAGCGTGGTTTCGGCGACGAGCTGGCCGAGCAACTGGCGATCGAGGCCGAGCGCGCGCGCCTGGTCGTTCGAGATCGGCCGGCGCATGCGCTGGCCGAGCTGCTGCAGCTTGTCGGTGTAATAGGCGCGGAACTGCTCGATCGAGATTTCGGTGCCGCCGATCTTGGCGACGGAATTCACGCCGAAGCCGCGGAAGATGTCGCCGATGCCCCAGATCGCAAAAGAGATGATCAGGCCGCCCATGATGACGCCCATGACGGCTTTGCCGATCCAGGTGGATGTGGCTTTATGAATTCCGCGGAGCATGGGCGTTACGTTTCTCTAATAACCGGCTGGACTTCGATCGCTCGCCGTCCTTATACGGAGCGGGTTAAAGCCTTGCAACTCAAGTAGGATAAGGACATTTCCATGGCGGCGGCGCAAATACGGCCATTGGTCGCGGGTAACTGGAAGATGAACGGGCTATCCGCCTCCTTGGCCGAATTTGGCGCCATGAAGGCCAGCGCGGCGGAATTCGCTGGCAAGGCAGATCTGATGATCTGCCCGCCGGCGATATTGATTGCGCTGTTCGCCGCGACGGCGAAAGGCTCCGGCCTCATCGTCGGCGGCCAGGACTGTCATGCCAAGGTGTCGGGCGCCCATACCGGCGACATATCGGCGGAAATGCTGGCCGATGCCGGCGCGGTGGCGGTGATCGTCGGCCATTCCGAACGCCGCACCGACCACAATGAAACCGACGCCGCGGTTAAAGCGAAGGCTCTGGCCGCGTGGCGGGCAGGGCTCACCGCCATTGTCTGCGTCGGCGAACAGCTGAGCCAGCGCGAGGCCGGTGCGACCCTGAAAGTGGTCGGCGGCCAATTGGACGGCTCGTTGCCCGACGCCGACAAATCCTCCGATCCGGTTTCGGCAAATCTTGTCGTCGCCTATGAGCCGGTCTGGGCCATCGGCACCGGCCTGACCCCGACTCCGGCCGACGTAGCGCAAGTCCACGCCTTCATCCGCGGCAAATTGACCGAGCGTTACGGTGACGCTGGCGCGGGTGTCCGTATCCTCTACGGCGGCTCGGTCAAGCCATCGAATGCCGGTGAACTCTTGACCATCCCCGACGTCAATGGCGCGCTGATTGGCGGCGCCAGCCTGAAAGCCGCCGATTTCCTTGGAATCGCCGCGGTTTACCGGTAAACGGCGCAAACCCCGACAAGGGTGGAAATAGCGCAAACTATCGTGTAGAGACCGCGGCGAATTCCTATATCTATGCCGAACGCCGGCTGGGCCTGTCGCCCGGATGGCAAAGTCTGAACGGATGAAAGCCTTATGCAGCACGTAATCATTGTCATCCATCTGATGCTGGTGCTCTCCCTCATCGGGGTGGTGCTGTTGCAGCGTTCCGAAGGCGGCGGGCTTGGAGTCGGTGGCAGCGGTGGCGGCGGCGGCAGCTTCATGTCGAGCCGCGGCACCGCCAACGTGCTGACCCGCGCGACCGCGATCCTCGCCGGACTGTTCTTCGCCACCAGCCTGATCCTGTCGATCCTGGCCGGCTTCAACCGGAAGCCGACCTCGATTCTCGGCGGCACCGGCCCGAGTGCGCCGATCAGCGCCCCGGGCGCGCCGGCCGGAAGTGGCGGCGAAGGCGGTCTGCTCAGGCAACTGCAAGGCGCGCCGGAACCGGCCGCGCCCTCCGGGCCGGTTGTCCCGCAGTCGAAATAAGACCTCAACGAGGGGCCGGGAAATCCGGCCCTTCTTCGCTTTGGCGAGGCGAATGCGGCTGGGCCGGCGCTTTGCGCTGCAACAAGGCATTAAAGACGCGATGCAAGTGACGATAAATTCACCAGAAATCGAAACTACACACAGGCGCAGGGCTCGCCCGCGCTTTTCGCACTCGTCGAATCGATTCGTGGCGCTTACAGGTTAGGCCCCATGGCGCGGTACATCTTCATCACCGGCGGCGTGGTGTCCTCCCTCGGCAAAGGTCTGGCTTCGGCGGCGCTCGG
>CAITJJ010000109.1 GCA_903892675.1 uncultured Hyphomicrobiales bacterium | reverse complement strand
GTTCATCAAGAAGTGGCAGGCTTTCACCAAGAACCCGAAGCGCACCACCAACGATCCGATGGAAGCGACTGTCATCGGCTTCAACATGTGGGTGAAGGCGGTTGAGAAGGTGAAGACCACCGACGCGACCAAGGTCATCGACGCTTTGCCGGGCATCACCGCGCCGAACCTCACGGGCGGCACATCGACGATGCTGCCGAACCACCACATCACCAAGCCGGTCTTCGTCGGCGAAATCAAGGGTGATGGCCAGTTCGACGTCGTCTGGAAAACCAAGGGCCTGGTCCCCGGCGATGCCTGGACCGACTTCCTGCCCGGCTCGAAGGACCTCGAGTCCGATTGGGTCAAGCTGAAGTGCGGCAACTACAACACCGTCACCAAGAAGTGCGGCGGTCAGGCTTCGTGATCCGAAGCCGCTGCTGACTTTTACCAACGAATGGACCAACGGAGGCGGCGCAGCCCGCCGCCTCCGGCTTCCAAAAAAGATCGAGGCAGGGCGCGATTGTCCGCTTCCAACTTTCGAAACAGTATTCTGCCGGGAATGACTGCAATGGGTAAATTCCACGACCGCATCCTGGCGCTCGCAGTCGCCATCGGTCTCATCGTCAGCGCCGCGGGTTTTGCCCATGCCGGCCCTTACGAAGACGCGCTGGAGAAGCTCACCACCGACGATTACGCCGACACCGCCGACGCCGTCACCGCCGTGGCGACCAGCGGCAATCCGCTGGCGGCGCCGCTGATCGCGGCTTTGCAGGATGGCCGGCTGCAATTCAGCGCCAAGGAAAAAAAGGTCTTCATCAAGACCGCCGACGACAAATTAATCGATGCTGAGACCGGCAAGCCTGCTGAAGGCGCTGTGCCCGACGATCTCGATGCCGTGCGCGTTAATAATCGCTTGCGTGGTGTCATCGAGGCTGCCAACGGCGCGCTGACGTTGATGGCTCCCGATCCGGCCAAGCGTTATGACTCTGCGCAGGCCGTGTTCAAGTCGCGCGACGCCGCTGTGTTGCCGGCGGTCGAGAAGGCGCTCGAAGCCGAGAAGATCCCGCGCATCAAAAAAGTGCTGACCGAAGCGCGCGCCGCCATTCTGCTCGGCGCCGACGACACGTCGCCGGCCGACAAAATCGCCGCGATCAACATCATCCGCGACCGCGGCGATCAGGATTCGCTGGCTTTGATCGAAGGTCTGCCCGCCGATTCGCCGGCCGATGTGCGCGCCGCCGCAACCGCCGCCAGCGCCAAGATCCAGCGCAGCCTGGCGCTGTGGAACACGGTGCAAAATCTCTGGTACGGCCTGTCCCTCGGCTCGGTGCTGCTGCTTGCCGCCATTGGACTAGCCATCACTTTCGGCGTCATGGGCGTCATCAATATGGCGCATGGCGAGATGGTGATGCTTGGCGCTTATGTCACATACGTGGTGCAGGACGTCATCCGCACCAGCTACCCCGGCCTGTTCGACTATTCGCTAGCCATCGCGCTGCCGCTCGCTTTCGTGTTCTCCGCCGCCGTTGGCATCGCCATCGAGCGCAGCGTCATTCGGTTCCTATACGGCCGGCCGCTTGAAACGCTGCTCGCCACCTGGGGCATTTCGCTGGTGCTGCAACAGGCGGTGCGCGTCGCCTTCGGGCCGACCAACAAGGAAGTCGGCAATCCATCGTGGATGTCGGGCGCTTTCGATCTTGGCGGCATTCTCATCACCTATAACCGCATGTGGATCATCCTGTTCACGGGCATCGTCTTCGTCGCGCTGCTCGCCATGCTGCGCTTCACGCGGCTGGGCCTGGAAATGCGCGCCGTCACGCAGAACCGGCAAATGGCAGCGGCTGTCGGCATTCGCACCGCGCGCATCGACGCGCTCACCTTCGGTCTTGGCTCGGGCATTGCCGGACTTGCCGGCGTGGCGCTGTCGCAGATCGATAACGTGTCGCCGAATCTCGGCCAAGGCTACATCATCGACTCGTTCATGGTCGTGGTGTTCGGCGGCGTCGGCAATCTGTGGGGTACATTGGTCGGCGCATTGACGCTCGGTATCGCCAATAAATTCCTCGAACCCTTCGCCGGTGCGGTGCTCGCCAAGATCGCCATTCTGGTCTTCATCATCCTGTTCATCCAGAAGCGGCCGCGCGGCATGTTCGCACTCAAGGGCAGGGCGATCGAAGCATGATGACCTCGCACCCGCTCATTCGTCTGCTCGACCG
>CAITJJ010000108.1 GCA_903892675.1 uncultured Hyphomicrobiales bacterium | reverse complement strand
GTGCCGATCGAAGTCGATGGAGGCGTTGATTTCCTCCATGATGGCGTCGGGGCCGGACGCGAAACGCCCGCCCCACATTTTGTTGCTCATCGTCCTGCTCTTATCGCCGATCTTGACCTAAGGTTTCGCCGCGCATGACCGAACGCCCGTCCAGAAAATTCGCCATCAGGCGGCTCGTCCTCGTCCTGATGGGCGGGGTCGCAGGCGTCGCGGCCGGTCTGGCCGGGGTATATGGCATAGCGACCCTGACAGGCAATCTGTTCGGCGGCCCGGCCGGGGCCACCGCCTGCCGCCCGGCGGTCGCATTGGCCGCGAAACTGGCCCCGCTGGCGACCGGCGAAGTGGCGGCGGTCAGCATGGCCAAGAGCCCGCTCAAGGTGCCCAACCTCACCTTCCAGGATGCCGCCGGCCAGCCGCTGGCGCTGGAAAACTGGCGCGGCCGCACCGTGCTGCTCAACCTGTGGGCCACCTGGTGCGTGCCGTGCCGCAAGGAAATGCCCTCGCTCGAGGCGCTGGAAAAGAAGCTCGGCGGCGCCGCCTTCGAGGTGGTCACGGTCAATATCGATACCCGCGATCCCGACAAGCCGAAAGCCTGGCTAAAGGATGTCGGCATCGGCGGGCTGAAATATTACGCCGACCCGAACGCCAAGATCTTCCAGGATCTCAAAGGTGTCGGCCGCGCCTTCGGCATGCCGACGACTATGTTGATCGACCCGCACGGCTGCGAAATCGGCACCATCGCCGGGCCCGCCGAATGGGCGAGCGACGACGCGGTGAAGCTTATCGAGGCGGCTTTGAAGGGCTAGAGCCTGTCCGGCTTTGATGGAATCAAAGCCGGGGCTCTAATCTTTTGTTTTGTCGCGACCTTACGCTGTCGTGTCGGTGGTCGTTTCGGTCGCCGAGGTGTCGACGAGCGCCACCGGCGGCAAGGTATAGACGTAATATCTCGCCTTGAGCTTCGCGGCGATCCTGGCCTGGTCGACCTTGGCCTGGGCGGCGTCGATCTGCTTGAGCAGTTCGTTGCTCTTGGCCTTGCGCTGGGCATTGATGCGCGTCATCGCCGCTTGAGCCGCGAGCGTAGAGGCGCCCGAAATTTGGTCCTGGGCACTGCTTTCGAAGGGCGACGACGAGCTGGCGCCCGACACGCCGGTCGCCATCGCCGAGGAAACCTTGGAAGCGGTGTCTTTTGCCGTGCTGGCCACAGAACTGCCGGCCGCGCCGAAGCCGACCGAGGTCGATGCGTACCTGAAGCGGCTGAGATTGATCATTCTGTTGGCTCGCGCACAGCTCACGCTAACCCTGCGTGGTTAACAAACACTCGAACCCGGCTGCGGCCCCTTGACGCGCGCCCGCGAGCGCCTATACTTAACCAGATGGTTTACTATTCAACGCCCACACTCGACCGCACCTTCGCCGCCCTCGCGGACCCGACGCGCCGGGCGCTGCTGGCGCGCATGAGCGAAACCGACGCCATTTCGGTCAGCGAACTGGCCGAACCGTTCGCGATGTCCTTGCCGGCGGTGATGAAGCACATCGGCGTCCTCGCCGAGGCGGGCCTCGTCGTCCGCGAGAAGAACGGCCGCACCGTCTCCTGCCGGCTGGAGGCCGGGCCCATGCAGGAAGCCACTGACTGGCTCAACCGCTACCAGCGCTTCTGGAATCAACGCCTCGATCAACTCGCCGCCTTTTTGGAGGAAGACGAATGTCCGACACCCTCACAAAGCCAAGCCTCACCATCAAGCGCCGCCTCAACGCCAGCCCGGCGAAGGTCTTCGCCGCCTGGACCGACCCGCAAAAAATGATCCGATGGATGGGACCGCCAAACATCATCCGCTGTGAAGTCGAAAACGATCTGCGCGTCGGCGGCCGTTATCACATCAAGATGGTGGTGCCGGGCGATGAGCATAATGTCGGCGGCGTCTATCGCGAGATCGTGCCGGACACGAAAGTGGTTTTCACCTGGGCGTGGATATCCACGCCGGAACGGGAATCGCTGGTCACCGTTACCATCAAGCCGGATGGCGACGGCAGCCTGATGACGCTGCAACACGAACAGTTCTTCGACGAAGCCGCCCGTGACCGCCACAATGCCGGCTGGACGGCCATCATGGATCGGTTCGCGCAATTTGTGGAGGCTTGAATTGTCGTGCAAGGCGATCCTGTCTTGCACGGTCGAAACAAGGTTCCGGTTCGTTCCCTCCTTCCGGAGTGCAATTCATGTCTGACACCGCGCAAGCGGCTGCCGCCACAAGCTTGACGATCAAGCGCCGCTTCAACGCGCCACCGGCGAAGGTCTTCAGCGCATGGACCGAGGCGGAAAAAATGAAACGCTGGATGGGGCCGGGCGAGATTTTCGCCAAACATATCGAGAGCGACGCGCGCGTCGGCGGCCGCTACCGCATCATCATGCAATCGCCAAGCGGCGACGTATTCGATGTCAGTGGCGTCTATCGCGAAGTCGTCGCCGGCGAAAAGCTGGTTTACACCTGGAGCGGCACACTGACGCCGGAAAACGAAACCCTCGTCACTGTCATCTTCAAACGCGACGGTGACGGCACCTTGCTGACGCTGACACACGAACGGTTCCCCGACCAAAGCATCCGCGACAGCCACAACGGCGGCTGGGGCGGCGCACTGGACAAGCTCACCAAATATGTGGAGGCGTAAATGGCACACGGCAATTTTGTCTGGAATGAACTCGTCACGCACGACGTCGCCAAGGCGAAGAAATTCTACGCCGACGTCATGGGCTGGACCTATGAGGCCATGCCGGGCGCCGGCGGCGACACCTACTGGATCGTCAAGATGGGCGATGCGCGCGTCGGCGGCATCTTTCCGGCCGAAGGCCCGCAATGGGCTAGCCTGCCGGAAGGCTGGCTCTCCTACATCGCGGTCGACGATGTCGATGCGCGGGTGAAGAAGGCGCTGGCGCTCGGCGCCAAATTGATGCGGCCGATTTTCGACGTTCCCAACATCGGCCGCATCGCCATTCTCACCGAGCCGGGCAGCGCCGGCATCGGCTGGATCACGCCTTTGCCCATGTAAGCCTTTGCCCATGTAAGCCTATGCCGATGTGAAGGAGCAAGGTCATGTCACACGCTGTCGTATCCATGAGTGAATGGCTTGCCGCGCGCAGGGCGCTGCTCGCCAGGGAAAAGGAATTCACCCACGCGCGTGAGGCGCTGGCCGCGCAACGCCGCGACCTGCCTTGGGTGAAAATCGACAAAACCTATGTCTTCGACGGCCCGCAGGGCCGCGAAACGCTCGCCGATTTGTTCGCCGGCAAAGGCCAACTCATCGTCTATCACTTCATGCTCGGTCCCGGCTGGGTGCAGGGCTGCCCGAGCTGCTCTTATCTCGCCGATCATTTCGATGGCGCCATTCCTCACCTCGCCCAGCGCGACGTCACCATGCTGGCGATTTCGCGCGCGCCGCTCGCCGAGATCGACAACTACAAGAAGCGCATGGGCTGGAAATTCAAATGGCTGTCGTCGAATGCCAATGACTTCAACCGCGACTTTGCCGTCTCGTTCGGCAAGGACGAGATCGGCAGCGATGCGACCTATAATTTCGGAACGACCAAGGCCGAGTCGGAGGAGATGCCGGGCATCAGCGTGTTCGCCAAAGACAAGGCCGGCAACGTCTTCCGCACCTACTCGGCTTACGCGCGCGGGCTCGATATGATCGTCGGCACCTATCAGTTGCTCGACCTGGCGCCGAAAGGCCGCGACGAGGACAGTCTGCCCTGGACGATGGCCTGGGTCAGACGCCATGACGAATATGAAACGGCAGCCCTTGCGAAACCCGGTTGCTGCTGCAGCTAGGACAAATCATTCACGCTCACAGGGGGCCGCCATGCCGATTTCGATCACCGCCATCTACGCTTCTATTCTGGCGCTCATCATTCTCGCGCTGAGTATCAACGTCACCATGCACCGGGTCAAACTCAAGGTCTCGCTCGGCGACGGCGGCAACCCGCAGATGCTGCGCATGATCCGCCTGCACGCCAATGCGATCGAATACATCCCGATCGCGCTGGTGCTGATGGCGATCTACGAGATCAACGGCGGCTGGCATTGGGCGCTGCACGTCATCGGTATCGCCCTGGTCGCCGGGCGCCTGATCCAAACCGCCGGCATGTGGACGACGGATGTCGCCGGCAACGGCCGACGCATCGGCCAGTCGCTGACCTGGCTCTCGCTCGCCGCGCTGGCGCTGCTGAATTTGGCGAAGGTTTTGTAATCCATCGGGAGTTCGTTCAATGATCAGGCTCAGTACGTTTCGTTCGGTTCCCCCGTTCGTGCAGGGATTAGTGCGCGACTTGCGCGTCCGTTGGGCCCTGGAAGAGGCTGGCATTCCCTATGAGACATTCGCGATCGGTTCCGACGACCAGAATTCGCCGGACTATCGCGCGATGCAGCCCTTCGGGCAGGTGCCGGCCATCGATGACGACGGCTTCACTTTGTTCGAATCCGGCGCCATCGTCATGCGGATTGCGGAACGGTCCGGGACTTTGCTGCCGTCCAATCCGGATGCCCGCAGCCGCGCTATCGCCTGGATGTTCGCGGCGCTTAACACCATCGAGCCGCACATCCAGAACCTGACTTTGATCGACCTATTCTATGCCAATGAGGAATGGGCGAAGTTGCGGCGCCCGCGGGCGCTCGAACTGGCGCAATCGCGGCTCGATTCGCTGGCGACCTGGCTGAAAGGGCGTGACTATCTCGATGAGAGTTTCAGCGCCGCCGATCTGTTGATGACGACGGTCCTGCGCACGCCGCGCCACATCGATCTGATCGCGAAAATGCCGATGCTGGAAAATTATCGGCTGCGCTGCGAGGCCCGTCCGGCCTTCAAGCGCGCGCTCGACGCGCATATGGCGGATTTCGAGAAGGCGGCTTGAACGGAGGCCGGCGCTAGCGCGTCGGCACCGGCTTTTCGCCGCGGTAGTCGTAGAAGCCGCGCTGCGTCTTGCGGCCGAGCCAACCGGCCTCGACATATTTCACCAGCAGCGGGCACGGCCGGTATTTTGAATCGGCCAGCCCCTCGTGCAGCACCTGCATCACCGACAGACACGTATCGAGGCCGATGAAGTCGGCCAGCTCGAGCGGGCCCATCGGATGATGCGCGCCGAGCCGCATGGCGGTGTCGATCGCCTCGACGTTGCCGACGCCTTCATACAGCGTGTAGATCGCCTCGTTGATCATCGGCAGCAGGATGCGGTTGACGATGAAGGCCGGGAAATCCTCCGACACAGCAATCTGCTTGCCGAGCTTGCGGACGAATGTCTTGCTCGCCTCGAAGGTCGAATCGTCGGTGGCGATCCCGCGAATGACCTCGACCAGTTCCATCAACGGCACCGGATTCATGAAATGAATGCCGATGAAGCGCTCCGGCCGGTCGGTCGATGACGCCAGCCGTGTGATCGAAATCGACGAGGTGTTGGTGGCGATGATGGCTGCCGGCTTCAGCGAGGCGCACAGTTCGGAGAAGATCTTGCGCTTGGCTTCTTCCTTCTCGATCGCGGTCTCGATCACGAGATCGCAGGTCGCCAGATCGTCGTATTTCTCCGCCGCCTTGATGTGCGCGAGACCGGCCTTGCGCTCGTCTTCGGTGATGGTCTTCTTGGCGACCTGCTTGGCCATGTTGCCGTTGATAGTCGCGAGCGCCGCCTTGATGCGGTCGGGCGCGACGTCATTCAGCATCACATCGAACCCCGCGAGCGCGCAGACATGGGCGATGCCGCCGCCCATCTGGCCAGCGCCGACCACGCCAATCGTCTGAATAGTGACCGCCATCATTTTATCCGATCGATGCGAAATTGCTTCGCTCTTTTACGACGAACCGAACTTGCGCGCCACCATGCTGTGCGAAAGCACTTAACGTCCGATTTTGCCCAATTCCGCCGCCAGTTCCGGCAGCGCCGTGTACAGATCGGCAACCAGGCCGTAATCGGCAACTGCAAAAATCGGCGCTTCCTCGTCCTTGTTGATCGCGACGATCACCTTGGAGTCCTTCATGCCGGCGAG
>CAITJJ010000107.1 GCA_903892675.1 uncultured Hyphomicrobiales bacterium | reverse complement strand
CTCTTCCGAGTGTTTCATTTCCGGAACAATGGGCGCTTTTAAAAACGTCAGCCTGGTGCCAGCCCGCCTAGCTCCGTCTGCTAGGTTCCGTTCGCCTTCATTCTCGATATGTTTCCTGGATTTCTTTGTCTTTTCCTGCTCGACATGGGGCTTGTTGCCGGGCGCGGCCTTAAGCAAGGCTGGCGATACATTTCTGTCCCTGTTGCTGCCTTTGCCATCGTCATGCCTCTGATCGGAGGGGCGTTGGCCGCAGCAATCGCGATCTTGATCGGTCTTTCCGTCGGGAGTACGGCTGTACTCATTACGCTTGCGGCGTCGGCATCCTATATAGCGGTGCCAGCCGCTATGCGACTTGCATTGCCCGCGGCAAATCCAGCCATTGCACTGACACTGTCGCTTGGAATCACCTTTCCATTCAACTTGCTGATTGGAATTCCGCTCTACATCGCCGTGGCAGGCCGGATTGCGCACTGAGTTGACGCGATACAAATAGGACGAGTCATGAAAACCCATCCCAAGAAGCGCATCGATATCATTTTTGAAGCTCCACTCATGCAACGGGTCATTGACCGGCTCGACCAAGCCAAAGTCTCTGGGTATTCGGTTATGCCGATCATGGCTGGGCGCGGGCATGATAGTTCCTGGACGTCAGATGGACAGATCAGCAACGCAACAAAAATGGTGTTAATCGTGTGCATCACCGACGCGTCAAAGGTTGATGATCTCCTCGATTCAGTCCTCGCGGCGATCTCCCATCAGATCGGCTTCGTTACGATTTCGGATGTCTCCGTGGTTCGGCCCGAACGATTTTGACCTATAAATTTATGCTAGTCGAAAATGGTCACTATCAAAACCAGGCCGTTGCCTTCGCTACGATGCATGGCAAAGAGAAGGCTGTCGCGAGGGCATTCGCGCGCCAGCTTGCGGCATCAGTCAGAGTTCCTGCTGGCATCGATACTGATGCTTTAGGCACGTTCACCGGCGAAATCCCTAGGGTTGGCACGATGGTCGAAGCAGCGCGGGCCAAGGCATTGCTGGCAATGCAAGTCACTGGACTACGGTGCGGCCTTGGCAGCGAGGGAAGTTTTGGGCCGCACCCCCACATTCCATTTATCCCTTGCGACACCGAGCTTTTGCTGTTCGTAGACAAAATAAATGAAATTGAGATATGCGAGACGCTAGTGACGCATCGAACGAATTATCAGAGCTGCAAATGTCATACTGGAGAAGACATTTCGGATTTCCTCAAATCCATAAGGTTTCCCGAGCATGCGGTCGTTGTCACACCCAGCGCACCGTCGATGGAGATACTGCCAATCAAAGGGATTAGCTCATCCGTCGACCTTTCCGAAGCAATCTTGCATGCATCTCATGCGTCTTCGGATCGGGCGGTTCAGATAGTGACGGACATGCGCGCTCACCTAAATCCAACCCGCATGGCTGTGATAAGGGCCCTCGCCAACAGACTGGCGCGCCGGCTAGCGACGCGTTGCCCTCAATGTGGCGCGCCGGGGTTTGGGGTTGTAGATATCGCTAGAGGGCGGCCTTGTGGCTGGTGCGGTGAACCGACGCAAATGGCAATTGCTAAGGTCTTTCGCTGCGCAAAATGCACTCTTGAAACGCACGTTAGCATAAATGGCGTGCCGAAAACAGCTGATCCAGGAAGTTGCGAAAATTGTAACCCCTAGGAACTTCACGGTGTTCTCAACAAATTGTCCGCGAGGGTCATAAACGGATAAGTCATCGTGGGACAAAATATGCCTTGCGCGCTTTGATCTAAAAGGGAATGGTCGCTAACGAATTCAACTTAGTATTCGGCTCGCTGTTTGTGAGTCAACGGCTTAGATATTTGCGCCCAGAATTCCACTGCCGAGCCGCAAGCCAGCGCACAGGAATTTCTGCGGATCGACCGCCTCGCCATCGATGCGCGTTTCATAATGCAGATGCGGGCCGGAGAGCGTCGAGGATGTGGAGTAAGCCAAGCGTGCCGCGGCGCACTTTGCAGCGCAATGACGCCTTATTTCACTGGTGAGATGATGGCATGGATAACCTGCTCAACCTTGCTGCCGATCCTCACGCCTGGGTCGCACTCGTCACCTTGATTGTCATGGAGGTCGTGCTTGGCATCGACAATCTGGTTTTCATTTCCATTCTGACCAATCGAATGCCCGAGCATCAGCGTGAACTCGGCCGCCGCATTGGCATAGGTCTGGCGCTGATTCTTCGGCTTGGCCTTCTTGGCTCGATTGCGATCATCGTCACGCTGACGACGCCTTTGTTTTCGGTGTTTAGCCACGAATTCTCCTGGCGCGACCTGATATTGATTGCCGGCGGCCTGTTCCTGATGTGGAAGGCTACCAAGGAAATCCATCACCGGGTCGACCCTGACCCGGGGCCGGACCTCTTCGATCGGAAGGACATTAGCCTCGGTTTTGCGGCGGCGATGAGCCAGATCGCCGTGCTTGACACGGTTTTCTCCATCGACAGCATCATCACCGCGGTCGGCATGACCGATGACCTGCCGATCATGGTCATTGCCGTTATCGTTGCCGTTCTCGCGATGCTGCTGGCGGCGAACCCGCTCGCGAACTTCATCAACGCACATCCGACCATTGTCATGTTGGCGCTGGGCTTCCTGATGATGATCGGCATGACGCTGATCGCAGAAGGCTTCGGCGCAAAGGTGCCAAAGGGCTACATCTATGCCGCGATGACATTCTCGGCGTTGGTCGAAGGGCTCAACCTGTTGGAGCGGCGGGCAGGCAAGAGCGGCGCTCGAAAGTGACGGCACCGATCCATGGACGAGCGGTGCGTCAGGTTAGATATTCGAGCCCAAAATCCCGCTGCCCAATCGCAATCCCGCGCGCAGGAATTTCTGCGGATCGACCGCCTCGCCATCGATGCGCGTTTCATAATGTAGATGTGGGCCGGTCGAGCGGCCGGTCGAGCCGATGCGGCCCAACGTCTGGCCGATGACGACATGCTGGCCGACCTTCACCTCGATCTTCGACATGTGGCCGTAGCGCGTCGACAGGCCGTTGCCGTGATTGACCTCGACCATGTTGCCGTAGCCGCCGTTCCAGCCGGCGGTGGTGACCGTGCCATTGGCGGTGACGCGCACCGGATCGCCGCTGTCGCCGCGCAGATCGATGCCGGCGTGAATCGCTGGACCCTTCATGAACGGGTCCATGCGCATGCCGAAGGGCGAACTCATGTCGACATCGCCTATGACAGGTTTGCGCACCGGCACCGACACCAGCGTCTGCGTGTAGCGGTTGATCTGCGCGCGCGCGACATTGATGCGGTAGAGCTGGCGCTCGAACGCGCCGTTGCCTTTCGGAGCTTTCAGCGGAATGTAGGGACCACCAACGCCGGCGACCGGCGGCATCTTGCCGACATTGATGCCGAGATCGGCAAGCACGCTGCCGATGCGGCGCGCCTTGGTGTCGGCCTGTTCTTCCATGTCGGTCAGCGCCGCGATCTGGCTCTGGTCGATCTTGTCGAGCGACAGCGATACGCGCGCCAGCAGGCCTTCCGCGCCGTTTGAATTGGCGCCGCTGGCGATGCGGGTCGGACTGGCGCTCTGTTCGCGTGATTGCAACCGGGCTTCGCGGTCTGGCGGCGCGACGAAGATGACAGTGTCGCTGATCGGCGACGGTTTGATGGGCTTGCGCGCCTCGGCCGGCGCGATGCGCGCCGGTTTGATCGAGCCAGTGACGTCACCAGTAATCGCGGCGCTGCGCTGTTCGAGCGTTGCCTGGCGTTGCATCAAGGCCTGCAGTTTTTTGTCGAACTGTTCCTGGTCGAGCATCTGCCGGCTGGTGATGCGGTCGACCTGCGCGCGCAATTCGGCGACGCGGTCTTCATAGGCGAACTGCATGTCAGCCTGGCGGCCGATCAGCCGGGTGAGGACGTCCTCACGGAAGGCGAAATAGGTGCCGGTGGCGATCGACCACACGCCCATGATGACCAGGGTGCCGACGACGATCCAGAACGCGACCGGCCCGAGGCGGACCTGGCGGCCGGCATGAACAAGCGTGTAATCGGCGAGCGAGCCGGCGTGCTTGGCGCTGAGATGGCGCGAGACGGTCTCGGTCGAGCGCGGGCGGGCAGATGCGGTGCGGGCCGGGTGTTCGTAATGGGACTGGTACGACATGAACGCTCCGCGCCGGCGCGGCCGTGAGGGCCGCTTGCCGGTGCGCCGATATCAAACCGATATGGTTAAGAAACCGGTAACCGCGCGCTGCCACAGTGGCGGTGCCGGCGGAAAGCACCCGGAATTCGGGCGCGGCTAAAGCGCGCGCGCCGCGTCCAGCACCTCGTCCAGAACCTCTTGGGCGTGGCCGGGCACGCTGACCTTCGGCCAGACGCGAACGATGCGGCCCATGCCATCGATCAGGAACGTCTTGCGGATGACGCCCATGAACTTGCGCCCGTACATCGATTTCTCGCCCCAGGCGCCGTAAGCTTGCAGCATCGCTTTCGACTCGTCCGAGCCGAGCGAAATTTTTAGTTCGTGCTTGGTCTTGAATTTGCTTTGCGCTGGTACTGGATCGGCGGACACGCCGAGGATGTCGGTACCGGATTTGGCGAAAGCGGCACGCAGGGCGGAAAAAGCGATGGCCTCTTTTGTGCAGCCGGGTGTATCGGCCTTCGGATAGAAATAGAGGACTAGATTGCGGCCCTTGAAATCCCTCAGCGCCACGGATGTGCCATCGTCAAGCGTCAGCTTGAACGCCGGCGCCCGGTCGCCCGTTGCGAGGCCACCGGAAGCGATCGCGGGCGCCTTGGCCCGCTTCGGTGCTGTGGCGCCTTTTTTGGCAACTGGCATATGCCTTCCTTTCGTCGCTTTCGAACGGTCAATGTCGGTCAAGAGGCCCGTCTTGGGAGCAGCTTCGGGACCGGCCTTGCCATTTGCTGCCGGCCAGCGCAACCGGCCGGAAATTCTAAACGGCTGAGCGCCGGCGGCGCCAATGGCGCGAATTTTGTCCACCGGGCGGAATAAGTCGCGTCCGGGCAAGAGATCGCGTACACGCAAATCGATCGCGTCCAGGCAATATTATGTGAGGGTATGACAGGCAAAGGCGACCATCACGGGCATCCCGCCCGCCACGCGAAAGCGGCGTCCCATGCGCCTGTCGCGCCGTCGCATCGGCCGGCTGGCGGCGCCGGCCGCCGCCGATGGGGCGGGTTTCGGCGAAAGGTGGTCCAGGTCCTGAGGTTGCCGATTCTGCGGCGATTGTTCTGGGGCCTCACGGTGACCAGCGCGGTGCTGACAGTCGGGTTTCTGGCTCTGTGGTGGCGCCTGTCGAGTGGACCGATCGAACTCGATATTGCGACACCCTGGTTGAAGGCGGCGATAGAGGAAAATTTCGGCGCGACCGACAAGGTTTCAGTCGGCGGTACCCAGATCGAGCGGGACGAAGCCGGCCGCACCACCTTGCGCCTGCGCGACATTGTCGTGCGCGACGCCGGTGGCATCGTTGTGGCGAGTGCACCGAAAGCGGAAGTGGGGCTGTCGGGTCTAAGCCTGATCTTCGGAAAGGTTCGGGCGCAGAGTCTTAATCTGGTCGGGGCCGAAATGGCGGTGCGCATCGAGACCGACGGCCGCGTTACCGTTTTTGCTGGCGCCGACAAAAGACCGATCGCCACCGCGCCGCCCAGCACGGCGGTTCCGGCCGGACCTCCGGCAACGACGCCGGCGCCCGGCGCGCCGCCCGCGGCGCTGACCGACATTGCCGGCGCCATGACATGGATCGACGGCATCGGCGCCAGCGGCCTGGACGGCCACGATCTGCGCGAGCTCGGATTGAAGAACGGCAATCTCAGCGTCGATGACCGCCGCAATGGCAAGCGCTGGACCTTTGACAACATCAACGCAAGCCTGACGCGCCCGGCGCAAGGTGGCGTGATCTTCCGCCTTGAGTCGGTCAACACCGAGCGCCCCTGGGTGCTCAGCGCCGCGATGCGGCCGATCGGCGACGGCATCCGCGCCGTCGGCATCGAAGCCCGCAAGGTGTCGACCCGCGACATGCTGCTGGCGATGCGGCTCAACGACAGCAGCATCGACATCGATCTGCCGGTATCGGCCAGCATTCGCGCCGATATCGCCGCCGACGGTACGCCGCTGGTGGTACAGGGCCAGCTTTATACCGACCCCGGCAGCATCGTCGATCATTCGGACGAGAATTCGCGTATCGATATCGAGCGCGCCGACTTTCGTTTCAACTGGGATGCGCAACGCCGCAATTTGATCGTGCCTTTCCAGATTCATTCCGGCGGCAATCAGTTCACCATGCGGGCGATTGTGGATGCGCCCGCCGCAGGCGAAACGGCCTGGCGGCTGGCGATGGAGCGCGGCGATCCAGTGATCGATCCGGTTATTCTTGGCGCCGCGGCCGATCAGGAAAGCTTTGCGATTAACCGGCTCACGGTGCGGGCGCGCATCGACCCGGTGCGCAAGCGCATCGATCTCGATCAGGGTGACTTCAGCCGGGTCGATACCCGTCCGTTGTATAATGTCGGCGTCGCCATCACCGGCAGACTGGATATGTCCGGCGCTGAGCCGCATCTCGCATTCGGCGTCGCCGGGACGCGCATGCCGATGTCGGTGATGAAGCGCATGTGGCCGGTGTTCGCCGCGGCGGATGTGCGCGAGTGGGTCATACCACATATTTCCGGTGGCACGGTCGAGCGCGTCGTCATTGCCGGTAACGCGCCGCTGATCAGTTTCAAGAACGGCGGACCGCCGACGCCGGAAGACGGTCTGTCGATCGACGTCGAAACCAGTGGCACCACATTGCGCCCAGTCGACAATCTGCCGGCAATCCGCGACGCAGATCTGGCTGTACGCATCACCGGCGGCACGGCAACGATTAATCTTGGCCGCGGCACCATCGAAGTGTCGCCGGGGCGCAAACTGAATGTCGCCGGCGGCGTTTTCGAAGTGCCCGATACCCATCTCAAGCCGGCGCCGGCGCGAGCCTCGTTTCGGATCGACGGCGCGGTGCCAGCCGCGGCCGAATTGCTGACGAGCGGCGCCTTGCGCGACACCGTCGGCCTGCCGCTCGATCCGGCGTCGAGCCGCGGCACGATCAGCGCGCAAGTCGTGGTCGGCGTGCCGCTCGACAAGGACATGTCGAAGAACGCGACAACCTATTCGGTCAACGCTGAACTGACGAGCTTCGTCGCCGAGCGGCTCTTCCTCGGCCAGAAAGTCGAAGCCGCCACGCTCAGGGTCAACGCGTCCACCGACGGCTACCAGATCAAAGGCGACGTCAAGATCAACGGTTTGCCGGCTGCGATCGACGTGCGCCGGAAGAGCGGCGATGCCAGCGCCGAACTGCGTCTGCAGGCATCGGTCGACGAGGCGGCGCGCCGCCGTCTCGGCATCGATTTCGGCGGCGCGGTGACAGGCGCCATTCCGATCAAACTGAACGGATTGGTCGGTGACTACGTGAAAGACGACCGCATGAGCGTGGAGGCCGATCTGACGCCGGTGAAGATCGAGAATCTTCTTCCGGGTTGGGTGAAGCCGGCCGGCAAGGCGGCGCGTGCGACCTATACAATGGTCAAGAACGCCAAGCAGACCCGCTTTGACGATCTCGTCGTCGAGGGCGGTGGCGTGACCGTGAAAGGGTCGGTCGAACTCGACGGCAACAATACGCTGGTGTCGGCCAATTTTCCGGTGTTCAGCCTGTCCGATGGCGACAAGATTTCGCTGAAGGCCGACCGCAATGGCGAGGGCGTGTTGCGCGTGACGATGCGTGGCGACGTCTATGACGGCCGTGCATTCGTGAAGTCGTCGCTGGCGGGCGTCGATGAAAAGAACAAGCAGAAGCAGACCGACCTCGACATCGACGTCAAGATCGGCACGGTCGCCGGCCATAATGGCGAAACCCTGCGCGGACTTGAGCTGCGACTGTCGCGGCGTAATGGCCGCATTCGCACCTTCTCGCTCAATTCCAAAATCGGCCGCGATACGCCGTTCAACGGCGATATTCGCGTGCGCGCGCGAGACAGTCATCAGGTTGTTTTTCTCGAGACCGAGGATGCCGGCGCGTTATTCCGTTTCACCGACACTTATCCGCGCATGTTCGGCGGCAGCATGTGGGTGGCGATGGACCCTCCGACCGAGGACCAGACGCCCCAGATCGGCACCATTGCCATTCGCAATTTCAATATTCGCGGCGAGGCGGCGCTCGACCGCGTGGCCGCGGGCGCCGGCGGCGCGGCCGGCCGCGGCGTGGATTTCTCCGAATTGAGCGCCGGTTTCACGAGGTTGCCCGGCCGCATGGCGGTGCGCGACGGCATCGTGCGCGGTCCGCAGATCGGCGCTACGGTCGAAGGCCAAGTCGATTACGCCAAAGACGAAGTGCATTTGCGCGGCACCTTCGTGCCGTTCTACGGGCTGAACAATATGTTCGGCCTTGGCCAAATTCCGATCGTCGGCCTGTTTCTCGGCGGCAGCAATGAGGGCCTGGTCGGCATTACCTACGAGGCGGTGGGACCGCCGAGCGCGCCGCGCATTTCGGTCAATCCGGTGAGCGCCATCGCGCCCGGCCTGCTGCGCAAATTCATCCCGTCGCCGGGAAGTTTCGATCCGGGCTTCGTGCCGCCGCAGCGGTGATTAAACCGGCTTCAGCAGCACATGCTTCTTCTTGCCGAGCGACAGCTTGATGGCGCCGTCGACGGTCAGATCCTTGGCCGTCAAAATCATTTTCTCGTCTGTCACATTGACATCGTTGACCTTCAGCCCGCCGGCCTTGATCTGGCGGCGCGCATCGCCATTCGAGGACACCAGCGCGGTGAGTTCGGCAAAGGCATTGAGGACGCCGATGCCTTGGTCGAGGGTGGCGCGAGCAATTTCAACGGTCGGCAGTGCGCCGGCGAAGGTGCCCTCTTCGAAAGTTTTGCGCGCTGCATCGGCTACGTTATCCGCAATAGCTCGTCCGTGGATTAACGCAGTCACTTCGGTAGCAAGGATCTTTTTTGCCTCGTTGATTTCCTGACCATGTAGTGTGGCAAGGCGAGAAATTTCATCAAGTGGCAGAGTGGTAAACAACTTCAAGAAACGCCCAACATCAGCATCGTCGACATTTCGCCAATACTGCCAAAAATCGTACGAACTGGTCATCTTCGCTTCGAGCCAGACCGCGCCGGCGGCAGTCTTGCCCATCTTGGCGCCGGACGAGGTGGTGATGAGCGGCGCGGTCAGCGCGAACATCTGCGCGCCGTTCATGCGGCGGCCGAGATCGATGCCTGAGACGATGTTGCCCCATTGATCCGAGCCGCCCATTTGCAGCGTACAGCCATAGAGCTTGTTCAGCTCGACGAAGTCATAGGCCTGCAGGACCATGTAATTAAATTCGAGGAAGGACAATTCCTGCTGTCGTTCGAGCCGCATCTTGACCGAGTCGAAGGCGAGCATGCGGTTGACGGAGAAATGCTTGCCGACGTCGCGCAGAAAATCGATGTAATTGAGCTTGTTCAGCCAGTCGGCATTGTTGGCCATCACGGCATTGCCGCCTGCATTTTCGAACTTGAGGAACTTGGAAAAGATCGCGCGGATGCCGACGAGGTTGTTGTTGATGTCGTCCTCGGTCAAAATCCGCCGGCTTTCGTCCTTGCCGGACGGGTCGCCGACCCGGGTGGTGCCGCCGCCCATGAGCGCGATCGGCCGGTGGCCGGTCTGTTGCAGCCAATACAGCATCATGATCGGCAGCAGCGAGCCGATATGGAGCGAGGCGGCGGTGCAGTCGAAGCCGATATAGGCGGTGATCTGGCCTTCCACGGCGCGGGCGTCCAGGACGTCCGGCTCGGAGACCTGGTGGATAAAGCCCCGTTCGCTGAGAATGTTAAGAAAGTCGGATTTATAGGTAGCCATGTTTCAAGTCTCGCGCCGGGGCATGCTCGATTGACGGTGGCGGGTGGTGTATCAGGTCCGGGACCGGATTCAACGCGCATGACCCCGAAAAGTGGATACCGGTTTTCGGACAAGGTCATGCGCGGTCAAAAAAGGCGACGCTTTTGGGGGTAGTCAGGGCCATCGGGCTGATGAGCGGCACTTCGCTCGATGGCGTCGACGTGGCGCTGATCGAGACCGATGGCGAGCGGATCGCCGGATTCGGTCCGGTCGGCTATCGGCCCTATTCGGACGAAGAACAGGCCTTGTTGCGGCGGGCGTTAGCCGAAGGAGTGAGGCTGACCGATCGCACCGCGCGGCCTGGCGTGCTGGCGGAAGCCGAGGCATTCGTCACCCGCGTCCATGCCGAGACGGTCGAAGCCTTTCTCAAAGCCGAACAAATCGATAAGGCCGACGTCACCATTGTCGGCTTTCATGGCCAGACCGTGCTGCATAAACCGGCCGAACGCCTGACCGTGCAGATAGGCGACGGCGCGGCGCTGGCGCGGCGGCTGGGCATTCCTGTCGCCTACGACTTCCGCGCCGCCGATGTCGAGCATGGCGGGCAGGGCGCGCCGCTGGTGCCGGTCTTCCATCAGGCGCTGGCGCGCGATCTCGACCGGCCGCACCCGATCGCGGTGCTCAATATTGGTGGCGTCGCCAATGTGACCTGGGTGGATGGCGGCGATCCGGTCGCCTGCGATACCGGTCCCGGCAACGCGCTGATCGACGATTTCATGCGCGCGCGGACCGGCAGTCCGCTCGACCGCGACGGCGATGAAGCCTCGCGCGGGGCGATCGACGAGGCGTTCGTCGACCGCGTTCTCGCCCATGCGTTCTTCGATTTGCCGTGTCCGAAATCGCTCGACCGCAATGCCTTTGCTTTCGCCAATATGGGTCTGCCGGATTTCACCGTGGCGAATGGCGCGGCGACGTTGTCGGCGTTGACCGCGGCGGCGGTGGCGCGGGTGGTGCAACGTCTGCCGGAGCCGCCGCGAAGCTGGATCGTTGCCGGCGGCGGTGCGCGCAATCCAACATTGATGCGCCTATTGGCGCAGCGGCTGGCGCCGGCGCCGGTAGAGACCGCCGACGCGGTTGGCTGGTCGTCGCAGTCGATCGAGGCGCAGGCCTTTGCCTATCTGGCGGTGCGCACCCAAGCCGGCCTGCCGATCACGTTTCCCCTGACCACCGGTGTCAGCCAGCCAATGACCGGCGGCGTGGTCGCTAACCCGTAAGCGCGTAATCTAGGTTTCCGCCTTCCGCTTTTTCAACAAATCATTCATTGCGCCGACCGCGATGCCGTATCCGTCTGTGCCGAGGCCGGCGATCACCGATGTTGCTACTTTCGAGACGTAGGAATGATGATAATAGGCCTCGCGGCGATGGATGTTCGAAATGTGCAGTTCGATGATCGGGCCGGGAAACATTTTCAGCGCGTCGAGCAGGGCCAGCGACGTAAATGTGTAGGCGGCGGGATTGATGATGATGCCGCTGCCTTCGTCGATGGCTTCGTGAACCCAGTCGATCAACTGTGTTTCACTATTCGTCTGTCGAAACTCGACGGCTTGCGGCCCGGCGGCCTCGCGGCAGATCGCTTCGACCTCGGCAAGGGTGGTCTTGCCGTAGATTTCCGGCTCGCGCTTGCCGAGGCGATTGAGGTTGGGGCCGTTCAGGATGTAAATCGGTTTTGTCATCGTTTCGCTCAACCTTTGTAGCCAAGAAGCCGCGGCAGCCAGAGTACGGTTTCGGGAATGAAGGTGATGATGGCCAGGGCGACGATCATCGCGACCACGAATGGAAAGGTGTCGCGGATGATGTGGCGCAGCGGGGCGCCGGAGATCGCCGAGATAATAAAGAGCAACAGGCCGTAGGGCGGCGTCACCAGACCGATCATGATGTTGAACACGGTAACGACGCCGAAATGCACCAGATCGATTCCAAGCGCCTGCGCAGTCGGGATGAAGATTGGCAAGATGACGAGGATGATCGTGCTGCCTTCGAGCAGGCATCCCAGCACCAGCAGAATGACGTTGACCCAGAATAAAAACATCGTCGCGGACAGGTCATAGCCGGCCAGCAGGCCCTTGACCGTGACCGGGATCTGCTCGACCGTCACCACGTAGTTGAAGATCAGCGCGCCGGCGATCAGCATGCCGATTGAGGCTGTTGAACGTGTGCTGTTGAGTACGGCGGTGTAGGTGTCGCTGGCGGATACGTTGCGGTACCAAAGCACGGCCACGCCGAATGCATAGGCCGCGGCGACGGCAGCCGCTTCGGTCGGTGTCATCACGCCGCTATAAATGCCGCCAAGCAGAATCGCCGGCATCAGCAACGCCGGCATCGCCGTCGCGGTGATACCCGGCCATTCGCGCAGGGGGATCGGCGGCTCGACGGGATAATCGTAGCGGTGCGCCTGGATGGTGTTGATCACCATCTGTGCGATGGCCATAAGGAATCCCGGAATGACGCCGCCGAGAAACAGATAACCGACCGAAGTGTCCGAAATCAGCGCGTACAAAACCATCGGAATCGACGGCGGGATGATCGGCCCGATGACGGCCGAAGCCGCGGTGATGGCGGCGGCATAGCTGACCGGATAACGGTTGTTCTTCGTCATCATGTCGATGCTGATGCGGCCGGTGCCGGCAAGGTCAGCAATCGCCGAGCCCGACATGCCGGCAAAAATGATGCTCTGCACGATGTTGATATGACCGAGACCGCCGCGGAAACGGCCGACCAGCATGTCGCAGAACCGCAGCAGATGGTCCGTCATTTTGCTGACGTTCATCAGTTCGGCCGAGAACAGGAACAACGGCACGGCGAGCAACACATAGCTGTTGTAGAGGCCGTTCAATATCTGCTCGGCCGACGTGCCGAGATCCAATCCGGCGAGCAGCAGATACACGATCGAGCCGGCAATCATCGAATAGCCGATCGGCAGCCCGAGCAATCCCAGCGAAAGGATTGCAATCAAACAGATGGAAAAGGGGTTCATCATAACGCGGAGCCCGATCCAATCTGGATTTCCGGCGCGCGCCCGCGAATGGCGAACCACGTCAGTGCCGCATATCGGATTATCGCTGCGACCGAGAATATGACGTAGACCGAATAGAGATAATCCAGACGAATGCCCAGATAGGCCGATTTTTCGACCTTGAGGAAGGTGACGTAGCTGTAGACCGCAGGCAGCGCGACCGAAAAGAGGACCACCGCGGCGCAGCCGGTAATGATCGTGAAAATGCGTCGCGTGCGTTCACTGACCGCGCTGTAGATGATGTCGAAGCGGACTTCGTCGCGCTCGCGCACAACGAAAACGGCGCCCCATAAGGTGCACCAGATCCAGCACAGGACGCTGACTTCTTCGGTCCAGCCCAGCGGATAATTGAAGACATAGCGTGCGACGATCTGCAGGATGAAGCACAGGAACATGGCGAGCAGAAGGATTACCGAAAGATTTTCCGCGCGGCGGCGCAGCCAGCGGCCGGCATCAATCAGCTTGTCTTGTCCGGAAAAGGCTGTTTCCATTGCGTCGGTCCCGTGACGTTCAGGCAGGCAATTGTGCCGCCGGCCGCTGCCGCGGCCGACGGGAAAAGCGTGTTGAAATGGTGTTACTTGATCGCGTTGATCTTCTCGATCGCGCCCTTCGGCCATTCACTGGCGTATTTGTCGAGATATTTCTTCTGCGCGAACTTGCGGAAAGCTTCCTGGTCGGGGGAATAGACCTGCTTGCCTTCCTTCTTGAAGAACTCGATCGCGTCCGCTTGCTGGGCGTCGTATTTGGCCGCGTTGGCGTCGAACGCCTTGTCGGCTTCAGCGCGGAATTTGGCCTGTTGTGCCGGCTTCAGGCTTTCCCAGGTCTTCTTCGAGACGGCCAGCATGTCATAAGCGATGACGTGATTGGTCAGGATGAATTGCGAGGTGACCTCGTAGAATTTCATCGTCCGCCCGGCCACGAGCGGATTGTCCTGGCCATCGACGGCGCCGGCCTGTAAGGCGGTGTAGAGTTCGGCGTAGGCCACAGGAGTTGGATTGGCGCCGAGGGATTCGCCGAGGAACTGCCAGAACTCGCCGGGGGGCATGCGCAGTTTCAATCCGGCCATATCGGCCGGCGTGTTGATCTTTTTGGTTGGCTTCAAGTTGACCTGACGCGCGCCGAAATAGACCGGGCGGATGAGCTCGACGCCGATCTGGTCGCGCACCATCTTGATGAAATCTTTGCCGACGTCGCTGTTGAACGTCGCTCGCAGATGCGCGTAGTCGCGGAACAGATAGGCCGAGGTCATCAACGACCAGGCGGGAATCTGCTTTGAGATATCGGCCGGCGCCAGATTGCAGAGTTCGAGGTTCTCGCGCTGCAGCGCCACCAACTCGGTGCCCTGCTTGAACAGAGTATTGGTCCAATAGGGCTCGAGTTCGAAGTCGTCCTTCATTGCGGCGGCGAAAGCCTTGAAGCCTTCAGCACGTAGATCGGTTTCGGAAGCCGCCAGGCTCAGTTTGAATTTCGGCTTGGCTTGCGCGTTGGCGGGCAGACTGCCACCGAATGCGGCAAGCGCGGCGGTGCCGGCCAGCATGGACCGTCGTGTCATCGGTAGACGCATGGTTTCCTCCGTGGACGTTTTTGATTGGTCTTGAGCCTTTATTGTCCGGACTGTTTCGGGCATCAATATTTAATATTGAAATCGTCGGTTGATCGTGAAATCATCCGATGCAACAACAATACAGGATGGGACAACATGGCCGGAAAATTGACCAACCTGGAATCGGTCGGCGAGCGTGTGTATAGGCGACTGCGCTCCGACATCATATTTGGGCGCCTGGCCCCGGCGCAGCATCTCAAGCTCGACGTCATGAAGGATGCCTACGGAATCAGCGTCAGTACATTGCGGGAGTTGTTGAACCGGCTAACATCCGAGGGCCTCGTTGTTGCCGAAGGCGCACGAGGCTTTGAAGTGGCCGCGGTGTCGCCGGAGAATTTCGCCGAAATCGCCAATTTGCGGCAGCTCCTCGAATGCCATGCGCTGGAGCGTTCATTCGCGGCGGGCGACATGGAGTGGGAGGGGCGGGTCGTTGCCGCGCATCACAAACTGTCGTCGATGGAGCGACGCGCGATGGCCGGCGAGACTAATCACGGCGAGCAGCTCAAGCGGTACGATTGGGAATTCCATCAGGCTTTATTGTCCGCTTGCGGCTCCCGCGTATTGCTCGAAGCGCATGGCGCCGTCTTCGACAAATATCTGCGCTATTTAATGATCGCAGTCATATTCCGCGGCGAGATTGCCGCGGCCGAGCATCGGCAATTGCTTGATTGCGCGCTAAAGCGCGATGCCAAGGCGGCGCAGGCTGTGCTGGTGAGGCACATTCAGGATTGCGTGACCTATACTTTGTCGCGGGGCAAGGGGCTGCTGTTCGTTGAAAAGTCACGCAACATGCGCAAGAGCACGTCGTCGGCACATGCGCCGGCCTGAACTCTGAGCGCGGCTATACTCATGCCCACGATTCTTCTCGGACTGATTGGCGACAACATCGCGGCCTCGCGCGCGCCCGAATTGCATCACGCGGCCGGCCGGCTGTGCGGGGTTGACGTACGCTATGAGTTGCTGGTGCCGAAAGCGCTGGGGCGCGACTTCGATGCCGTATTCGATCATGCCCGCGCTGAAGGCTATCGCGGCCTCAACATAACTTATCCTTATAAAGAACGGGTTGTCCGGCGCGTGACGGTTGCGGACCGGCATATCCGGGCCATCGGAGCCTGCAACACAGTGCTTTTTGACAGCGCGGGACCCGTTGGCGACAACACGGATTACACCGGCTTCGTGCATGCGTTTCGTGCGACTTTCGGAAAAGTCTCGCCGGGTATTGTTGCCGTTGCCGGCTGCGGCGGCGCGGGCAAGGCTATCGGTTTTGCGCTGGCGCAACTGGGCGCGCGGGCGCTGCGGCTTTTCGACACCGATCCAATGAAATCGCGCGCATTGCACGACGCACTGACGGACGCGCATCCGCAATTGGATGTCGCCATTGCCGATTCAATTGAAGAGGCCAGTGCATTCGCCGATGGACTCGTTAACGCGACGCCGGCTGGCATGATCGGGCTCGGCGGCAATGCATTTCCGGCATCGACGTTGCGTGGTGCGCGCTGGGTGTTCGACGCCGTTTATACGCCGCTCGACACGGCTTTTCTAACGAGCGCGCGGGCGGCCGGGCTTGCCGCCATGAGCGGCTTTGAATTGTATTTCCATCAGGGCGTCGACGCATTTCGCCTGTTTGCGCAAATCGACGTCGATCCGGCTGCGTTGCGGTCTGCGCTGGCGTCGCCGCCCTCGACCTAACCGGCGCGCTGTTCTTTATGCCGCCGGTTTACGCTCGGGCGTCTTGAGGCGCTTGTCGAGATATTGCTCGATCGAGCCGAGCAGCACGTCGACCTTGCCGTCGAAGAAATGATTGGCGCCGGGCACGACCTTCTGTTCGATGACAATGCCCTTTTGCGTCTTGAGCTTCTCGACCAGCGTGTTGACGTCCTTGGGCGGCACCACCGCGTCCTTGTCGCCATGAATGATCAGGCCGGAGGACGGGCAGGGGGCGAGGAACGAGAAGTCGTAGAGATACGCCGGCGGGCAGATCGAGATGAAGCCTTCGATCTCGGGACGGCGCATCAAGAGCTGCATGCCGATCCAGGCGCCGAACGAGAAGCCGGCGATCCAACAGCTTTTGGCTTCCGGGTTGATAGTCTGCGCCCAGTCGAGCGCTGCCGCCGCGTCCGACAATTCGCCAGTGCCGTGATCGAACGAGCCTTGGCTGCGGCCGACGCCGCGGAAATTGAAGCGCAATGCCGAGAAGCCGCGGTTCACGAATGCGTAGTACATCTGATAAATGATCTGGTGGTTCATCGTGCCGCCGAACTG
>CAITJJ010000106.1 GCA_903892675.1 uncultured Hyphomicrobiales bacterium | reverse complement strand
GGCAGGCCGCTAAAAGTGAGTTTGCGGCGCGGCCAACCGGATCGCGCGCGTCGATCCGCCGCCATCTTCTCGCCAGTGTCGCCATCCTGCTGCTGCTCGGCGGCGGCGTCGGCGGCTGGGCGGTGACGATCCAGATTTCCGGCGCTCTGATCGCGCAAGGTTCGATCGTCGTCGATCAGAATGTGCAAAAGGTGCAGCATCCAACCGGCGGCATCGTCGGCGAACTGCGCGTGCGGGATGGCGATCATGTCAAGGCCGGCGACATTCTTGTGCGGCTCGACGAAACGGTCATGCGCGCCAATCTCGCCATCATCACCAAGGGCCTCAACGAACTGACCGCCCGCAAAGCGCGTCTCGAGGCCGAGCGCGACGGCGCCGACGAGATCGCGTTTCCGCCCGCGCTTCTGGCGCGGACCGGCGATCCGGACGCCGTTTCGGCGGTGCGCAGCGAGCGGAAATTGTTCGAGCTTCGCCGCACCGAACGATCCGGCCAGAAAGCGCAATTACAGCAACGCATGGCGCAGTCGAACGAGGAAATCGCCGGCATCGAGGCGCAGCAGGCCGCCAAAAGCCAGGAACTCGTCCTGATCGAGCGTGAACTGACCGGCGTGCGCGATCTCTATGCCAAGAATCTGGTGCAATTGACGAGACTGACCCAGCTTGAGCGGGAAGCGGCGCGGCTGGGCGGCGAACGCGCGCAACTGGTCGCTTCGGCGGCGCAAGCCAAGGGCAAGATCGCCGAGATCAACCTGCAGATCATCCAGATCGACCAGAATCTCAGCAGCGAAGTCGCCAAGGAAATGCGCGACATCGACGGCAAGATCGGCGAATTCGTCGAGCGCAAGGTGACAGCCGAAGATCAGCTTCGCCGTACCGACATTCGAGCGCCGCAGACCGGCGCCGTCTTCCAGTCGGCGGTTCATACCGTCGGCGGCGTCATCACCGCCGGCGATCCGATCATGTTGATCGTGCCCGATGCCGACAAGTTGCAGGTCGAGGCCAAAGTCAATCCGCAGGACATCGATCAATTGCAGATCGGTCAGCTCGCGGTGCTGCGATTTTCCGCTTTCAACAGCCGCACCACGCCGGAAATAGATGGCAAGGTGACGCGCGTATCGGCCGATACCTCGACCGACCAGCGTACCGGCCAGTCATACTACACGATCCGGATTGCGCTGCCGCCAGAGAAAGTAGCGCTGCTCGGCGATGTCAGGCTATTGCCGGGAATGCCGGTGGAAGCTTTCGTGCAGACCGGCGAGCGCACAGTCATCTCCTATTTGATGAAGCCGCTGCGCGATCAGTTCATGCGGGCGTTTCGTGAACGATGATGCGCCGCTATGACCAAAAGAAAAGCCGCGCGCCATCATGAACAGGATTAAGCGCTTCGCGAAGGGTTTCGGGCTTGGCCGGGTGGTCTGCCTGATCTTGCTTGGCGCGCTGGTCGCCCTGCGCATCGCCAATCCGGCGCCGCTCGAATCGATGCGCGTTCGCACTTTCGATTTCTATCAGGCCGTGAAGCCGCGCCAGGCGACGGTGCAGCCGGCCGTCATTGTCGACATCGACGAGGCCAGCCTGAAGGCCTATGGTCAATGGCCCTGGCCGCGCACGCTGCTGGCTGATCTGGTGACCAAGCTGACGCGGCTCGGCAGCGCGGTGATCGCGTTCGATATCATCTTCGCCGAACCGGACCGGATGTCGCCTTCGGTGGCGGCGGAGAGCTTCCGCAATCTGGACGCCGAGACGCGCGCCCAGCTCATGAAATTGCCGAGCAACGATGACGTGCTCGCCGATGTCATGCGCCGCACGCGGGTGGTGATCGGCGAATCCGGCTTTCATCTGGCGTCGCCACCGTCGGCGACGCGGCCGCCGGGCGTGGGCTTTGCCATGATGGGTCCCGATCCGCGCCGCTTTCTGATTACCTTTCCCGGCGTGATCAACAACGTTCCGCCGCTCGAGCAGGCCGCCGCCGGACGCGGCATGGTGACCATCAAGTCCGAGCCGGACGGCATCGTGCGCCGCGTACCCATGGTGATGATGGCGCAAGACGCTCTAGTGCCGGCGATCAGTCTGGAAATGCTGCGCGTTGCCACCGGCGCCGGCGCAATCCGGATCAAGACGGACGCGGCCGGCGTCAACAGCGTCGCCATTCCGGGCCTTGAATTGCCGACCGACCGCAATGCCCAGCTCTGGGTTCACTACGCGCGTTACGACCAGAACCGTTACGTGTCGGCCAAGGACGTTCTGGAGGACCGCGTTCCGCCCGGGCGCATCGGCCGCAGGCTGGTGCTGATCGGCACGTCGGCGGTCGGACTGCGCGACATCAAGGCGACGCCGATCGATCCGGCGATGTCCGGCGTCGAGGTGCATGCGCAGGTACTGGAAAACGTCCTGACCAAATCGATGCTGGTCTATCCGAATTACGCGATTGGCGCGGAGCTTGCCGCCGCGATGTTGTTCGGCCTGGCCATCATCGCTGTCGGGCCGATCCTCGGCGCGTCGATGATGCTGGGCCTGGGCGCGCTGGTGGCTGCCGGGTTGGCGGCCGGTTCGTGGTATTTCTACACCCAGCATCTGATTTTGCTCGACGCCACGTTTCCGCTTCTGGCGACCTTCCTGATCTATCTGACGCTGATCTTCATCAATTATTTTCGCGAGCAGTTGCAGCGCCGCCGCATCCGCTCCGCCTTCGGTCAATATCTGTCGCCGTCGCTGGTCGACAAACTTGCGCATAGCCACGAGACTTTGGTGCTCGGTGGCGAAGACCGCAACATGACCATCATGTTCAGCGACGTGCGCGGCTTCACGTCGATTTCCGAACTCTACAAGGACGACCCGCAAGGCCTGACGGCCTTGATGAATAATTTTCTTACGCCGATGACCAATGCCATCGTCGAGAAGAACGGCACAATCGACAAATATATCGGCGACGCCATCATGGCCTTCTGGAGCGCGCCGCTGCACGATCCCGCCCACGAGATCAATGCCTGCGCCGCCGCTTTGGAAATGTTGGCGCGGGTCGATCTGCTCAATGAGCAGCGGGAAAAAGAGGCTGCTTTGACCGGACAGCGCTTTATTCCGCTGAAGATCGGGGTCGGCCTCAATAGCGGGCGCTGCGTTGTCGGCAATATGGGGTCCAACCTGCGCTTCAATTATTCGGTGCTGGGCGATTGCGTCAATCTGGCGTCGCGGCTGGAGGGGCAAACCAAGTCCTATGATGTCCCGATCATCATCGGTTCCAGGACGGCGCAGGCGGCGCGCGGAAAATTCGCTTTGCTGGAACTGGATTGCATCACGGTGAAGGGAAAAACCGAACCGGAGACGATCTATACGATCCTTGGCCGCGCGGACGTGGCCCAAAGCGAAAGTTTCTTGCGCATGGAAGCGCTGTTCAACGAGATGCTCGCTTTATACCGGCGTCAGGATTTCGCCGGCGCCGGCGAGGCGATCGTCCGTTGCCGCGCTGCCGGCGAAGGATTCACGCTCAATCGGCTGTTCGATATCTATTCCCTGCGCATCGGCGGCTTTCAAAAAGATGCCCCGCCGAGCGACTGGAACGGGGTCTTCGCGCTGGACAGCAAATAAAGCGCGCTTGCGTGCTGACGGCTCTATACGCCGAGATAGGCGCCGCCATTGATATGGATGGTCTGGCCGGTCACGTAGCGCGCGCCGGGGCCGCACAGAAAGCAGACCATGGCGGCGACGTCGTCGGGCTTGCCGCGCTCGCCGGTGATCGTGCCGTGGGTGAGATGATGCGCCGGTTTCAGTGACGTTCCGGGTCTGGCGGTGTCGATGGCGCCCGGCACGACGCAATTGGCGGTGATGTGGTAAGCGGCGAGATCATGCGCGAGACCCCGCGTGAACCCGACCAGGCCGGCCTTGGCGGTCATGACATGCGCGCGGCCGGCGGAGCCGATATGCGCGCTCATGCCGCCGATATTGACGATGGTGCCGCCGCCGGCCTTTTTCATCGCCGGAATGCAGGCGGCGACGCCGTGAAAGGCGGAATCGAGCGTCGTGTTCATCACTTCGCGCCATTCGGCATAGGTCATCTGATCGACGGGCTTTTCGCGGCGCAGCGCGGCATTGTTCACGAGTATATCGATACGTCCGAAGCTTTTCAGCGCCGTGTCCACGATGCCGGCGACCGCGGCGGGGTCGGCGATGTCGCCGATCGCGGCGATTGCCTTGCCGCCGGCGGCTTCGATCGCGGCGACGACGTCGCCAGCTTCGTCTTTATTCGAGCGGGCATTGACGATCACAGATGCGCCGGCCTGCGCGAGTTGAAGTGCGATGGCGCGGCCGATATTGCGGCCGGCGCCGGTGACGATGGCGACTTTGCCGAGAAGTTCTTTTGAATCGGACATGGTCTCTCCTCAGCCGCGCAAGGGCGAAAGATCGATCCTGCCCTGATATAATGTTGCCAGAAGCTTTAACGCTGCGCTGCTGCGCGCTTCTTCCCAGCCGCCATGGCGCGCGTTGAGGGTGAATTTCTCGACAATGTCGGCGCGCGTCAGCGGCTCGTCGGCGCCACCTCTGAAATGCGGCTGCCGGTCTTCGGTCACCGTGCCGTCATTAAGGACGCAGCGGATATGGCCGGTAAACGCCTTTGGATAAAGATTGTCCGGGTCGATCACGTAACGGACCTTGGCGGCGAGCGCCAGGACGTCCGGATCGTGTACCGCTTCGGGCGTGAAATCGCTTAAGCCCACGCCGCCCTTCACAAAGCCGGTGGCGAGAATATACGGCGTGGCAAATTTCGCCGCGTAGCCGTTCGGCGGGCGTTGCTTGGCGGCGAGCGGCTCCCACAGGCGATGCACGGTGCCTTCGGCCACTTCGCAAACCATTTCCTTGATGTCGGCGGCCTTGATGCCGCGCGCCGCCAGGCGTCTGGCGCAATCGATGTAAGGGTGCGCCATGGTTCCGCACGGGTAGGGCTTGAACGCAAGCGTCTCGGTCACCCACCGCGTGCCGAAATCGCCGGTAAGCGCCTCGTAGTCGCCCTTGGTCGTGTGCGCGAAACCATGGAACAGGCCATGCACGCCTTCGAACACGGTGCGCGGTCCAAAGAAGCCGCCACGCGCCAGCAGCGCGGCGCGGATGCCGGACTGCGCCGCCCAGCCCGGATGCAGCCTTTTTGTCCAGGCGCCGTCGGTCAGATATTCGATAATGCCACCGGCGAAACTGCCGGCAATGCCGAGCGCATCGACGGTCTGTTTGGCGTTGAGGCCGAGCGTGGCGCTGACGCCGGCGGCCGCGCCCATGACGCCGAAGATTGCCGTCGGGTGGAATCCGGCCTTATGCACGGCTTTCGGCACAACGGTGGACAGGCGGCACATGGTCTCGGTGCCGATGGCAATGCCGAGCAAAGCCGATGCGCCGTCGCGGCCATGCCGTTCGCACGCCGCCAGCACAGCCGGCACGATTACCGCGCCGGCATGGACCGGGCCGCCCTCGAACGTATCGTCGAAATCCTCGCCATGCGCGGCCGTGCCATTGACGAAGGCGGCGCTGGCGCTGCTGAAGGTGCGTGCGTGGCCGATCGCGGTGCAGGGGCCGTCGTCGTCGCAGCCGGCCAGCGCGCTTTCGATATAGTCTTCGTTGCGCGCGGTGAGGCAGAGGCCGACCACATCGATCAGCAGGTCCTCGCATTTCAGGTGGACCGCCGGCGGCAAGGCGCCGGCGCGCAGCGCGACGATGCGCTCGGCCAATTGCTCGGCGACGGAAAGCGTTGCAGGCGTGTCGGCCATGAATTCTACGTCTTTAGGTGCGGAAGCGCACGTTGCCGAAGCCGGGAATGCGGTTGACCGCGATCACCACGGCGAAAGTGATAATCAACATGCCGATGCCGATCACCGAAATGGCGCCGAGGTCGCCGCTTTCGTTCAGATCGTAGATCAGCACCGAGATCACCTTGGTCTCGGAGGTGAACAGAATGATCGCCGCGGACAATTCTCGCATGACGCCGACAAAGACAAAGCACCACGTCGCGATGACGCCGGTGCGCAGCAGCGGCGCAGTGATCTGCCACAGCGAGCGCAGCCGCGTCGCGCCGAGAATCCGGCTGGCGTCTTCCAGTTCCGGATGGATGGAGCGGATCGCCGCGCGCAGTTGCTGATAGGCCGACGGCAGCGCAATGGTGACGAAGGCGATCAACAGAATCCACAGCGTGCCATAGAGCACGAAGGGCGGGCGCGTATAACTGAGAAACAGGCCGACGCCGAGGACGATGCCTGGGATGGCGATCGGCGCGGTGGCAAGGAAGCCGAGCAGGCGATGGCCGGGGACTGCCTGACGCGCCGCAACGTAAGCAATCACCAGGGCGATGGCGGTGCCGATGGTGGCGGTCGCGGTGCCGAGAATGACGGTGTTCTTCAGCGCCAAAGAGGCGGCCGACAGTTCGAACAGCACGAAGTGGACATTGTGCATGGTGGCGTTCTTGAAAGTGACGAAGGTCGTCGCCACCGGCGAGAAGGTCGCGTTCAAAAGCGCCGCATAGGGCAGGAACACCGGCAGCATCAGCACCATGAGGCACAGGATCGAGGCCGGCCAGCGCCAGCGGTGCAGCGGAATCAGCCGCGGCGCGCCATATTTGCCGCCGACAACCGAAAAGCCGCGCCGGCCGAGGATCATATGCTCGGCGCGCAGCAGAAATACCGTGAGGATGAGAAGCGGCAACGATGCCGCGGCCGCGAGTTCTGGCTTGGGCGGAAACTGGAACAGGCTCCAGATCTTGGTGGTCATGGTGTGGAAGCCGGCCGGCAGCGCCAGGATCGCCGGCGAGCCGAACAAGGTCATCGCCTGCAGGAATGCAACGAGGGCGCCGGCGAGCAAGGCCGGCAGCACCAGCGGAATAGTGACGCGGCGCGCGGTGTACCAGCGGCCGCCGCCGAGAATCGAGGAGGCGTCCTCCAGTTCGCCGGGCGTGCGGTCGAGCGAATTGGCAACCAGAACGAAGACGTAGGGGAAAGTGTAGCAGGAGATGACGAAAACGATGCCTTCGATCGAATAGATATTGAACAGATGCGAGTCCTGCCCGGCGCCGGTGATGGCGCGGTAGGTCTTGTTCAGAAGGCCGCTATTGGGCGCTGCCAATATCTCCCAGGCGATCGCGCCGAGAAAAGGCGGGGTCACGAAGGAGGCGGTGACCAGCGCGCGGACGACCGAGCTGAAAGGCAGGTCGGTGCGCGCCACCAGCCAACCCATCGGCGCCGCCACCGCGCAGCAGATCGTCGCCGACGATGTCGCGATAATGAAGGTGGTGATCAGCGGTTCGAGGAAGGTAGACTCGGTGAACAGCCGATAGAAATTGGAAAACGTCAACGCGCCCTGGGCGTCGGTGAAGCTGTAGAGAACCAGCCAGGACAACGGCAGCACGATCAGGACGCACAGCGCCGCCGCGAAGGCATAGAGGACGGGTTTCGAAACATCGACGCCGAATTTGCGCGGCGCCGGCGCGGCCGAAAGGGCTGCTGTCGTCATACCTTGAAAATCTCCGCGTAGCGCTGCTTGACGGCGTCGCCCTGCGTCAGGATGCCTTCCGGATCCTCCTTCATCAGCTTGATGTCGGCGAGATTGCGGATGCCTGGCTTTTCTATCGTTTCCCGGTGCGGCGAATACTGGCGGGCGAAGTCGACCAGCAGTTGCTGGGCTTCCCGCGAATGCATCCAGTTCTGGAACAGCCGCGCCGCGTTCGGGTTCGGTGCGCCTTTGAAGACCGCGCTCGGGCTGGTGGCGAGGGGGGTGCCTTCCTCCGGATAGACTACATCGACCGGCCGGCCGGCTTCCTTGTCGCGAATGACAAGATAGCCGGCGCCGTCGACCATGACGGCGCGTTCGCCAAGCGATATGCGTTTCGGTGTGTCGGTCGCCGACTGAACCTGCATGACGTTCTGCGCGGCCAGCTTCACGAAATAATCCCAGCCCAGATCGCGCTGCATCTGGAAGGTCGAATTCATGATCGTGCCGCTATAGGCCGGATGCGCCTTGACCAGTTTGCCTTTCCATTTCGGATCGAGCAGGTCTTTGAAACTCTTCGGTGCGTCTTCCTTTTTCACCAGGTCGGTATTGTAGGCGATCGGTGAAATCAGGATGCGCGTCGTGACGTGCAAGCCATCCGGATCGTAAAAGCGTTTGTCGTAGTGCTTCACGACCTCTTCCGGCAGGTAGGGCGCGAGCCAGCCGTTGCTCTTCCAGACGATGCAATGGGCCTGATCGGCGGTGTTGACGACGTCAACGGTTCGGATGTTGGAGGCGTATTCCTGGCCGATGCGGGTGAAAACGCGCTCGGCGCCGGAACGCTCGACGCGCACAGCGATGCCGGGATACGTCACTTCAAAAGTCTTGCCGAGGCGCTCGGCAAACTGCAGGTCCATCGCCGTATAGAATGTGAGCTTGCCTTCCTTTTTCGCGGCTTCGATCAAAGCCGGCGTCACCGCTTCCGCAGCGGGGGCGGCGACGGCGCGCGCGGCGAGGGCGCCGAGGCCAAACGAACTTATACCAAGGGCCGCAGCGCCTTTGAGGACGGCGCGTTTGCTGATAGGTGCGACCATGGCTCAGACCTTGAAGATCTTGCTGTATCTCTGCTTGATCTCGTCGCTCATGGCTTCGACGCCGGCCGGGTCGTCCTTCATCACCTTGATGTCCTTGAACGGAATGCGGCCGGGCTTGTCCTTGGTCTGCGGGTGAACGGAGCGCAGGCCGCCGACGTCGATAATCAGCTGCTGGCATTCCTGTGAGAAGCTGTATGCGGTGAACAGTTTGGCGGCGTTCGGATTGGGCGCGGCCTTGAACACCGCCGTCGGGCCGATGATCAGCGGCGAGCCTTCGGTGGCATAGACCGGGGCGACGGGGCCGCCTTTTTCGCCAATTTCAAAGATGTTGTATTCATTGCCGTCCGCCATGACCGCGCGTTCGCCAAGCGCCAGACGCTTCGGCGGGTCGGCGGAAGACTGCACCTGCATGACGTTCTGCGCCGCCAGCTTCTCGAAATAGCCCCAGCCGAGATCGCGCTGCATCTGGAAGGTCGCGGTCATGATGGTGCCGCTATAGCCCGGATGCGCCTTGACCATCTTGCCTTTCCATTTCGGGTCGAGCAGGTCGGCGAAGCTTTTCGGCGCGTCTTCCTTCTTCACCAGGTCGGTGTTGTAGGCGATGATCGACACCCAGATGCGGAAGCTGGCGAATTGCCCGTCCACGTCCTTGTGTTCGGCCGGATAGAATTTGGCGACGTCCTCCGGGACGAAGGCCTCGAGCATGTTCTGCTTTTTCCACACGATCGAATGCGCGGCGTCGGAGGAGTTGACCACGTCGCAGGCATAGATCTTGCTGCCGTATTCCTGGCCAATGCGCTGGAACACACGCTCGGCGCCGGAGCGCTCGACGCGCACGACGACGCCGGGATATTTGGCTTCAAAAGCCTTGGCGACTTTCTCGGCCAGCGGCAGATCGACCGACGTGTACCAGACGACCTTGCCTTCCTTCTTTGCCGCCGCGATCAGCTCCGGCGTGATGGCGCTGGCCGGCGGAGCGGCCGACATGACCCCGGTCGAAAACGCCGCGCCCATGGCGAGGGCGCTCGAACCGATCAGGACGTCGCGGCGTGTCAGCTTTGAGAGTCTCATCGAGGTCTCCTCCAGGTCGCGGCCCAGTGTGGCCTTTGTTTCTCGCCCCCGCGAAATCGTCTAACCCGTCAGCGCACGGCAACGTTCGGCTGGCAGATGCAGCCATACGGCGCTGCCATGCGGGATATTATCGGCCGGCGCGGTGACGGTGCGCAATTGGGTGCCGTCCTTGAGTTCAACCATATAATCACGGCTGTCGCCGAGAAAGACCTGGCGCACCACGGTGGCGGGCAAGACGTTATCGGCATTTTTTTGCGGCGGCGTGGCGGTCAGCGTAATGCCATGCGGGCGGATCGACACCGCGGTCGGCGCGCCGGGCACAACGCGTTCGCCGCTGCATTGCAGGGCGATGCCGGCGAGTTCGATGCGGCCGCCGTCAAGACCCTTGCCCTTGACGACATTGCTGGAGCCGATGAAGCGCGCGACAAATTCCGAACGGGGCCGGTCGTAGATTTCTTCCGGCGACCCGGCCTGTTCGATCTTGCCGCCGTTCATGACGCAGATCACGTCGGCGGTCGTCATCGCCTCCGATTGGTCGTGCGTGACATAGACCGTGGTGTAGCGATAGGTGTCGTGCAGGCGGCGCACCTCGAAGCGCATTTCCTCGCGCAGATTGGCGTCGAGGTTGGACAGAGGCTCGTCGAGCAGCAAGGTTTCTGGCTCGACGATCAGCGCGCGGGCGAGCGCCACGCGCTGCTGCTGGCCGCCGGATAATTCGCCGGGATAACGTTCGGCCAAAGCGGCGAGCTTGGTGGTGGCGAGGATGGCGTCGAGCTTCGCGCCGATGAGGTCGCGCGGCAACTTGCGGAGCTTGAGGCCATAGATGATGTTCTCGGCCACGGTCATATGCGGCCAGAGCGCGTAGCTCTGGAATATCATCGACATGTTGCGCCGCTCGGGCGGAACCGTGTTGGCCGGCGAGGAAATCAGCCGGTCGCCAACGAGAATCTCGCCGGCACTCGGATCGACGAATCCGGCCAAGAGCCGCAGCGTTGTGGTCTTGCCGCAGCCGGACGGCCCGAGCAGGCAAACAAGCTTGCCGTGCTCGATGGTGAGCGAGATATCGTCTACCACTGCGAGCGGACCGTATCGCTTTGTCAGATTGCGTAACTCGACCGAAGCCACACTTCCCCCCTGCGCGCAGCCGCTTTCTTGCGACTATTATGATCTGGCGCCCGAACGAAGCCGGTCTGTCGGCGCATTATCACAATTCCCGAACTGACCCGGCTTGTCTATGGCCGGCAGAGCCGGGCACGCCACGAAGTCGTGTTCTCCGCGTTCTTGCGAGAACAGGCCGAACTTCATTTGACGATGTGAAAACAATAACTTAGCCGCTTGCCCGCAGGGCAATTTGCTAGAGCGTGCGGCCGAGTTTCCCGGCGAGGGTCGCGATCAGCGCGTTCAACTCACCGGCATCGCGGGCGCCGCCGAAGACGGCGCGGTCCGGCCGTACCAGGGCGGCGACGATGCCGTTGCGGTCGAGCCAGTCGGCGAACAGGTTGCCGGTTTCCCGGAAGGTCAACGTGTCGTGCGCCGCGGCACTGGATCGGGAACTCCCGATCACGACACGCGCGCCGTGAAGTCTCGCCCAGATGTCGCTGAAGCGCCGCGTCAGCGCATCAATTATCTTGGATGAAGCCGCAACAATGATGAACTCAGGCGGGATCAGGTCGTCGAGGCGAACAACGCCGTTCGCGGTGTCGATGAACGGCTGCGGGAATAAGCTGCCCGCCATAGGCGTATCCGCCGCGATCAAGCCGCCGGAAAGATCGGGAATGAATTTCTGCCGGATCGTTTCGGCCTTGCCGGAAGTCAGTTCCTCGCGCAGACGCGCGTCGCGCGCTTTGGCCTTTTCCAGGTCGAGCTCACCGATGATAAGGCCGAAATCCTTGGCAAGCGCGACAATGGCGCCGACATGCGGCGCGCGTTCTTGCGCGTAAGTTGAGAGGATCGATGGCTGCGCATCGCCACGCAGCACCAGTGCGAGCTTCCAGGCCAGATTAACTGCATCGCGAATCCCCGCCGACAGCCCTTGTCCGAGAAATGGCGGGGTCTGATGACAGGCGTCGCCCATCAGGAAAACGCGACCCGATTGCCAGTTCTCTGCCAGCAGCGCGTGAAAGCGATAAACCGCGGTGCGCCAGATTTCGACCTTGGTGACATCGGTAAAATCGGCCAGCACCTTGAGTACATTCTCGCGGTCGCTGAACATGGCCGGATCTTCGCCCGGCAAGAGCTTGATTTCCCAGCGCCGCAGTTCGCCCGGACCGGGCAGAAAGGTGCCCGGCCGCGACGGCCGGCAATACTGGAAACATTTCTCCGGCCGCCTGAATGCGCCGTGTTCCAGCGCATCGACGACCATCCACCATTCGTCGAAGGCCAGATCGGTGAGACCTATGCCGAGTGACTTGCGGACGAAGCTGTTGGCGCCATCGCAGCCGACGAGATAGCGCCCGCGCAAAATTTGCACCTCGCCGTCCCCGGTTTTGATCGTCAGCGTCGTACCGTCATTATCCTGCGCGATGTCGACGGCCTGCGCCGAAAGGAAAACATCGGCCTTGTCATAGGCGGCAAGCCTGTCGCGCAACGCCTGCTCGAAAGCAGGCTGCAGGAAAGTAGCGGTCGGCACCCAGCCGAGCGGGAAGGGCGGCGGCATCGGATCGAATTTCTTGATGATGCCGCCATCGACGCCGAGGTAATGCGTGCCGGGATGCGGCGCGGTGTGGGCGGCGATCGTGTCTTCCAGGCCGCAGGCCTGAAACACGCGCAGCACTTCATGGTCGATGGTGATGGCGCGCGGCTTGTCGTAAATCGCCGCGGCCTGATCGATGACGGCGATGCGAAGCCCATATTTCGCCAGCAGATTGGCGAAGGTCGCGCCGGCCGGGCCATAGCCGACAATGGCAACGTCATAGATGGTGGCATCGGCTTGCGGCATTGCTTATCATTTCGGACGGGTTACAGCGCGCGGGCTTTGAGCACTTTGCGCACCAGTTCGGCGGTGTGCTCGAAATGCGCCCTGATCAGTTTGGCGGCAGCATCGGCGTCGCGTGCGACCGCGGCTTCCATCAGTGCGCGATGTTCGTGATCGCGGTTTTCGCCCTTGATGCCGGCCTTGCGGCCAACGTGCCGGTACCGCTCCGAACTTTCAAACAGCTGCTCGCAATACAGTTCCAGCCGACGTGAACCGGAAGCAGCGATCAGGCTTGAGTGGAAAACCCGGTGCGCGCGCTCCCATTCCGCGCTGCGGGTCTCGGCGCTGTCCGGCTCGAAACGCGGCGTGCGCGACAGCCTATGGAAGGAGAGCACTACCGATTCTTCCCAGGCCGCGTCGCCATTGGCGATCGAGTTGCGCATCGCCAGTTCGTTGACCCAGCAGCGAGCCCGCGTCAGGTCGACCAGATCGTCTTCGCTCATGCCGGCGACCGCGAAACCGCGATGGTCGCTCTGCGATACCAGTCCTTCGGTGGACAGCCGGCTCAATGCCTCGCGCATCGGGCTCAAACCGACGCCGAAGCGGTCGCACAGCGCGCGGATGTGCAGCTTCTCGCCGGGTGCAATAGCGACCGTGAGGATTTCCTGTCGCAGCCGGTCGTAGGCGGCGGACGCCAAGGTCTCTTTCGGCTCGTCGGTGGGAGCGAGATGAAGGCTGGGCACGGCCTTTCCTCAGGAAGTCTGCTTGGAGAGAAGTCTTTCCAACGTCATTGGCGTGGGCTTGATCTGCGGCTCGTGCAGGCTCGCCCCCTCGAACAAGGTCGCTTGCGTAAACCAGTCCTGGCGCGCCGGCAGGCCCCATGGGAACGAAACATTATGGTCGGTCGGATCCCACGCCACCGGTTCGTTCTCGATGTCCATCACCTGGTAATGTGTGTTGAACAATTCGACGCGGTGGCCATCGGGATCGCGGAAATAGACATACATCGCATGTCCTGGCCCGTGCCGGCCGGGGCCGCGTTCGACCGTGCTGCCGTAGCCTAACTCGCCGGCAATGTCGCAGGCGCGCAGCAAATGGTGCACCTCGGCGGCAAGATAGGCGAAGTGGTGCAGGCGCGGCCCGGTGCCGTTGAAGAACACGATGTCGTGCGGATTGCCCTTGCGTTGCAGAAATACGCCGCGCAGATCGGTGGTGCCCTTCGGCGCGATATATTCGCTGAGGCGGAAGCCGGCCGCCATGTAGAACTCACAGGCCTTGCGCACCTCCGGCGTCAGAACCTGGTAATGGTCGAGGCGCAGCGCGCAGCCGCCGCGCTGCTGCGAAAAGGCGGTAATCATGCGCGGCATCACCGGCATGGTGGCGCAGAATTCCATCGGCGTGCCGACCGGGTCTGTCACCTGCAGCGTGCGGCCCTGATAGGGCGCTTCAATGAAGGCGGCGGCGCAGCCCTGCGATTCGAAATAACGCTTCGCCCGTTCAAGATCGTCTTCGGTCAGCATGCGCATGCCGATGCGCCGGCAGGCCGGCTCAAGGCCTTTGCGCAGCACCAGGCTGTGGTGGCAGGCTTCCTCGACGCCGCGAAAGTACAGCGCGCCGCTGTCTTCGGCGCTCAGCACCAGACCGAGCACTTCCGAATAAAACCGCTTGCTGGCGGCGAGGTCCTTCACCGTCAGCACGACATGGCTTGAACGGGTGATCCGGAACGGCGGGTCGAGATTGACGGCGGGCAGCGACATAGCGCAGTTCTCCAATGTTCAGCCGCGCAACAATGCCGGCAGCCAGAGCGCGATCGACGGGAAGGCGGTCAGCAAGGCCAGCACGAACATATCCGCGACGACGAACGGCACGATGCTTTTATAGAGGCGGTGCAAAGGAATATCCGGCCGCATCGCATGCAGGATCAGGATCACCAGGCCGATCGGCGGAATGACCAGGCCAAGTTCGACAATGATGACGTTGATGATCGCCCACCAGACCGGGTCGTAGCCAAAATGGACGATGACGGGCAGCGCGAAAGGCAAAGTCACGATCATCGCCGCCAGTTCGTCGAACACAGCGCCGAGCACAAGATAGCCGCCGAGCATCAGGACGATAATGCCGACAGGCGGCAGGTCGACATGGCCGAGGAAGGCGATGAGCTGTTCGGGGACTTTCGCCAGACTGATGAAATAAGTAAAGACCGAGGAGCCGATCAGCACGAAGTAGATCATGCCGGCGGTGAGCGCCGTGTCGCGCATGCCGGTGACGAAGTTGTTGACGGTGATGGTGCGACGCATCAGCGCGAACACGAAAGACACAACGGCGGCGACCGACGCGGCTTCGCTGACGGTGAAGATGCCGCTATACAGGCCGACGAAGATGACACCGATCAGCAGGATGGCCGGCGCGGCGCGCCACAGGGCGATCAGCTTTTCCTGCCGTGACACCTGTTCGGCCACCGGCGCGATCGATGGATTCCACCGCACGACCAGCGCGATCGCCGCGATATTGGCGGCGATGGTGATGAGGGCGGGGATGACGGCGGCGATAAAGACGTCGAAGATGTAAGTCCGCGCGACGACGCAATACAGGATCATGCTCAGCGAGGGCGGGATCAGCGCTTTCAGCGCGCCGCCGGCGGCGATGGTCGCTCCCGAAAAGGCTGGCGAGTAATGGCGTTGCAGCATTTCCGGCAACGCGACGCGGGTGAAGGTGGCGACGGTGGCGGGCGAAGAGCCGCAAATGGCGCCGAAGGCGGCGCTGCCGCCAATGGTGGCGTAAGCCAGCCCGCCACGACGATGGCCGAGCATGGCCGCGGCCGCCGTGTAGAGGTCTTTGGAAAAACCGGAGACGTTGACGAAGGCGCCCATCATCAGGAACAGCGGCACGGCGGCGATATCGGTGCTGCCGAGCACCTGCGACGGCTCGCTGGCGAGAAACGTCAGCGCCGGGCCCCAGTCGGTTTGCAGCGCGAACGCGACGATGCCGACGACGATCATGGCAAAAGCCAGCGGCAGATGCAGCGCGACCAGCACGAACAGTGCGATGATCCCGCCAACGCCAATTGCGGTCGCGCTCATACCGGTGTCTCCGAGTCACGCAGTCGCGCTGTGCCGGTGAGGGTCTGCGCCGTGACGAAGAGCTGGACGATGACGGCGATCCACAGAATGACATCGACGACGTACCAGAACGGCGCCTTTGGCACGTTCATCATCCAGGTCACGTCGTTGGCCATCGCGGTCTTGTGGCTGAACAGGTAGAACTGCCAAGCCATCGCGATCATCACGATGGCCATGAGGATATCGGCAAACCCGTCAAATAGCTGGGCGCCGGCCTTCGGCAGGAATTTCTCGAAGATGCGCAAGGTGATGTTGTTCTTGTGCAGCAGCACGATCGGCAGGGTGCAAGCGGCGCAGATCGCGGCGATCAGATCGCCAATTTCCCGCACGAAATCGAGCGGGTAGTTGGCGAGCGCCCGCAGCAGCCCGTCGAACAACGTGCATACCGCGAGCACCAGCAAGATCGTCAACCCGGCGACGGCGAGACCATTCGCCGTGCCGGTGACGATTTTTTCCAGTCGGTTCACTTCTTCGCCCGGATCTCGGCGAGCAAGGCGCGGGCCTTGGCCAGAAGCTGGGCGTTTTCCGGGCTCTTGGCGGCCCAGTCGGCGGTGACCTTTTCGGACGCCGCCTTGATCGCCGGCAAATCGGCGTCGGCGGGAGTCACCACCGTGCGCTTCTTGTCGGCGCGGAATTGGCCGATCACCTCTTCGTTATAGGCGCTGAGGTTCTTGATATAGGTATCGTTGATCCAGCCGGGCGAATACTTGGCGATCTGATCCTGCGCCGCCTTCGGCATCGACTCGAACTTCTTGCGGTTCATCAGCACGGCGAAAGGATTGGTGCCGAGCTGGATCAGGTAGTCGTGCTGCGTGACTCGGTCGATGCCGAAGTCGACGACCGCGGCGGGGACTGTCGTCGTGGCGTCGATGGTGCCGCGGCCCATGGCTTCGACGACTTCGTTTGGCGGCATCAGCACCGGCACGACGCCGAGTTCTTTCACCGTCTGGCCGATGACGGCGCCGCTGATGCGCACCTTCATGCCCTTGAGGTCGTTGACCGACTTGATGGCTTTGCGCGAGAACACATGCGCGTTGGCGTTCATGAAAGAGCCGATGACGTAATAATCGGAATAGCCGCGCAGCAAGTTCGCCTTCAGCAGCGCCTGATAAAGCGCGACGCCTTCCTTGATATTGCCGACGAGGCCGGGGACTTCGAAGACCTGGTCGTCGGGGAATCGTCCGGGCACCAAAGCCGGATTGACGAAGGCGATGTCGGCGATGCCGTCGAGCACCATTTGCGGCTGGGCCGGCAGCGCCTTGCCTAGCGCACCGTTCGGGAAGACGTCGATCTTCACCGCGCCGGCCGGGTCGGCATTGACCGCGTCGGCCCAGAGCTTGATCGCTTTGGCGTAGTTGACCTCGGTGTCAGACGCGAAGAAGGCGAGCTTGAGCGTGACGGGCTGGGCGCTGGCTGTCGCCGGCGCAAAGGCCGCGAGCGTCAGCAGCGCGGCTGCGAAAATCTTGTTCATTGAAAACCTCCCTTGCATCCCTGTGGGCGTGCCGTCTCACGGCTAAGCGGCCGGCGGCATTGGCTGGACGGTGATACAGAAATAATCGATTATCAAGACGAAATTTGTATATAATCGACTATTGTACCGCATGCCGGAACGGCAACGCGCGAGCAGGGGGAAACCACCGATGAATCTGGGCATCGAAGGCCGCACCGCCATTATATGTGGCTCGAGCCAGGGACTGGGCCTTGCCTGCGCGGAGGCGCTGGCGCGGGAAGGCGTCAACGTCATTATCAACGGGCGTGACGCGGCCAAACTGGAAAAGACCGCGGCGGCCTTGCGCGCCGGCACGAAAGCCACCGTCACTGCGGTTGCCGCCGATATCGCCACGCCTGAGGGCCGCGACCGTCTCATCGCCGCGGCGCCCACCTGCGACATTCTCGTCAACAACAATGGCGGACCGAAGCCGGGCAACTTCGCCGACATCGATCACGATACCTGGATGCGCGTGATCGAGGCCAACATGGTGGCGCCGATCATGCTGACGCGCGGCGTGCTGGCCGGCATGAAGGAGCGCAAGTTCGGCCGCATCGTCAACATCACCTCGGCGATGGTGACGACGCCGCGCCCGCATATGGCGCCGTCGGCCGGCGCGCGCGCCGGATTGACCGGGGCGATGAAAGCGCTGGCGCTCGACGTCGCCCGCTACAATGTCACGATCAACAATATGCTGCCGGAGCGCTTCGATACCGATCGCCAGGTTCAGATGGCGAAGGCGGCGATGGCACGCGACAATATCTCCTATGAAGAAGCGCGCGCGCGTCAGGTGGAAAGCATCGCCGCCAAACGCCTCGGCGATCCGAAGGAATTCGGCGCCACCTGCGCGTTTTTATGCAGCGCCTTTGCCGGTTTCATGTCCGGGCAAAATATGCATCTCGATGGAGGGTCGTATCCCGCGCTGATTTGAATTGTTGGGTCAAGGTGTTGCCGCGGGATCTTCCGGCGACTCAATCAGCCGGCGTGTTGATCGATGAACGATTCCATTCGCGTGGCAAACGCGACTGGCACTTCCAGCATTGGATAATGGCCGGACCTGTCGACTCTTTCTATCTCGGCGTGCGGAAACAGGCCCGGAAACACAGCCTTCACCATGGCCTCGCTGACGCCGTTGTCGAATTCGCCGTACAGCACAAGCATTGGCGCCTTGACCTTGGCGGCGTCGGCCGACAGGTCGTCCTTGATGAACGAACGCATATAGCTTTTGAAAGCCTCGGCGCGGGCGGTTTCGCGGGCGCGGCGCAGCATCAATTTCAGCCAGGCTTTGGACGTCCGGTTGCCGACTGAATCGCCCATGATTGCCAGCGCCGCTTCATCACTGTCGCAAGCGGACGTGAAGAAACCGAATGTCGCGTCGTCGAAGGGCAGGGCGATGGCCGGCACCGGCGTCACCGCGACAATGGATCGGACCCGCCCGGCGGCATCGATCGCTGCTTTCTGCGCGGCCTTGCCGCCCATCGAGTGGCCTACGACATGAAAATCGCGCCAGCCCAACTGGTCGGCCAAGGCGATTACATCCGATGCGACTTCGCCGATGGAGTATGACCCGGCGACATCGCGCGAATTGCCGTAACCGCGGATGTCGACAAAGGCATAAGTGTGCTTGTCGGTGTCGAGCGCATCGAGGATCGGGGTGAATACCCTGTGGTCCCAGATCCAGCCGTGAACGACCACGACCTTGACTGGGCCGTTGCCGACTGCCTTGTGCCAAATCATGTTCGCCCCCCAAAGCGTCTTGTCCAGAACCAAATGCTAGCCGAGCGGTCGTTCGGGCGCCATATCCCATGCCGTGGAGGCGACGAAAGGAATCCGCGATCGCGCCGCCTATTTTTTGTCGGCGGCGGCGAAAACCTCGCGGCAGGCGGCGACGCCATTGATCGCCGCGGCAACGCCGACATAGGGGACGAGCTGCATCATGATTTCGACAAGCTCTTCTTTCGTGACGCCGCAGCGAAGCGCGCCGCCAATATGGGTTCGCAGTTGCGGTGCGGCGGTGCCGAGCGTCGCCAGTGCCGCGACAGTGACAATCTGCCGCGTGCGTGAATCGAGCACAGGGCTTTGATAGATCTCGCCATAGATCGTCTCGATCACATAGGCCGCCAATTGCGGTGCAATATCGCCCAATGACCGCTCGACTTGTTCCGGGGCCTGGCCCAGGATTTCGCCGAGTTTTTGCGCGCCGCGCGCCCGGCGTTCGGGATCGGAATGCATGCTGGTTTCCTTTCGTCGTCGGCTGCGTTAAGAATTGGACGGCAAGAAAGCGGTCAAGCTGTAGGGCCGGGGTCGGCAAGCGTCAACAAAGCGATATGCGGGAAAACCGCGACGTGAATCAGTTGGGGGAACGATGAATAGCCGATATTCGACGATTGTCGGGGCTTGCATAGCCGTTGCGATTAATGTCTTAGCCGGCGCAGCGCCGGTCGCGGCGCAAATCTATCCGGCGCAGCCGATCAAAATCATCATTGGGTTCGGACCTGGATCGGCCGCCGATATTCTTGCCCGCCTTATCGGCAAGCACATGGAATCCAAACTCGGCCAGCCGGTCGTCGTGGAAAACCGGCCGGGCAACAGCAGTATGATCGGCGCGGAGTTCGTCGCGCGCGCTCCCGCCGATGGCTACACGCTATTCATGGCGACGGTAGCCAATACGCTCAACCCGGCGCAGACAAACTCGCCATTCAATCTCGGCACAGAACTCGCGCCGATCTCCTTGCTCGCCGTCGTTCCTAACGTGCTGGTGGCGCATCCGTCGGTCCCGGCAAATAATTTGCAGGAATTGATTGCCCTGGCCAAAAGCAAGCCGGAAAGCCTGACTTTCGGGTCCTCCGGCGCGGGTACGGCAAGTCACATGGCGGCCGAACTGTTCAATCAGAAATTGGGGACAAAGATCGTCATCGCGCCTTATCAAGGCGGCAGCAATCAGGCCGTCACCGATCTGCTGGCGGGCCGCATTACCCTTATGTTCAATGTCGCCGCGACTTTGGCGCCGCACGTTCAGGCCGGCAGCCTCAAGGCCCTGGCGGTGGCGCAGTCGAAACGCGCGACCATCATGCCGACCGTGCCGACACTAACGGAAGCCGGTACGACAGGTTATGACGCAGGCATCTGGATTGGCCTTCTGGCGCCGGCCAAGACGCCGCCGGCCATCATTCAAAAACTCGCAGACGCAGCGAATGAGGGTCTCAAATCCGAGCAAGTGCAAACGGCGTTGAAGAGCCAGGGCACCGATCCCCTCGGCAGTACGCCGAAGGAATTCGCCGACTTCATCCATGCCGACATCGAAAAATGGGTCACGGCGCTGACCGCGGCGGGCTTGCGGAAATAGGCGGCGTCAGCGCAAGGACGATTTCAAGAACTATTTCGTCCCATAGGCGCGGTCTCCGGCATCGCCAAGGCCGGGGACAATAAATGCCTGCTCGTTCAATCCACTGTCGATGGCGGCCGTCCAGATGTGCACATCCGGGTGAATGCCGCGCAGGCGTTCGATCCCCTCCGGCGCGCCAACCAGGCATACGACGCGGATTTCCCTCGCGCCGTGTTCTTTCAGGCGGTCGACAGCGGCAACCGCCGTGTTGGCGGTGGCAAGTACCGGCACGATGACGATGACCAGCCGCTCGGCGATGTCGGACGGTGCTTTGAAAAAGTATTCGACCGCGGCAAAGGTTTCCGGTTCGCGGTAAAGGCCGATATGCGCGATGCGCGCCGCCGGCACGAGGTCGAGCATGCCTTCGGCGAAAGTCAGCCCGGCGCGCAGGATTGGCGCGAAGACCAGCTTCTTGCCAGCAAGGACCGGGGATTTCATGCGCGCCAGCGGCGTCTCGATGTCCACCATTTCCAGCGGCAGATCGCGCGTCACCTCGTAGCAGAGCAGCATGCCGATTTCGCTCAACAATTCGCGAAACGATTTGGTCGACAGGTTCTTGTCGCGGATCAAGGTCAGCTTGTGCTGGACCAATGGGTGGCCGACGACGGTAACGCCTTCCATAAATCTCTCCTGATACCTAAAAGACCGTGCCGTCGCTGGTGACATTGATCGGCGGCGCGCCGTCGGCGCGCTTTTCGCGGGCGATGGCGCGACCGGCCGCCCAGGTGCCGCCTTCGAGAATTTTTGCCAATGGCAGAGCGACGGCGTCCATGTTCAATCGTTCGCGAATGGTGGCGGCGAGGCGGTCGAGCAGGGCGACGGTCAGCGTGCGCCATTCGACGACGAGTTCGGAGCCGGCCTCATGTGCGCGCGTCAATTGCGATGGGTCGCGCAAGGCGAGGACGCCACTGTCGATAAACAAACCGCCATTACGGTATTCGGCGAGACCCGTGAGGCCATCGATATCGGTGACAGCGATGCCGCCGCGCTGCAGCGGCTCGATCAACGAATAGGCCAGCCACTGCGACAGCTTGTGGATAGGCACAATGCCATTGGTGGCATCGGTGGTCTTCATCGCCGGGTGTCGCCAGCAATCGCCGAGTGGGATGCCTCCTAGTGAGATGCGCGACGGCCAGATCGGCCCGAGTTCGTGCAGCAATTCGGACAGGATGTCCGGCGCGGCGATCGTGTTGCCGTCGTCCAACGCGGCGAGATGATCGAAAAGGCCGCCGGGCCGCGCGCTGTCGTTCTGGGCGAAGACACCGGGACTTTCGGCAATCAACGCGCCGAGGCGGCGCAACAAGGCGGCGCGGCCTTCGAGACCGACCAGCGGATTGTCCGCGTTTACCTGAAACCCTTGCGCCAACTGGTCCGCGCTGAGATGCGCCAGCACCGCGGCATCGACCCGCAACGGGCGGGATGGATCGGCCGAGAACGCGCCGCGCATGAACATGTCGAGGCTGGCCAGCGCCAAGCCTTCGGAACGGCCGATGCTCTGGCCGCTTTCGCGGTCGGCATAGCGCCATTGCGGGCCAGCGCCGGCATCGAGGAAAACGCTGACAATGGCAAGATCGAATTCGGCGCGCGCGCGGGCGGCGGCGTCCTTGAACGCGGCCGCCTTGGCAATCCCGTCAAAACGATCGACGCCGCCAACAACGAAATGCCGCCAACGGGAATGAAAGGGAATTTCGAGTGACGGATAGTTTTGCCGTGTGACGGCAATCACGCGTTCGGCGGTGGAGTCCAATTGCGAAAGATCGACGCGGAAGTTCGGCAGTTTGCCGTCCAATCCGAGCGCGAGCATATGGTGCGCACGCGTGCGGACGGCCTCGGCGCTGAGAAGTGAAAAGGCCGCGGCCGTCTCGGGATTCATGAGGAAGGTCCGCTCACAGGTTCGCTCAATATTTGTCGAGGCCGCGGCCGACGGAATCCGACAGGTCTTCCGGTTTGGGCGGCTCTGGCGAATAGTATCCGGCGGCTTTCTTGGCGGCGATCTCGACATGGGCGTCGGCAGGCACAAGGTAGTCCGGTATCGCCACACGCTCGACGATCTCGACGCCTTGCTCAACCAGCGCATTGTATTTCATGTCGCTCATCGAGACGAAGCGGTCGAGCCGCTTGAGGCCGAGCCAGTTGATGACGTCGGGCATCAGTTGCTGGAAACGCGCATCCTGCACACCGGCGACGCACTCGGTGCGCTCAAAATAGGCAGAAGCCGCGTCGCCGCCTTCCTGGCGCTTGCGGGCATTGTAAACCAGGAACTTGGTGACCTCGCCGAGCGCGCGGCCTTCCTTGCGGTTATAGACGATGATGCCGAGGCCGCCTTCCTGCGCGCCGCGTGCGCATTCCTCGATGCCGTGAATGAGGTAGGGCCGGCAGGTGCAAATGTCGGAGCCGAACACGTCCGAACCGTTGCATTCGTCATGTACCCGGCAGGTGATCTTCGTCGCCGGGTCGCTCAGCTTGCCGACGTCGCCGAACATATAGACGGTGATGCCGCCGATCGGTGGCAGGAACACCTGCAGATCGGGCCGCGTCACCAGTTCGGGAAACATGCCGGCGGTCTGCTCGAACAGCACGCGGCGCAGCGCATTTTCCGTTGTGTTGAAACGCTCGGCGATGCCGGGCAGATACCAGACCGGGTCGACGGCGATCTTGGTGACGCCGACGCTGCCATTGGCATGCACAATGTCATTGTCGACCTTGATGCGGCCGGCGCGGATTGCGTCCTGCATTTCATGCAGATCGAGCCGCGCCTTGGTGATCGCGATGCTCGGGCGGATGTCGATGCCCTCGGCGATCTCCTGCTTGAAACTGTCGGCGGCGAGATGCCCCCACGGATCGAGCGAGACGATGCGTTTCGGATCATTCCATTGCGCATAGGGGCTGATGGTGGCGGCCGGATAAGTATTGGTGAGATCGGGGCGGCGGATCGGATCGAGCGCGCCCGACGACACCGCCAAGGCGCGGTAAAGCGCATAGGAGCCGCCATGCGTGCCGATGACATTGCGGTCGCCGGGCCGCGATACAGTACCGATGACGGGCCCGCGTTCGCGCGCGGTCGGCGCGCCCCAGTGAATAGGAAAGCGAAGTTTGCCGCCTGGCGCCGGATGCGAGGTGAGGCGGATATGATCGGGCCGGTTTGATCGGGTCATTGTTTTAAAACCATAAGCATAAGCCGAAGCAAAAAGGATATGGCCCGCCAAGGAGGACGGGCCAGTACGTTTCAGCGCTTACTCGGTTTTAAAGGCCGGCGTTCGTTAACCCGGCCCGCAATGGGCTGGATGAGGCCGTCCCTTAAAAGAAAAGTATAACCCCTAATTTCACAAGCGCAAGACCATGAGGATGGCGGAATTGGCATCGCAGCCAAATGCATGATGTTTAGCCAAGCATCGCTCGCAGGCGGCGCGTGATGTGTTCGGCAAACACAGCGGTCGCCACCGGCAGATTGCGTTCGCGCAACTGGCCGAACACGAGCTTGGCGCTTGGTACGTCGCGGTCGTCGATCTCGCGCGCCACCAGTCCCAGCCTGTTGCCGTCCAGCAGGGTGCCGATCTTGATCTGAAACGACAGCAGTCCGGCATGGATAGCCAGGCCACGCAGCATTTCAAAGGAGTTGGATTCGGCGGCGATATTGAAAGTCAGGCCGGTGCGGGCCGCGACCTGGTCGAGAAGTTGGCGGCCGCCGATCGAACGTTCGGGCAGCGCGACCGGATGCGCGGCGCAATCGCGCAGTCGAAGTTTGCGCAGTTTGGCGAGCGGATGGTTCTTCGCCATCACCGCGACCAGCCGTTGTTCGAGCGTCATTAACGGTTGAAAATTAGCCATGAATGGCGGGCGAAACACCATTACCAGATCGACTTCGAAAGCCGACAGCGCCGCCATCGCATATTCGTGGTCGACCACCTTGACGTCGAATTCGACTTTTGGATGCGTCTTGCGGAATTCGGCGATGGCGCGCGGCAGAAAATCGAGCGCCATTGCCTGGCTGCAGGCGAGCCGGACCGTGCCGCGGCGCAGGCCCTTGAGGTCTTCGATCTGCGATTTCATCCGCTCGGCTTCGCCGCCTTGCTTGCGCAGGTAATTGACGAAGACTTCGCCGGCGGCGGTTAGCCGCACGCCGCGCGGCAGGCGCTCGAACAGCAGCGCGCCCAGCTCTTCTTCGAGGTCGGCGATGCGGCGATTGACCGCCGATGCCGTGACGTTGAGCTGTTCGGCCGCCTTGCGGATCGAGCGGGCGCGGGCGACGGCGTCAACGTAATCCAGGATGCGCAGGTGTTTCATCGGCTCGCCATGGGAAAGAGAGTGATGCCTTTTCGGCACCACTCTAGCAAAAAATCAGCGGCAGATGGCAACGGTGCCCCGGGCTAGGATTTTCCGGCACCACACTTGCATGGACCAATTCATGGTCGCGCCGAGACGAAAACCCTTCGGCGACGCCGACACACACCGCGGGCAGCCGGCAGGCCGGGCCGGACGTGCGCGCAAAAGCTTCAGATGCTCAACAGGAGTACGCCAATGACTATTTCTTCCCGTTCCTTGCTGATTGCCGCCGCGGCTGCGATCGGCATTGCCGGTTCGCTCGCCTCGGCTACGCCCGCGGCCGCCCAAACCAAGCTCAAAGTCGTGTTGAACTGGAAATATCAGGGTCCGCAGGGGATGTTCTTCCTCGCCGACGACCGCGGTTATTTCAAAGCCGAAGGTATCGAGGTGCAACTCGACCAGGGCAACGGCTCCGGCGGCGTGCCCGCGCTGGTCGGCAACGGCACCTATGACGTCGGCTTCGGCGACATGAATGCGTTGATCGAAATGGCGGCGAAGAAACCGGAAGACGCGCCGATTGCCGTCTACGTCATGTACAACCAGCCGCCGTTCACAATCGCGGTGAAGGCCGATAGCCCGATCAAGACCGCCAAGGACCTCGAAGGCAAATCGATCGGCGGCCCGGCCAATGACGGCGCGCTCAAGCTATTCCCGGCGTTCTGCAAGATCGCCAAGATCGATTGCACGACGGTAAAGCTCAGCAACATGCAGCCGAACCTGCGCGAAAACATGCTGATGCAGGGCCAGGTCGATGGCGTGTTCGGCTACGTGAACACCATCCGCTTCTCGGCCAAGCTCGCCAAGATCGACGAGGACAAGATCCGCTACATCAAGTACGGCGATTACGGCATGGATCTCTATTCCAACGCCATCATCGTTCCGAAAAAGATGGCCAAGGAAAAGCCGGAACTGGTGAAGGGCTTCCTGCGCGCGCTCAACAAAGGCATGCAGGACTCGATCAAGGACCCGGAAGCCTCGGTCGCCGCGGTCGCCAAGCGCGAGCCGCTGATCAACGGCAAACTCGAGCGCGAGCGTTTTGACGCGACCTTCGCCGACGAGATGAACCATCCCGAGATCAAGAAGATCGGTCTCGGCAGCATCGACGAAGTTCGCTTGAAGAAGTCGATCGACATCATGGTCGATGCGCTTTCCCTGCCGCGCTCGCCGGCGATCAGCGAAGTCTGGGATGGCTCGTTCCTGCCGCCGGCAACGGAACTGCCGCACAAGCTGTTCTAGGACGACCCGCAAACTCGGCCGCTCCTCTTTTGCGAGAGGAGCGGCTGCCTTCCCGATTTTTCCCAAGGTGCGGCGATGGAACTGAAGCTCCAAGGCAAAGTCGCGATGATCACCGGCCCGGCCAAGGGGATGGGGGCGGCGATCACCACGGCTTTCGCCGCGGAAGGAGCGAAATTGGCGCTGCTCGGCCGCGATGTCGCAGCGATCGAGCCGGTCGCCGCTGAAGTTGCGAAGATGGGCGCGCAGGTGATCATCGTGCCGTGCGATCTGACCGATCCGGCGCAATGCGATGTTGCCGCCGCCAGAACCAGGGAAGCCTTCGGCGACCGCATCGACATTCTGGTCAATGTCGCCGGTGGTTCCGGTCCGGTCGGCAAAACCGGCGTCGAGACGACGCCGGAGGAATTCGACGAGATCGTCACGCTCAACATGAATGGCTGTTTTCATACGATGCGCAGCGTTCTGCCGACCATGATCGCGCAACGCTACGGCAAGGTGGTCAATGTCGGCGGCACGTTCGGCATGCGCGGGCGCGCCGGCCGCATGGCCTATTCGGCGTCGAAATGGGGCCTGCGCGGCATTACCAAGAGTTTTGCCCTCGAAGTCGGCCAGTACAACATCAACGTCAACAACGTGGCGCCCGGCATGGTCGACGGGCCACGTTTCCGCGACAAAGTCTGCGCCGACATGGCCAAGCGCCTCGGCATCACGCTTGAAGAAGCGATGGAGCGCCATGCCGCCGACTACGCGCTCAAGCGCGTCACGGAGGATGCCGACGTCGCCAATGCCTGCTTGTTTCTTGCGAGCGATGTTTCTCGTCAGCTCACCGGCATCGATTTGCCGGTCGATGGCGGCTGGGCGATGCTGTGAGTGACACGATGAACGCGATGACAGCCATGACCGCCGACCTTGTGATCCGCAACGGCAAAGTGGTGTCGCCGGATGCAGTAATCGAGGCCAGCATTGCTATCAAGGATGGCCGGATCCTCGCCATCGGCGCCGACAGCGCTATGCCGCCGGCGAAAGAAGTGTTCGACGCAGCCGGCATGCACATCTTGCCCGGCGCCATCGACGACCACGTTCATTTCCGCGATCCGGGTTATCCGCACAAGGAGGACTGGGAAAGCGGCACCGCGGCAGCGGCCTTCGGTGGCGTGACCTGCGTGTTTGACATGCCGAACACCATTCCACCGACCGCCGATGGCGACATCCTCGCCGCCAAGCATGCCATTGCCGCGTCGAAGGCGCATATAGACTTCGGCCTTTACGGCCTTCTCGGCGATGAAAACCTCGCGACGGTGCCAGAACTGCTCGATGGCGGCATCATTGGTTTCAAGCTTTATATGGGCAACACATTCGGCAAGATCGCGTCGCCCGACACCGGAGCGACGTTGGAGCTCTTCGAGGTGGCGGCGGCAAGCGGCAAGCGCGTCTCGCTGCACGCCGAGAACAACGACATCATGGAGCGGCGGCAGAAGCGGCTGATGGCCGCCGGCATTCACGATCAGTTCGCGCATCTGGCGGCGCGGCCGCCGGTGGTCGCGATCGAAGCGGTCAGCCGCGCCGCCATTCTTGCCGAATGGACCGGTGCCCGCATTCATGTGTTGCACATTTCGAGCGCTGACGAGTTACGGCCGCTGCGCGAGGCCAAGGCGCGTGGCGTCGATATCACCGGCGAAACCTGTCCGCACTACTTAATGCTGTCGACCGACGACTACACGCGCGTGCCCGGCGTTATTGCCGTCAATCCGCCGGTGCGAGAGAGCCGTAACCAGGAGCCGATCTGGCGGGCGCTGATCGATGGCGCCATCGACGTCATCGCCACCGATCACGCGCCGCATGCGCCGGAGGAAAAAACCCGCAACGATATCTGGACCGTCGATTGCGGATTTCCCGGTGTCGAAACCCAAATGCCCTTGATGCTGACCGAGGTGAACGCCGGCCGCATGTCGATTTCCGCCTATGTGCGCATGAGTGCGTACAATCCGGCGCGCATCTGGGGCCTCTATCCGCGCAAGGGCGCGTTGCTGCCGGGCTCCGACGCGGACATCGCCATTGTCGATCTCGGCCGCGAGCACACGATCCGCGACGCCGACATTCAGTCGCGATCGAAGATATCGCCCTGGGACGGCCGCAAGGTGAAAGGGCTGCCGATCCACACGATTGTGCGCGGCCGCTTCGTTATGAAGGACCGCAAGCTGATGGACACCAAAGGCTGGGGCCAGTCGGTGCACAAAATCCAGCAAATGCCAAAGCCGCAAGTCCGCAACGCCGAACATACGATGCAGGCGATCACCGCTCAACGCTCTGCCGGGCGAAGGGAACAGATTGCATGATGACCGCGACCGAACTGCCAAGAACGGATGAGACCTTTATTGAGCTGGAAAATGTCACGCTCACTTATGGGCGCGCTGACAAGCAGGTGACCGCGCTCGGCCTGACCAACTTGCTCGTCAACCAGGGCGATTTCGTCGCTTTGGTCGGGCCGTCCGGCTGCGGCAAGTCGACGATTCTCAAGCTGGTCACCGGGCTGATCACTGCTTCGGAAGGCTACGTCTATGTCGCCGGACGTGAGGTTGGCGCGACGCCAATTCGCGTCGGCATGGCGTTTCAAAATCCGACCATGCTGCCGTGGCTCACGGTGCGCGACAATGTCATGATGCCGCTCAAGATCGTACCGCCGTTCCGGCAGGAATACGGCAGCAAGAAGAAAACAGAGTTTCGCGATCGGGCCGACGCGCTGCTGAAGGAAGTCGGTCTTGCCAATTTCGGCGACAAGCATCCCTGGCAATTGTCCGGCGGCATGTTGCAGCGCGCCTCGCTGTGCCGTGCGCTCATTCATGAGCCGCAATTGTTGCTGCTCGACGAACCGTTCGGCGCGCTCGACCAGTTCACGCGCGAGGAATTGTGGGCGGTGATGCAGGAATTGTGGATGAAACTCAAGCCCACGGTGCTGCTGGTTACTCACGACCTGAAGGAGGCCGGCTATCTCGCCACCCGCATCTGCGTCATGCGGACGCGGCCTGGCCAGATCGTCGACGATGCCGAAGTGCCGTTTCCGCGGCCCCGTACCATCGACATGTCCTACACGCCGACTTTCGTATCCATGACGCAGCGGCTGCGCGAACTGATCGTGGCGCAGCGGCCGGTAAAGGAGACCGTGTAATGAGTCCGCAAGCCCGCCGGAAAGTCTGGTCCGCCGTTCTTATTGTTGGCTTCTTTGTGCTGTGGGAGGCGCTGTGCTGGCTGTTTAACGTCAGCGATATCATTGTGCCGAAGCCCAGCCAGATCATTGTGACACTGGTGCAGCGCGGACCGGCGCTGTGGCCGCATACGTTGCAGACTCTTTACACAACGCTTGTCGGTTTCGGCTTCGGGATATTCATCGGCATCGCGCTTGGCGTGCTGATCGGATCGTCGCGGCTTGCCTATGATGTCGCCTATCCACTGCTGGTCGGTTTCGCCTCGATTCCCAAAGTCGCCGTAGTGCCGATCTTCGTGCTGTGGTTCGGCTCCGGCACTGTTCCGGCCGTGCTAACGGCGATGATCATGTGCATCTTCCCGATTGTCGTGAACGTGGCGACCGGCCTTGCCACCACCGAACCGGAACTCGAAGACGTCATGCGCGCGCTAAGGGCGACCAAACTGGATATTCTGTGGAATGTCGGCCTGCCGCGGACCATGCCGTTCTTCTTCGCCTCCTTGAAAGTCGCGGTGACGTTGGCCTTTGTCGGCACCGTAATCTCGGAAACGGTCGCCTCCAACCGGGGCATCGGCAACGTGATGATGATCGCATCGTCGAATTTCGATGTGCCGCTGGTCTTTGCCGGACTGATCATCCTTGCGTTCCTCGGCGTCGCTCTCTATGCGATTTTCTCGCTGATCGAATCGAAGATCACCGGATGGGCGCATCGCAAAGACGAATTTGCGATGGGTTGAGCCGTGCCCGTCGCGAAAGTGCATCGTATCGCCGCGCGGTCGCCGGATGATGTCAGCGGCATCGCTGCCGCGATTGCCGCCGGGCGCATCGAGCCAGGGGGCGTGCTCGCGGTTCTGGGCAAGACCGAGGGCAACGGTCTGGTCAATGATTTCAGCCGCGGTCTGGCGACGTCGAGCCTGATCGCGCTGTTTCGACGGTACCTGCCCGTGGACATTGCCGATCGAATTTGCCTGGTGATGTCCGGCGGCACCGAAGGCGCGATGGCGCCGCATTGGGTCGTGTTCGAGCGCGGCGAGGGCGAAAGTGGCGCTTCGCCGGCGCTGGCCATCGGCCGTGCGCATACTGACGCACTGCCATTCGAGCAGTTGGGGCGCCTGGGCGAAGTCGAGCAGGTCGCGGCCGGCGTGCGGGCTGCGATGCGCGATGCCGGCATTGCCAACGCGAACGACGTTCATTTTGTCCAGATCAAGTGTCCGTTGCTGTCGGCCCAAAGGCTGGCCGAAGTCGATGCGCGAGGCGGCAGCGTCGCGACGCGAGACACATTGAGATCGATGGGCCTGTCGCGAGCGGCCAGCGCCCTCGGCGCCGCGGTGGCGCTCGGTGAAATTGACGCAGCCTGCGTCAGCGATGCCGATATCGGCGCGAACTGGGATCTGTGGTCTGGCCGGGCCAGTACATCGGCGGGCATCGAACTGACCAATCATGAGATTGTCGTTCTCGGCATGTCGGCGCAATGTTCCGGGCCGCTCACGATCGATCACGCGGTGATGCGTGACGCCATCGACATCGAGCCGGTGCGCGAGGCGTTGTCCCGGCTTGGGCTATCCTCGTCTGGGCAACTCAACGCCGCCGACCGCCAGCGTCTCGTCGCCGTGCTTGGCAAAGCCGAGGCCAGCCATGATGGCCGACTGCGCGGCAACCGCCACACCATGCTCGACGACAGCGATATATCCTCGACGCGGCATGCGCGAGCCTTTGTCTGCGGCGCTTTGGCGGGGCTTGTTGGTCACGCGGAAATTTATGTATCCGGCGGCGCCGAACATCAGGGGCCGGATGGTGGCGGGCCGGTGGCGCTGATTGTGAATCGCGGTTAAATCCCCAGCGCCGACTTCGCCAGCATGACATGCGCGCCTTTGTGGACGTTGACGAGCTGTGTCACATGCACGTCGGCAGCGACGCTGCAAAGTGTATAGGCGTCGGCGGCGGCCAGTCCGCCGAAGCGTTCGATCAGCCGAACCATGTTGCGCACCGCCGATTGCGCCGCGACATCGAGATCGGGGTCGAACGCCATCGCGATGATATGCGTTGGCGTCTCGGCCCAGGGACCGGTAATGCCGGTGCCCTCGGCGACCGAGAGGCGCAACGTGCCGCGCAGACCGGTCTCGACCGCGGTGAGGCATACCTCGCCGTCGCCTTGCGCCGCGTGCCCGTCGCCCGCCGACAGCAGCGCGCCTTCGTTGAACACCGGCAGATGCAGCCGCGCGCCGGCGCCGAGATGCCTGCAATCGATATTGCCGCCCCAGGCGCGCGGGATGACCGAGGTCTGCGGCCCGTCGCTCGGCGGCGGCGCGACGCCGACAATGCCAAAAAACGGTGCGGCGGGAAGTTCGAGGCCCCACGGCATCTTCACGATCCGGCGCTCGCGGTCGATGCCGATATGCATGCGGCGCTCGTTGGGAAAGTCGTCGGGCAGAGTGCCTTTGCCGGCCCGGATCAGGTTCCAGCCCCAGTCGAAGGCCAGTTCGACGGCCAGGATATCGACGATCAATTCGTCGCCCGGCATCGCGCCTTTGACGGCAATTGGCCCGGTCATGAAATGCGGACCAAGCCCTGGCGCGACCTGATCGAGCACGTTGCGATGGGCGGCGGAAATGGTGAAGCCGGAGCCGGCTGCCGGGAGGTCGGCTACGTCGCCCGATAGGGACGTTACCTCGACCGTGTCGCCGGAATTAATCGTCAGGACGGCGGGAAAAGCGGCATCGAATGTGCCGCGATGCACGGTGCCGGCGTCCGCCGATAAGAGATGGTGAGCGCCCATGCGGCGGTGTCCCTTTCAAAGCGAGTCAATCCTATGGGCCATCGGATTGCTGCGCCAGTGGTGACGACCGCCGCAGCCAGATCATGGACAAGCCGCTCACAGATAAATGCCGAAAAAAGCTACCTAGGTCGGTCGTATCTTGCGGGCCATTCGCTGGCGGGACGCGGCGGCATTGTTCAACGTGGCGAACAAGACCGCCGATAGCGCTTGATCTGGCTCTTAACTTCCTGGATCCGCCACTCCGGGACATGGCGCGCGGCCCGCGCGCTGACGAGTCTATTGAGCGTCCGCGCCCAGCGCGCCAGCAGCACGCGCAGGCTTTGCGCCTGAGCCGGCAGCGTTGCGAGGTTTTCGAGGACAAGGGCAGTCATTGCCGTCACTCCTTATTGGTCTTGCGGCGACGCGACGCCGCCGCGCCCCTGATGTGAGGGCGGCGGCGCAAGGATTCGATTGGGAAATAGGAGCTTGCGCATAAGCGAGGTATAAAGTGTGGCGCAGCAGGAATTAGTTGGCCCGCGCCGCGCGCCTGCGGTTGGCGGCGGTGCCGAAGGATCCGATCATGAGGTCGGCATACTGCTCATTGAGTTGAACGACAGCGGCGGCGACTTCCGCCCGGGTTTGGTCGGTCGGTTCAACGAGTGGCAGACGAACTTTAGGCGACATCAATCCGAGCAGGCTGAGCGCATATTTGAGCGGTGCCGGGCTGGTTTCCCGAAAGAGCGGGGTGGTCAATTGCGCAATCGGCGCCGCCCACCGCTGCGCGGTTGCGATCTGCCCCTGCCGGCAAGCCAGGAACATGTTGCGGCAGAGGCCGGGTGCGATGTTCGAGGTAACGGAAATGCAGCCATTGCCGCCCTGCGCGATGAAGGCCAGCGCGGTGGCGTCGTCGCCGGTCAGCAATCTGAAATCCTGGCCGAGCAGCGCGCGCAGCCGCGCGGGGCGGGCAATGTCACCGGTAGCATCCTTGAGGCCGATAATTCGCGGCAACTCCGCTAGGCGTGCGACGGTCTCGTCGGCAAGACCGCAGACCGTGCGCGACGGCACATCGTAGAGAATGATTGGCAAAGCGGTCGCTTGGGCAATCGCGCGGAAATGCTCATACATGCCGGTCTGCGTCGGTTTGTTGTAATAGGGCACGACCGAGAGAATGCCGTCGGCGCCGGCGGCTTCCGCTTCTCTGGTCAGTTCGATGGCGTGGCTTGTGGAATTGGAGCCGGCTCCGGCGATCACCGGGACCTGGCTGCGCGCAACGCCGACGGCGATCTGGATCAGCATGACGTGTTCAGCCGGGCTCAGCGTGGGCGCTTCGCCGGTCGTGCCGCCGACCACCAGTGCGGTGGCGCCTCGCGCGATCTGCAGGCCGCATAAATTCTCGAACGCGGCGATGTCGACGCCGCCGTCCAGGTCGAACGGCGTCGGCAAGGCTGGGGCGTAGCCTGATAGCTTGGCGATGTGGCGGCCAATGGGCATGGTCTTAGCCTCTTGCGACGTTGGCGACTCAAGCCGCCTTGGCGGTGCGGTTCAAATCAAGCTCGATCACGCCGGGGACCATGACGACAGCTTGCGGATTGCGCCCATTCTCAAACATGGCGAAGCGGAGTGCTTGTGTGCGGTCGATAAACAAACCGCCGCAGGTGCATTTCTCGTCTTGCACCACCCATTGACCGCGGCTGTTGCGGCCAATGCGAAATTGCAAAGTCTTCGAACAGTCCTTCAACGAGGGAGGTTCCGTATGCTTCATGATACTTCTCCGTTAACACGAGTGACGAATATCAAAACCACTCAGCGCCAATACATCGGCACCCAGACCGCCACGCGGAGTGCAATGGCTGTTACCAGAGCGATGATGAGAATGGCGTAGACGATCAGCGGGCCATAGGCGCGCCGGATCAAAGCCCGGGCGCGTCGCCAGAAATGCCGGTTTGAGTTCTGCCGTGCGAAAGTGAGATTCGATGCGGTAGCGCCCTCTGAGGCGAAATCGCGCTCGGTCCGTCCGAAAGCGCGCGATTCGGGCGAATTCCTATGTGTGATGACAGACATTGTCCGTCTCCTTTAATGGCGAGCCGAGGCCAGGCGGGCCTGACGCCGGCGCACAACGCGACGCCGCGGCGTGGCCTGCGGCCCACCGAGATGCCAAAGGCCAATAAGTGAGCCGATCAGCAGGGCCAGAATGACGAGCTTGAGGTGCTCAACCAGCAGGGCGACCATGGTGGCCACTCCTTTTCGCAGAGGCTTGCTGCCTCCATGCCGGCAATGTGTGCGGTGCCGCATAGGAATGCGATTGGGAAATAGGGGCCTGCGCGTAAACGCTTCATAAAGGGCAATTTATTTGCCCGGCAAACAGTGGCAACCCGCGATCTTTATATCTTCTTGATACAGCGCAACCGCATTTCGCATCGCTTCCTTACGGTGCAAAGCCTACGTGCAAGCTCGCTCCGGAATTCATTTGAAGGGCGCAGACCATGCTCGATCTCATCTTACTGGCACTTGGAATTGGCTTGTTCGCGTTGTCGATCGGCTACGCCTACGCCTGCGACAGGCTCTGACGCGCGATCAGGCGCAAGAAAATCGGAGAACCCTATGACCCTAGATTACACACTCGCCGCCATCGTTGCCGCGGGATTGCTGTTTTATCTCACCTACGCGCTGGTGCGGCCGGAGAAATTCTGACGCGCGGAAGAAATTCGTGCGCAATCAAAGAGGCGTGTCATGACTGTTATTGGCTGGATTCAAATTCTTCTTTTCTGTGCGATTCTTGTCGCGCTGACGCCGCTCGTTGGCGGCTATATGACGCGCGTCTTTGCCGGCGAGCGCACCTTTCTTTCTCCGGTGCTGCGGCCGGTGGAAGCCGCCATTTATTGGGTCGGCGGCGTCGATGACAAACGCGAACAGCACTGGCTGACCTACACGGTCGCCATGCTGCTGTTTCATGTCGCCGGTTTCCTCTTCCTCTATGCATTGCTGCGCGTTCAAGCCTCGCTGCCGTTTAATCCGGCCGAGCAAGCCAACGTCGCGCCGGATCTCGCCTTCAACACGGCGGTCAGCTTCATCACCAACACCAACTGGCAGAACTACGGCGGCGAGGGGACGATGTCATACCTCACGCAGATGCTTGGTCTGACGCACCAGAATTTCCTGTCGGCGGCGACCGGCATAGTCCTGGCGGTCGCGCTGATTCGCGGTTTCGCCCGCGCCTCGGCCAAGACCGTCGGCAATTTCTGGGTCGATATCACCCGTTGCACGCTCTACATCCTGCTGCCGATCTGCATCGCTTATGCCTTGTTCCTGGTGTGGCAGGGCATGTCGCAAACGCTTGGCGCTTACGTCGACGCTACAACGCTTGAAGGCGCCAAGCAGACCATCGCGGTCGGCCCGGTGGCCTCGCAGGTCGCGATCAAGATGCTCGGCACCAATGGCGGCGGTTTCTTCAATGCCAATGCCGCGCATCCGTTCGAAAATCCAACCGCGCTGTCGAACTTCGTCCAGATGCTGTCGATCTTCCTCCTCGGCGCGGCGCTGACCAACGTGTTCGGTCGCATGGTCGGTAACCAGCGTCAGGGCTGGGCGATCCTCGCGGTGATGGGCATCCTGTTCGTCGCCGGCGTTGCCTTCTGTTACTGGGCCGAAGCCAACGGTACCGCCACGCTCAATGCGCTCGGAATTTCCGGCGGCAATATGGAAGGCAAGGAAGTCCGCTTTGGCATCGTCGCATCCGCGCTGTTCGCCGTCATCACCACGGCGGCGTCGTGTGGCGCGGTCAACGCCATGCATGACAGTTTCACCGCGCTCGGCGGCATGATCCCACTGATCAACATGCAGCTTGGCGAAATCGTCATCGGCGGCGTCGGCGCCGGCCTCTACGGCATGTTGCTGTTCGTTATCGTGACGATCTTCATCGCCGGGCTGATGGTCGGCCGCACGCCGGAATATGTCGGCAAGAAGATCGAGGCAAAGGAAGTCAAGATGGCCATGCTCGCCATCCTGGCAATGCCACTGATGATGTTGGGCTGGACTGCGGTTGCCGCTGTCAATCCGCAGGCGCTGCCGCAACTTGGCAATTCCGGGCCGCATGGCTTCTCGGAGATGCTCTACCTTTACGTCTCGAGCACCGCCAATAACGGCTCTGCGTTCGGCGGCATCACCGCCAATACGATGTTCTTCAACATCACCGGCGCGGTGGCGATGTTCGTCGGCCGATTTTTCATGATCATTCCTGCCATGGCGATTGCCGGCTCGCTGGTCGAGAAGAAGATCATCGCGCCCTCGGCCGGCACGTTCCCGACCACCGGCGGCCTGTTCGTCGGTCTCACCGTCGGCGTCATCCTGGTTGTCGGCGGCCTTACGTTCTTCCCCGTGCTCGCGCTCGGGCCGATCGTCGAGCATCTCGCGATGCTCGCGGGCACCGTGTTCTAAACGGATTTTAATTGGAGTTACGGCAATGGATACGACCAAATTGCGCAAGCGGATGCCGGTTTCCACGCTGTTCGACCCGAAGATCGTGATCCCGGCGATCGGCCAGAGCTTCGTCAAGCTCAACCCGGCGACGTTGATCAAGAACCCGGTGATCTTCGTGCTCGAAGTCGTCACCGTGTTGACCACGGTGCTGCTGGTGCGCGACATCGTCCAGCATCAGTCCGATCTCGGCTTCACCTTCCAGATCGTGCTGTGGCTGTGGTTCACCGTGCTGTTCGCCAATTTCGCCGAGGCGGTGGCGGAAGGCCGCGGCAAGGCGCAGGCCGATGCGCTGCGCACGACGCGCACGCAGACGCGCGCCAAACGCATCCTGAACGCTGACAACACCGAGCTATATGAAGGAATCTCGGCCGAGGAGCTGGAAGCCGGCGATCTGGTCGTCTGTGAACCGGGCGACATCATTCCCGGTGACGGCGACGTCATCGAGGGCATTGCCTCGGTCAACGAAGCCGCGATAACGGGTGAATCCGCGCCGGTGATCCGTGAGTCCGGCGGCGATCGCTCGGCCGTCACTGGCGGCACCACCGTGCTGTCCGACCGCATCGTCGTGCGCATCACATCCTCGCCCGGCACCTCGTTTCTCGACCGCATGATCAAACTGGTCGAGGGCGCCGAACGTCAGAAGACGCCGAACGAGATCGCGCTCAATATCTTGCTGATCGGCCTCACCATCATCTTCGTGTTCGCGACTGTGACGATTCCGAGCTATGCCGCCTACGCCGGCGGCGCGGTGTCGGTGGTCATCCTGGTGGCGTTGTTTGTGACGTTGATCCCCACCACCATCGGCGCGCTTTTGTCAGCCATCGGCATTGCCGGCATGGACCGGCTGGTGCGCTTCAACGTCCTGTCGATGTCCGGGCGCGCCGTCGAAGCCGCAGGCGACGTCGATACGCTTCTGCTCGACAAGACTGGCACGATTACTTTTGGCAATCGCCTGGCGACAGAGATCGTCGTGGTGCCGGGCGTCACCGAGCGCGAGGCTGCTGAAGCCGCGCTGCTCGCCAGCAACGCCGACGAGACGGCGGAGGGCCGTTCTATCGTGCTGCTGATGCAGGAAAAGTACAACGTCAAGCGCGACGTGGCGCCGGCCGGCGCCAAATTCATCGAATTCTCGGCTACCACCCGTCTGTCCGGCGTCGATATCGGCGACCGGAAGCTGCGCAAGGGCGCGATCGATTCGGTGCTCGCTTTCGCGCGCAAAGAGGCCGGCCGCGACGTGCCGGAACCTGCCGCCTTCCGCGCCGCGGTCGATCGCATCGCCCGCGCTGGCGGCACGCCGCTCGGCCTGGTCGATGGCGAGCGCATTCTCGGCGTCATCCATCTCAAGGACGTGGTCAAGCCGGATGTGAAGGAGCGTTTCGCCGCGCTGCGCCGCATGGGCATCAAGACCGTGATGATCACCGGCGACAACCCGGTGACGGCGGCCTCCATTGCCTCGGAAGCCGGCGTCGACGACTTCATCGCCGAAGCAACGCCCGAGGACAAGCTGCGCTACATCCGCACCGAGCAGGCGCAGGGCCGTCTGATCGCCATGTGCGGCGACGGCACAAACGATGCGCCGGCACTTGCCCAGGCCGATGTCGGTGTCGCCATGCAGAGCGGCACGCAGGCGGCGCGCGAAGCCGGCAACATGGTCGACCTCGATTCCGATCCGACCAAGCTGATCGAGGTGGTCGAAATCGGCAAGCAACTCCTGATGACGCGCGGCGCGCTGACGACATTCTCGATCGCCAACGATGTAGCAAAATATTTCGCCATCATTCCGGCGATCTTCCTCGCCTTCTACCCGCAACTGGCTGTGCTCAATGTCATGCAACTCGCCACGCCGCAGAGCGCCATTCTGTCGGCCATCATCTTCAACGCGCTGATCATCATCGCGCTGATCCCGCTGGCGCTCAAAGGCGTCGCCTATCGTGCCATTGGTGCCGGTCCGCTGTTGCAGCGCAACCTGCTGATCTATGGCCTGGGCGGCATCGTGCTGCCGTTCATCGGCATCAAGGTCATCGACCTTGCCGTCAACGCTTTGCACTTGGTGTAGGAGACTCGCGTGATCCCGAAAAGTGGATACCGGTTTTCGGAAAAGATCACGCGCAATTAAGGAGAGAGTCATGCTTAAAGAAATCCGCCCCGCCATCGTCGTCCTCGTCCTGCTGACGCTCATCACCGGCCTGGCCTACCCACTGGCCATGACCGGCATCGCCGGCGCGATCTTCCCGAACCAGGCGCAAGGCAGCCTGATCGAGAAGGACGGCAAGGTCATCGGCTCGGCGCTGATCGGCCAGGCCTTTGCCAGCGACAAATATTTCCAGGGTCGCCCGTCCGCAACCAATGCGCCGGACCCCAAGGATTCCACCAAGACCATTGACGCGCCGTACAATGCTGCCAATTCGATGGGCTCCAACCTCGGACCTACCAGCAAGGCGCTGGCCGACCGTCTCAAAGGCGACGTCGACCGGCTCAAGGCCGAGAACCCGAACGCGGCGGTGCCGGTCGATCTGGTGACCACCTCGGGCAGCGGTCTCGACCCGGACATTTCCCCGGCGGCGGCCCTGTTCCAGGTGTCGCGGGTTGCCAAGGCGCGCGGCCTGCCGGAAACCAGCGTGCGTACACTGGTCGAGGGTCAGGTCGAGGGCCGCACTTTGGGCCTGCTCGGTGAGCCCCGGGTCAATGTGCTCAAGCTCAACCTCGCGCTCGATGCCTTGAAGTCGTAGAATGCCGCTCTAAAAAGGAGCGGCATGGCCTTCGATCCCGAGCAACGCGCTTCCCCCGACGCCCTTCTTGCGCTCGCCCGCAAGGAAGGGCGCGGCCATTTGAAGATCTTTCTCGGCGCTGCGCCTGGGGTCGGGAAAACCTTCGCCATGCTCTCGGCCGCCCAGTCGGAAAAGGCGGGCGGCCGCGATGTCGTCGCCGGACTGATCGAGACGCATGGCCGCCGCGAAACCGAGCGTCAGCTCGAAGGCTTCGACGTTCTGCCGCGCCTGCCGATCGTCTATCGCAATCAGATCATGAAGGAGTTCGATCTGGACGCGGCGCTCAAGCGCCGTCCCGGCCTGCTGCTGGTCGACGAATACGCGCACACCAATGTGCCGGGCAGCCGCCATCCGAAGCGCTGGCAGGACATCGACGAATTGCTCGCCGCCGGCATCGATGTGTGGACGACGCTGAACATCCAGCACCTCGAAAGCCTCAACGATGTGGTGCTGAAAATCACCAAGGTGCGGGTGCGCGAGACCGTGCCAGACACGGTGTTCGACAAGGCCGATGAAATCATCCTGGTCGACTTCCCGCCCGATGAATTGCTCAAGCGGCTGGCCGAAGGCAAGGTCTATGTGCAGGACACCGCGGCGCGCGCGGTCGAAAGCTTTTTCAAGCCGCAGAACCTGACCGCGTTGCGTGAATTGGCGTTGCGGCGCGCCGCCGAGCGCATCGACGCGGATCTCGTGTCGCGCATGCAGGCTCATGCCATCGAGGGGCCGTGGGCGGCCGGCGAACGCATTCTCGCCTGCATCGGGCCAGATTCCAATTCGCCGGCCGTGGTGCGCACCGCCAAACGGCTCGCCGATCTGATGGACGCGCCGTGGCTTGCCGTGACGGTTGAGCGCCCGGGCGGCCATCTCGACGATTCCGCAAGGGTGCGAATCGACGAGGCGATGAAGCTGGCGCAGACGCTCGGCGGCGAAACCCAGACGCTGACGGGCAACGATCTGCCGGAGGAGGTGCTGCGCTTCGCCAAATTCGAGAACGTGACGCAGATCGTCATCGGCCGCTCGCAAGGCCGCTTTCTCAGCGAATTGTTGCACAGATCGCTGCCGATCGAGCTGGCGCGCCGCGCCCAGGATATCGCCATTCATCTGGTGACGCGGCAGTCGGAAGCGGCGCCGCCACCGTTGCGCCGGCGCGCCGGATCCGCGCTCGCGCCGCTGCCTTTCGTCTATGCAACCTTGGCGATCGTCGCCGCCGTCGCTATCGGCAAGTTGCTGACCCCTCTGACGCCGATTCCCAATCTGTCGATGCTGTTTCTTGTCGCCGTCGTGTTGATGGCGGTGAACTTCGGCATCTGGCCGGCGATCTATGCGTCGGTCCTGTCGTTCCTCACCTTCAATTTCTTCTTCATCCCGCCGGTCTACACGTTCACCATCGCCGAGCCTTACGAGCTTCTGGCGCTGGTCATTTTCCTGATCGTGGCGGTCATCACCTCGGCGCTCGGCGGCCGCGTGCGCGAGCAGGCCACGGTAGCCGCCGGCCGCATGCGGGCAATGCGCCGGCTCTATGAATTCACCCGCCGCCTGTCCGGGCTGGCGTCGTTCGATGCGGTGGCCGAAGGCGCGGCGAGTGAAATCCATGCCAGTCTCGGCCGCGCCGTGGTCGTCCTCCTTGAAAGCGACGGCAATCTCGTCTTGACCGCCGCCTGGCCGCCGGAGGATGCGCTCGACGCCGCGCCGATGATGGCGGCGCACTGGGCGCTGACGCATGGCGAGCCGGCCGGCGCCGATACCGGTACGTTGCCGACCGTGCCGTGGTACTTCGTGCCGCTGCGTATCGGCGACAAGACGCTTGGTGTCATCGGCATCGCCAAGCCGGAGGGTCTGGGTGCGCTGGATTCGGAAGGGCGCGCGCTGCTCGACGCGCTTTCCGAGCAGGCCGCCGCCGCTCTCGAGCGCGCGTCGCTGGCCCGCGACATGGTCAGCGCGAAAACCGCGACCGAGACCGAGCGCGTTCGCAACACGCTGCTGGCGTCGATCTCGCACGATTTTCGCACGCCGCTGTCGTCGATCCTCGGTTCGGCTACCAGCCTGATCGACTATGGCGACCGGCTGGACGAGACCGTCAAGAAAGACATGTTGTTGCAGATCAAGCAGGAAACCGAGGGGCTCGATGAGATGGTGCGCAACCTGCTCGCCATCACCCGCATCGACGCCGGCGCGCTTGAGTTGCGGCGCGACTGGATCGACTTGCGCGAGATCGTCGATCGCGTCGTCAGCGCTTCGCGACGCCGCGGCGCCAGACAGCAATTCGAGGTCGCGCTTCCGGCCGACCTGCCTTTGGTTCGCGCTGACGCCGCCCTGGTCGAGCAGGCGATCGGCAACGTGATCGGCAACGCCATCGCGCACACGCCGCCGTCGTCCAAGTTGCTGGTCGATGCGGCGGTCGGTACCGATACAGTGGCGTTGCAGTTCACCGACGACGGACCGGGCATTCCGGCGCAGGCGTTGCCGCGGGTGTTCGAGAAATTCATCAAGGCCGATACGCTGGCGGATGGCGGGCAGGGTACCGGATTGGGGCTGGCCATAGCCAAGGGCATCATGGAGGCGCATGGCGGCTCGATCGCAGCGGAAAGTCCGCACGCGGCCGGGCCCGGCGCACGCATTGTCTTGACATTTCCCCGCCAGGACGTTCCGGCATGAGCAGCAAGACACAGGTCCTGGTCGTCGATGACGAGGCCGCTATCCTACGCTTTCTCAAACCCGCGCTGGAAGCCAACAACTACGAGATGACGAGCGCCGGCACCGTTGCGGAGGCGACCAAGCGCATCGCCGCCGAGTCGCCCGATATCGTTCTGCTCGATCTCGGCCTGCCCGACGGCGATGGCAAAGACGTCATCAGGCGCGCGCGCGAATGGTCGGACGTGCCGATCATCGTTCTGTCGGCGCGCGAGCGCGAGACCGAGAAAATCGAGTCGCTCGATCTCGGCGCCGACGATTACATCAACAAACCGTTCAATGTCGGTGAGTTGCTGGCGCGCATGCGCACCGCCTTGCGCCACCGCATGCAACGCAAGGCGGAAGTGCCGGTGCTGCGCGTCGGCAATCTCGAGGTTGATGCTGTGCGTCACCGGGCCACCCGCGCCGGCGTGGAGCTGAAGCTGACGCCGAAAGAATTCGAGCTGCTGTCGTTCCTGTCGAAGCACGCCGGCCGTGTGCTGACGCACCGGCAGATTCTCACCGCGGTCTGGGGCCCGGCGCATACCGAGGATACGCAATATCTGCGCGTTTATGTCGGCCAGCTGCGGCAGAAAGTCGAAGAACACGCCGACGATCCGCGCATTATTCTGACCGAGCCAGGAATCGGCTATCGGATCGCCGAGAGCTGACGCCTGTTACGGCGGCCTGAATTGCAATTGAACAACGAAATTCTGCAGGCGCGGATTGACCGGCAAATGCTTAACATGTTAATCATAACTGAAAAGCATTGTTGGCGCTGCGCCTGGAGCGGCCGCGTCCATTAAAAACATATGACGGGATCTCAAGGAGAAGATGATGCAAGACGAACGCCTCCAGCGGCTGCTCGATCGCACCGAGATATTCGATCTCGTCAGGCTTGAGAGGCATTATCGCGATGTGAAGAACTGGGATGGCCTGTTGGGTAGTTTTCTGCCCGGCGCGATCGTTCGCACAACATGGTTTGAGGGTACGGCGGCCGAGTTCGTTGAGGCCTCGCGCAAGAAAATGAGCCGGACCGGCGCGATCATCAGTTCGCCGAAGCACTGGATCATGCCGACCGTGCTTCAGATTAACGGCGATCGCGCGCTGATCGAAAGCCAAGCCACGATTTTCGACCGCCTGACATTTGACAATGTCGAGTTCGATTCGTTTCAGTATTGCCGGTTTGTCTCGCGCGTGCAGCGCACGGAGGCGGGCTGGCGGCTGGCCTCGTTCGAAGGGATTTATCAGCGCGATCATATCAGGGCTGTGAATCCGGCGGAGACTTTGCCGGTCGACTGGGATCTCGTTAAAACCTTGCGGCCGTCCTACAAATTTTTGGCCTATACGCAGTTGCAGCGCGGCTATGCGGTTAATCCCGATTTGCTTGGCGAAGATCGCCCCGATTTGCTTGAGACCTTTTATGCCGGCGAGAAGCGTTGGCTCGAAACGGGGAAGTAGCAGGCGTGCGAAATGCTTCACGATCGCATAGCGCCTCATCGCAGTCGGGATCGACGTCGAAGCAATTGCGCAGTTTCGACCGGTCTTTGCCGATGGCGCTACTGAGGGCGCGCGAGGCCGTCATGCGGGAATTCAGGGCTGCGCTGCGGCGGCACAGCATGACCGAACAGCAATGGCGGGTGTTGCGGGCGCTGACCGCCAGGGATGAAATCGAAATTCTGGCGCTGGCGGACGTCACGTTTCTACTGCCGCCTTCGCTCTCGCGTATCCTGCGCGACCTGGAAGAGCGCAAGCTGATCCTGCGCCGTACCATTCCAGAGGATTTGCGGCGAGGTCTGGTGTCGATTTCGCCGCGCGGCATGGCGATGATTGAGACGGTCGGGACGCAATCCGAAGCAATCTATAGCGAGATAGCCCGGCGCTTCGGCGCCGATAAACTGCGTGCGCTGCACCGGCTTCTCGAGTTGCTCGAGCATTCGCTGGCGGAACCGACGCCAGCGGCTTTTCCGAAGAAGCACGCAATCCATGCGCAGACGCGCGCGCTTGAGCGGAAGCAGCGATCATGAGCAGTTTTCAGGACAATCAACGGAAAGCCGCGACGTACCTGGAGCGTTTCGCGCGCGACGGCGTCAAGAACCAGATCGCGGGAGAGGCGGTCGATGCCGCTTCCGGCGAGACGTTTGAAACCATTTCTCCGGTCGACCTCAAGCCTCTCGCCAGAGTCGCGCGCGGCAAGGCCGAGGATATCGATCGCGCCGCCAAGGCGGCCAAGGCGGCGTTTCCGGCCTGGGCGGCGTTGAATGGCGACAAGCGCAAGGCGTTGCTGCACAAGGTTGCCGATGCGATTGTCGCGCGCGCGGAGGAAATCGCGCTGGTCGAATGTATGGATACCGGCCAGGCTTATCGCTTCATGTCGAAGGCGGCGCTGCGCGGCGCCGAGAACTTTCGCTTCTTTGCCGATTTGGCGCCGCAGGCGCGTGACGGCCGGGCGCTGCGGGCGCCGGATCAATTGAACTTCACCACGCGAACACCGATTGGGCCGGTCGGAATCATCACGCCGTGGAATACGCCTTTTATGCTCTCGACGTGGAAGATAGCGCCGGCGCTGGCGGCCGGATGCACAGTGGTCCACAAGCCGGCCGAACTGTCGCCGCTGACCGCCCGCCTGCTGGTGGAAATCGCCGAAGAGGCCGGTCTGCCGAAGGGCGTCTGGAATCTGGTCAACGGTTTGGGAGAGGAGGCCGGCAAGGCGCTGACCGAGCATCCGGCGATCAAGGCCATCGGCTTTGTCGGCGAAAGCGGCACCGGTTCGCTGATCATGGCGCAGGGCGCCAGGACATTGAAGCGATTGCATTTCGAGCTCGGCGGCAAAAACCCGGTTGTCGTCTTTGCCGACGCGGATCTGGAGCGCGCCGCCGAAGCCGCTGTCTTCATGATCTATTCGCTCAACGGCGAGCGCTGCACGTCATCATCGCGACTTTTGGTCGAAGAAAGCATTTATGATGCCTTCACCAAAAAAGTCGCAGAGAAAGCCGCGTGCATCAAAATCGGCCATCCGCTCGACCCCGACACCGTCATTGGTCCGTTGATTCATCCGCTCCACGAGAAAAAGGTGCTATCCTATTTCGACATTGCGCGCGCCGAGGGAGCCACGATCGCGACCGGCGGTAGAAAAGCCGACGGCGCAGGAGGCGGCTGCTATGTCGAGCCGACATTGTTTATGGACGCCAGTCAATCGATGCGCATAGCGCGCGAGGAAATCTTCGGCCCGGTGTTGACCGCCATTCCGTTCAGGGACGAAGCCGACGCATTGCAGATCGCCAACGACGTCGACTACGGATTGACCGCCTATGTCTGGACGTCCGACGTGACCAGAGCCTTGCGCTTCACCGAAAACGTGGAGGCCGGAATGATCTGGGTGAATTCGGAGAATATTCGGCATCTGCCGACGCCGTTTGGCGGCGTCAAGAATTCAGGCGTCGGTCGCGACGGCGGCGACTGGTCCTTCGACTTCTACATGGAAACAAAGAATATCGCGATCGCGACAGCGCCGCACAAGATCTCGAAATTAGGCGGTTAAAGCCAAGCTAGTCATCGGAGACAGCAGTCATGCCCGTTCCCGCACCCAATCTCTACCCGCCATTCAATATCGTCCGCTTGAGCCACGTCGAGCTGATGGTGACAGATCTCGGCAAGAGTCGCGCTTTTTACGTCGACACGCTCGGCTTGCAGGTCACCTACGAGGATAAGAGCGAAATTCATTTGCGAGCGCTCGAAGAGCGCGGCCATCATTGCATCGTTCTGCGCCACGCAAGCACGCCGTGCGCCGGCCATCTCGGCTTCAAAGTGTTTGACGAGAGTGATCTCGATAGAGCTGAAGCGTTCTTTAAGGCGAAGGATTTACCGATTGAATGGATCGACCGTCCGTTTCAGTCGCGCACCTTGCGGACCTGCGATGTCCAAGGCGTGCCGCTGGAGCTGTATGCGCATATGGACCGGCTGCCGCCGATCCATCAGAAATATGCTCTGTATAAAGGCGTCAAGCCGTTGCGCATCGATCACTTCAATTGTTTCTCGCCGGATGTCGACGAGGCGGTTGCCTTCTACAACGAGATCGGATTCCGCGTCACCGAATACACGGAAGATGAAGTTTCCCACCGCCTTTGGGCGGCCTGGACGCATCGCAAGGGCGGCGTACACGACATTGCCTTTACCAATGGGCGCGGTCCGCGCTTGCATCACGTCGCGTTCTGGGTGCCGCACCCGATTGCCATCATCGACCTGCTCGATCTGATGGCGACGACCGGATACCTCGGCAACATCGAGCGCGGGCCGGGCCGGCACGGCATCTCCAACGCCTTCTTTCTGTATCTGCGCGATCCGGATGGCCATCGCATTGAAATCTACTGCTCGGATTACCAGACCGTCGATCCGGACCTTGAGCCGATCAAATGGGATCTCAAGGACCCCCAGCGCCAGACCTTGTGGGGCGCGCCGGCTCCGAGGTCATGGTTCGAAGAAGGCAGCCTGTTCGAGGGGCTTGACGTAAAGGAGCCGACGCTCGCCGGCCAGCCGATTGTCGCGCCATAAGCGAGCATGCGCGATCATGTATGTAGCGATGCGCTTAAAGTAAGTGAACAGCAGGTCGCGAGCGCCGGTCAAATCCACAATATCTTTTTTCGGTAGCTCAGGTCGTCTAACAACGGCTGAGCCGGTCCTTGGTGGAACACAGCGCCACGTTCAAGTGCAAAAACGCGATCGGCCAATGCCAGCACAAGATCGAGATTGTGTTCGACGATGACAATCGGAATTTCCTTGCGCAGCGCGTCGAACACCTTGAAAAGTTCGAGGACGATAGCAGGCGACAGGCCCTCAAACGGTTCGTCCAGCAGCAACAGCTTGACGTTTCCGGACAGCGCGCGGGCGACTGCGACCATTTGCTGTTCACCGCCAGATAGATAGTCGGCGGATATGTTGATTCGTTCCTTCAGGCGCGGGAAGTAGTCGAATATCCTGTCCTCGTCCCAGACGACGCCGTCGCTGCCATCGGTTTTGCGGGCGAGGCGGCCGAGCGCAAGATTGTCTGCCACCGTCATGCCGGCAAACAGGCCTCGGCCCTGCGGCACATAGCCGATGCCCATGCGCGCGATATCGGGAGCGGGGAG